>NZ_JADEWI010000025.1 GCF_015207705.1 Nostoc sp. LEGE 06077
TGTGTCACTGATGTGAGACAGAATTGACTGTAGGTTGTTCATGGGTAGTTTGGTTGCATAGCATCAAGAGCTATGTTAGCGTACCTCATCCGCTAACTACTCTCCCACACCTTTTTTCCTTCACCCGCGATATTCAATTTCGGTCGGTTCTCCAGCTAAATGTTGTACCATCATTTGAGCAACGCGATCGCGATCAGCTGGATATACCGCATCCATCCACGATAGCGGCTGTGCATACAAACTTTGGCGAGAAAGACCCCAAATTTCCTCATAAGCCGGATTAACATACAAAAATTGCCCTGTTTGGGAGTCTTTCCACCAAATCAGAGATTGAATATTGTCGACAAAATGATGAAATTTCGCCTCGCTTTCCCTTAATGCGGCTTCTTTTTGTTCGCAATAAAGCTTTTCTTTATTGTGCCAGCTTTCCTCAGCTTGCTGGTATTCCCATATTTTCTGTTGCAACAGCTTATTTTCTGCCACTATTTTTTCTAATTCATCATGAGTTTGGTACAGTTTTTCTTCTACCATCTGAAGTTTTTTACGAGTTTGTTCAAGTTCTTGATGAATTGATATGAAAGTAGGTAATTTGGATTCTCTTTCTGGCTGGCGATGATGAATAGAACAACTTATGCCATTGGTTGTTCGATAATTATTTTGTGGTTGCTGTAAAGCTGTTTTGATCCTAACTATTGTGTCACGCTTAAAAGCTTGCAGTAAAACACTAGCAGTAAGAATTCCTGTTAATTTTTCTTGGTGATCCACAATTGGCAAATAACTAATTTGATAGTGACGCAACAGTGACCAAGCTATGAATATATCTTTTGCATAGCTTTTGCTGAGAGTGATCAATGCTGTCACCATCACTTCAGATACTTTTCTCTGGGTAATATCTACTCCAGCCGCAATAATGTTTACTATATCTTTTGCCGTGATTATCCCCAACAAATATCCAGAATCGACGACCAAGACACAACTATTTTCTTGCTGATTATAGATGTCCAGCTTTAAATATCTACTTAAGCTAGGTAGAGATAAATTTTGAGTTTTTTTCTGACTCATCAAAACAATAGCATCGACTATGTAGCTATCAGGGCTAATAGTTAAAGGATAATGATTAATCAGATGATTTAAATTCGGACAATTAATTAGCTGCTCTTGTAGTCGCATAGTTAATTAGTCTATTTAATGTATGTTCTTGACTTCAGAACAAGGTAGTGGATGAAAACCACAGTAAATGAAAGATGAATATCATTTATTAAAAATTAATAGAGCCTTATACAAAATTAACTGCAAAAATGGAATTTTTTGCTTCAAGGCAATGTTTCTCTAGTCTTAGACTAATTATCTAATGGGGGTATTCAAACTCATTCTATTGTTAAATGCTGGATAGATGATCCATTGAGTCAAAAAATAAATTGTACGTATTGTCAGTGTAAAACTGCTTGAGTCACTCACCATGTAACTTTTTATTCTTCTGTTTAAATGAGTAAACTTATTAACCATGCTAGTTTTTAAACATTTTCCCAATATCAAAATCAGTAATTATGTTTTTAAAGCTACACAATATAGGCAGTAATCAATTTGGAGAAAATATTAATTTTTCTTATTTACTGCTTAATTAAAAAAGATCCAGCCATATTGATCAGTTTGTGGAATAAAATTGCCAAAATGGCAAGTAAAAAACCAGTTTGCCGAAATTGAGATTAGCTGAGGTGCGTTCAATTTGTAAATTCTCTGGTTAAGATTGTCATGAGTCATTTCTCTCTAGTTTAGTAATTTAAGTTAAATAAAGTAAAGTTTAAGTTTTACTTATTTTTGCTGTGATGGCTCTCGATAATGATATTTTAGTTTTTCAGATAAAAAAGTAAAATCAAAATAATTTGTCAAATAAATTACAACTAAATCTGTAAAAAGACTAAAGACACGGAGGAAAATTTTATGGATTTTCAAGATTTTCTCAGACATAAATTTACTCATGTGGCAATGGGCGAATTTCAGCCTGGTAAATTTGAAGTTGCTAAAAAACTTTATGAAGAAGCTGTATTAACCTATACAACAGGTTTCAAAGGAGCCTATCTTTTACAAGAACCAGGAACTGACAGAGGCATATCTATAATTTTTTGGGAGAGTGTAGAAGATATGGAGGCTAATCAAAATGAAGTTTATCAACACATTTTGAAAAAGATGATGCCTTTATTTGTCGAGCCACCAAAGACGATAGTCTATGAACTAGTTTGTGAAATTAACCCGAAAGATGAAGTGTGAAGTGAGAAATTTCAACTTTTAGTGTAGCGGGGCGTTGAGCAGCGTGCTGAGTTAAAAATACTACTCTCGAATCTCTCTTTCCGACCTACTGCTTGATATAGTTCATCAAGGCTACTTACTGCTAGGATTTAGCATAGTACAAGTGAACTGTAATAGGTATGGAATGTCTGAGTTAATTCTATTTTGGCATCGTCGGGACTTACGCATTTCTGATAATACCGGACTAGCTGCGGCAAGGAGGCAAAGTCCGAAAGTGGTGGGTGTATTTTGTCTTGATCGCAATATTCTTGAACGTGATGATGTTGCGCCTGTCAGAGTAAAATACATGATTGGCTGTTTACAGGCATTACAAGAGCGATATGCCCAAATTGGTAGCCAATTGCTGATTCTCTATGCTGATCCTCTGCAAGCAATTCCCGCTTTGGCTAAAGCTTTGAATGCCAAAGCTGTGTTTTGGAATTGGGATGTAGAACCATATTCTCAAGTACGCGATCGCACTATAATTGACGCACTCAAAGAGAAAGGCATTGAGTTTCTCACCGAAAATTGGGATCAAATCCTCCACTCTCCAGATGAAATTCGCACAGGTAGCAATTCGCCTTACACGGTTTATACCCCTTTTTGGAAAAATTGGATTAGCAAACCAAAAGCGCCACTAGTAGAAACCTTACAAACCGCTGAAGGATTAACACCAGCCGAACAAGAAATAGCCAAAAACACAGGTGCAATTCCCTTACCCAGTGCCAAAGATTTAGGATTTATCTGGGATGCTGAGTTAATTTTGCCCCCAGGCGAAATCGCCGCCCAAACAAGGTTAGAAAAGTTTACCTATAAAGCTATTACCGAATATCAAGAACAGCGCAACTTCCCCGCCACAGATGGTACATCGCAACTAAGTGCCGCTTTGAAATTTGGCGCAATTGGGATTCGTCATGTTTGGCAAGCCACAACACAAGCACAAGAAGATAGCCGCAGTGAAGAAGCAACCACTGGTATCCGTACTTGGCAACAAGAACTAGCATGGCGCGAATTTTATCAACACGCCATGTATAATTTCCCCGAATTAGCTGAAGGTGCTTATCGTGATGTCTTCAAAAACTTTCCTTGGGAAACCAACGACGTACACTTCCAGGCTTGGTGCGAAGGTAGAACAGGCTACCCCATCGTAGATGCAGCCATGCGGCAATTAAATGAAATCGGTTGGATGCACAACCGTTGTCGGATGATTGTTGCTAGTTTCCTCACCAAAGACTTGCTAATTAGTCCGCAATTAGGCGAAAAATACTTTATGCAAAAGCTAATTGACGGTGATTTATCAGCCAA
This sequence comes from Nostoc sp. LEGE 06077, assembly GCF_015207705.1. Lineage (GTDB taxonomy): Bacteria > Cyanobacteriota > Cyanobacteriia > Cyanobacteriales > Nostocaceae > Nostoc_B. The sequence goes on from NZ_JADEWI010000025.1 coordinate 3,592, forward strand.
TAATGGCGGTTGGCAATGGAGTGCATCAAGTGGGATGGATGCTAAACCTGTGCGAATTTTTAATCCGGCTAGTCAAGCACAAAAATTTGATCTAGATGGCGAATACATCCGCCAATGGCTGCCAGAATTAAGATCTATAGATACTGAATATTTAGTAACTGGGAAAATTACGCCTTTAGAGCGTTGCGCTGTTGGCTACCCTGAACCAATCGTTGATCATAAACAGCGGCAACAGCAATTTAAACAGCTTTATCAACAGCAGAAAGAAGCAATTAGGTAGATTGGTAGAAATAAAGTTGACTATAGCAATCCTAAATGAGTTGTGAACAATCTTCTTTTTAACGAACTGCAAAGAGCGATCGCATAGACGCGATAGCGGCTACTCTACCCTTCGGGAACGGCTTCGTCGAACGAGAACGCCTGACGGCGAACCCGCAGAGTAGGACACGAAGAAGGATAATAAAGAGAGTAAAATGAATTTCACGAATGATTTAAGATTGCTATAACTCAGGTTTTTATTTGTTATTAGTCATTTTTCATTGGTAAAAATATAATAGCGTTAGCCTAATTTGAGACTAACGCTATCTTTTTAAATAAATTCAGGGATAAAATATTAACGAATGCTCCCTGAAGCTTATCATAAATTAAACCAAAATAAATCAATTAAACAGTACTACGACGAGTTAGCAAGTTCCACAAGAAGACGGCGACAATAGCACCTAAAACCGCTACTAAAATACCAGGGATGCTAAGAGTAGGGGCTGCTAGTGCAAAATTCCCCGTACTGAAGAATACTCCTAAGCTACCACCAACAAATGCGCCAATAATTCCTAACAAAATTGTTCCTAAAATGCCGCCACCTTGATGACCAGGGTAGATAGCTTTAGCAATAGCACCAGCAATTAAACCTAAGACAATCCAAGCAAGAATGTTCATTTGTTTTTTCTAGTTAATTTTCTCTCTGACAATTACAGATTAGCAAGTTTAAGATAGGCAGCCAATCTATCATCAGCATTAATTATGTTTAGCCTGAAGAGGTAGTTAAATTGTTCTGATTCCTTTGGGCATATACCGAAATCAAGATAGGTAAAAACTCAAGAAAAAGCCCATAGCTGCTGTGAAACTATGGGCTGATTAATTCATTGCTTGGTAATTGCAGTATAGGCATTTATAATTAGCTCTATCCTCTACTAGAAGAATTAGGCTGAAATGAGAATTATGAAGATTATTAACAAGAAAAAGAGGAATTTATTTCCACCTCTGGTAGAGTGTAACCATCAATTACCCACATAGGATCAATACAGTCAGACCCAAGCACAATTTCAGCATATTTCAATTTATGACATTTAATTACAGATGGAAAAATGGCGCTCGACCAAATCGGGATGAAGCAATTAGACACAAATATTTGTTAGATGAAACCCAGTTTGAAAATGATCAAGACCGACAATTAGCAGAGGATTCTGCCAGGCGGTTATTGGGTGTACCTTTACCCACGTTAGATGAAGATAAATCAGTATTGCCTCAAGCTGACCCAGATAAAAAAGTATAAATGACCTTGATGCTGGAATATTGGGAAGTTATTCCGAATCAAAATTAAAGCGATCGCTCGAAAATACAATTTAAAGATATAGGGGTGTAAGTGTTCAAAACCTTTACACCCCTATATTTCTACAGCCAAAAGCTTCTTTTCTCAATGTTTGACGGTTAACTTAGTGGCTTAACCCGCTAATTCCCGATACCTTTGTTGAACCTCTTCAATTTCAAACAACGCTTCAAACTTTAAACCAACAGACTGGTAAAGTTCTGCGCCTCCTTGCTTGCGGTCTACTAGTCCAATTACTTGTTCAACGATATATCCTGCATCTTTCAGGCGATTTACCGCTTTTAGGGCAGACTGACCAGTTGTCACCACATCTTCCAAAACAACGATTTTTGTACCTTCTGGTAAAGTGGGGCCTTCAATATAAGCTTTCGTTCCGTAACCTTTGGCTTCTTTGCGGATAATTAGTGCTGGGATGGGGCGGTTTTCATAAACAGAAACCACGCTGACTGCTGTCACAATTGGATCTGCACCTAATGTTAAACCTGCCACAGCTTGAGTATCCGCAGGTAGTAAGGGAAATAATAAACGCCCAATAGCTAAAGCACCTTGAGGATGGAGAGTCACCTGGGTTTTATTGATGTAATAAGAACTACGCAGCCCTGAAGCCAGCACAAAATCACCTTCTTGATAGGCGAGTTGGCAAAACAAATCTAATAGCTTGTGGCGCAAAGTAGCTAAGTCAGCAGTGGCTGACCAAATATCAGCCTGGGTAAGGGTTTCAGTAGAATGCGTCATTACAAATGATTATCAGTTGTGCTACACCAAAGGTTGAACTCATCAGAGTTCTGCAATTAAGCATAAGTTAAGATTTGCTCAAAATTGAGGAGTTAAGCAAGATGGGTATAAAGTTTAAACCCTTTGGTGGTTTTTTTGTGCTTTTAGCTACAGGGTTGATTGTTCCCTCTGTGGCATCTGCTGAGACAGCAACACCCAATTATGAAACAGCTAATGAAGCATTTGAGCGAGCTTATTTCCGTCACGATCGCAATTTTTACGAAAATAACACTCCCAAGCGCCAACTACAAAATTTTCTGGGTAATGGTTCCGGTTTCAAGGATTCTTTTCCAGAGAATGAAATAGCCCGTGATGCTGAATTGATGAACACACTCTATCGTGATGTTATGACTCAGCAAGTCGGTAATGACCCTTATCTACGCACACCAGATTTACCCAATCCTTATGATACTTCTTTACTTGCATCCCCTCGCTTAAATAGTAACAAGCTCAAAGTCGGTACAGAATTCCGCTTTTAGAGTGCTGAGTCACCGAACTTTGCTCAACGCGGGGAACCCGCGCACGCAACTTCTCGCTGAGTGCTGAGTGGTTAAAAGAAGTGATTAGAAGCTTGTCGAAGTATCACACTCCAATTCAATTCTGAATTCTGACTCCTGAATTCTGAGTGATAAAACTTATCACTCAGCACTCAGCACTTAAAAATCCAGGGTGCAGGAGTTGAACCTGCCTTGGGCGAATTATGAGTTCGCTGCCTCAACCGCTCGGCCAACCCTGGTCGAATATCAATTTTATCTCAAATTTACTATTTGTCTACCCTTTTATCACAGTTTATCAGATTTTTATACTACATAATTTAATTATGAAATCATGCACACTATGATTGATTAAGTTCCTTTAAGGATTGAGGTACATAGCTTCAATGCTCTTAATATAGACCAGCATTCTTCAGCAACAGCTTATCAGCGATGAAAATAAATTCTACTGTCATACTGACGTTGATTCTGTTAATCCTGATGTTGGGCGCAGGGTCTGTAAGTGCGTTTTTAGGTTTTAATTTGGGAAGCTTGGCTCTTAAAGGAGTTTCAACCCCAGATGGTCGCCCTACAACCAAATTCGCCAGCGCTAAGACCAATAACTCCCAACAACCAGGAGTAACGTTATTAAAAGAAGAAGAAATATTAAAAATTGTTAAGTCTCGGATCGATGGTAAGACTAAAGCCGCTAAATCAGAAAAATTGGAAGACGAAGACGAAGATATTAACAACAAACAGAAGCCACCAGAAAAGCCGCAGGAAGTAGAAGAAAAACTCCAACCAGGATTTCCGGTGAATGCCGAAAGTGATGGTGTAACGTTTGCAGTGCAATCGGCGCGTTATTCTGGAGGCGATTTACTTTTAAAAGTCAAAATGCAGAATAAAGGAAAAGATTCTGTACGCTTCTTGTATAGTTTTTTAGATGTGACCGACGACAAAGGCAGAACCCTGAGTGCTAGTACAGAAGGTTTACCAGCGGAATTACCTGCAAATGGCCCAACATTTTCAGGTACAGTGATTATTCCTACAGCTTTACTGGATGATGTGAATAAAGTATCTCTGTCTCTGACAGATTATCCAGCACAAAAACTCAAGTTAGATGTATCTGACATTCCTGTAGCAAGGTAGGGCTGGGAAGTAAAAAGTAAAAAGTAAAAAGGCAAAAGATTCTTTTTACTTTTACCTTTTACCTTTTTACTTTAAGTGAATTTACACGAGCTTTGGCAGTGATTGGTTTTCCTGGTTTAACTTGGGCAGATGTAGGGCTGCGATTATTATCAGTACTACTGCTGATTGCCATCAATGCCTTTTTTGTAACAGCAGAGTTTTCGATGGTGACAGTCAGGCGATCGCGGATTCACCAGTTAGTTAAGGCGGGTGACATTCAAGCGATCGCAGTTGAGACACTGCAACGCAGCATTGATCGGGTGCTATCGACAACACAGTTAGGCATTACCCTTTCGAGTTTGGCATTGGGCTGGATTGGCGAAAGTACAATTGTCGTACTGGTTAGTACATGGTTGAAATCCTGGCCTTTACCAGCCACAACAACTAACTTTATCGCCCATTCCCTGTCAATTCCCATTGCCTTTTTTTTGGTAGCCTATTTGCAAATTGTCTTAGGGGAATTATGCCCAAAATCGTTAGCGCTGCTATATTCTGAACAACTAGCGCGATTTTTAGGCCCTTCCGTTAAAGCGATCGTCCGTTTTTTCAGTCCCTTCATCTGGATTCTCAACCAATCAACTTTTTGTTTGTTACGAATTTTTGGCATTGAATACACAGGTCAAAGCTGGAGACCACCAGTTACCTCAGAAGAATTACAGATGATCATTGCCACAGAACGGGAATCTACTGGCTTAGAACACTCTGAACGTCAACTCCTGAATAATGTCTTTGAGTTTGGTGATGTCACAGCCCAAGATGTGATGATTCCTCGGACGGGCATTATCGCCTTACCCAAAGATGCTACCTTCCAGAATTTACTCCAGGAAATGACCACTACAGGTCACTCCCGCTATCCGATCATTGGCGAATCTTTAGACGACATTCGCGGGATTGTTTACTTCCGCGACTTAGCCCAACCCTTAGCGATGGAGAAACTAACTTTTACATCCCATCTCCAACCGTGGATGCGCCCCGCCCGATTTGTGCCAGAAAACACACCCCTGAGTGAACTATTGCCGATGATGCAACAAGAAAAACCAGCTATGGTCATCGTCGTCGATGAATTTGGCGGGACTGTAGGGCTAGTGACTATCCAAGATGTGATTGGCGAAATTATTGGCAATACAGGGGAACCAGAAAACAGCGAAGACTTGTTGATTGAGATTGTGGATCAAGACACATTTTTGGTACAAGCACAGATTAATCTCGAAGACCTCAACGAAGTTTTAAATCTCCGTTTGCCTTTAACTAGGGAATATCAAACCTTGGGTGGTTTTCTACTTTATCAATTGCAGAAAATGCCCACCAAAGATGAAATTTTATTTTTCGACAATCTCCAATTCACTATAGTCTCAGTTGTTGGGCCAAGGCTGCACCAAATTCAAGTACAACGCTTACCGCAGGGATGAAGCAGGGGTGCAGGGGTGCAGGAATATCTAACTCCCCATTCACTACTCACCACTCCCTAAGCATAAGGAACTGGGTCTGTTAAGCCTAATTCATCAAAAGCTGCCAGCCGCAAGCGACAAGAGTCACAGACTCCGCAAGCTACATCACCGCCGCTATAGCAAGACCAAGTTAAATTCCAAGGAACGCCTAATTTGTTACCAAGCTGGATAATTTCAGTTTTTTTCAGATTAACCAAAGGGGCGACGATCTCAGTTGGTTGGCCTTCTCGGCCTTGCTTGGTTCCCAGGCGAAATACTTCCTGCATTGCCTGGATGTAATCTGGACGACAATCAGGATAACCGGAATAATCTAAGGCATTCACACCGATGTAAACTCTTTCAGCGGCGATCGCTTCTGCATAGCCCAAAGCAAAGCTTAAAAATATGGTATTCCGGGCAGGGACATAAGTTACAGGAATATTTTGCGCCATTTCATCCAAAGAACGTTCTTGGGGCAAATCGATTTTGTTGTCAGTCAGTGCTGAACCACCCCATTGTCGTAAGTCAAAATTGACCACCTGATGTTCTACTATCTGGGCTATTTGCGCTATTTGCCTGGCTGAGTTTAACTCTCGGCGATGTCGCTGTTGATAATTAAAAGAAATTGCGTAACACTCACAACCATCAGCCTTGGCTTGATACAGTACAGTAGAAGAGTCTAATCCCCCAGACAACAAAATTACGGCTTTCATCTTAGCTGCCAAATTTTTAGATTTTCAATTGCCAAATCATCATATTAAAAAATTAGAAATTACCCTCACTAGTCTTTTTTTCTTTCATCATGTACCAGTTTATAAACTGGACTATTACCTCAGTGTGATTCTTGCTATTTTTGTAGATTTACTGACCAAAAAAATATTTATTTACAACCTTTTTTGTTGGAAAATATACTGGTAAACAATTGCCTAACTGACATTGAGAAATTTTCACCTACAATTTAGTTTATGTTTAAAGTTAATAAAAAAACACATTAGCTATTGTGCAAAGAGCAAAAAACTGATTGATTTAAAACTGAACATAAAAAAGACAGCCAGATTGCGGGAACTATCGCAAACTTTGAAATTCTTCATAAACAGAGCCTCTATGTTACCATCTGGATGGTTTTAGACGGATCATAACTGGCTGTTCAGTATAAATGCCAACGGCCGCAGCGTCTCTAAATTTGGTGGTTGAGGAGAGAACAATAGTGCAAAATAGCATGTCAGTGGCAGAATCAAATTCATACACACAGCGCAATCAACCAAGACCGATTCGCGTAGGCGTAATCGGGGTGGGTAACATGGGACAACATCATGCCCGCGTATTGAGTTCAATGAAAGATGTTGAACTAGTCGGTGTGGCAGATATCAATGTTGAAAGAGGCTTAGAAACCGCCAGCAAATACAAGGGGCGTTTTTTTGAAGATTATTGTGACTTGCTCCCCCATGTGGAAGCAGTGTGCATCGCCGTACCTACTCGTTTGCATTATGCTGTAGGCATTAATTGCCTGTTAGCTGGAATTCACGTTTTAATTGAAAAGCCGATCGCTGCTAGTATTTCTGAAGCAGAATCGCTGGTCAATGCCGCAGCTGAATCTCAGTGCATTTTGCAAGTAGGTCATATTGAGCGCTTTAATCCGGCATTTCGGGAACTGAGTAAAGTCCTGAAAACTGAAGAATTGCTGGCGCTGGAAGCTCACCGAATGAGTCCTTATTCAGATCGGGCAAATGATGTGTCCGTAGTACTGGATTTAATGATCCATGACATTGACTTAATGCTTGAATTAGCTGCCTCTCCAGTTGTAAAACTGACAGCAAGTGGTACTCGTGCTTTAGACTCTGGTTATTTAGATTATGTGACAGCCACCTTGGGATTCGCCAATGGCATTGTTGCTACTCTCACAGCCAGTAAAGTCACTCACAGAAAAATTCGTCGCATTGTTGCTCATTGTAAGAACTCCTTCACAGAAGCAGATTTCCTCAAGAATGAAATTCTGATTCACCGGCAAACAACCACCAATTTAACTGACAATCGTCAGCTGCTTTACCGGCAAGATGGTTTGATTGAAAAAGTTTATACCACTAATATTCAACCTCTTAGTGCAGAATTAGAGCATTTTGTCAATTGTGTCCACGGTGGAAATCAACCTTCTGTCGGTGGAGAACAAGCTCTGAAAGCCCTAAGATTAGCCAGTCTAATTGAGCAAATGGCTTTAGAAGAGAGAGTTTTTAACCCATTAGATTGGCAATCTGAATCTAGGGTACAATCTTTAACTTCCACAATCTAACAGTTCTGCTCAATTGAATATATGAAATATTTAGGGGCGTAATCATTGCGCCCCTAAAATTTGGCGGTTATTACAGGTTACAGGTTACAGGTGATAAGTGACAGTAGGGGAAATTTATTTTCCTAGTGTTGGGAACTAGAACTGGATTGAAGGAGTATTTGTTCTCTTCCTACTCCCTTGCTTTTTAAAATTGCGATCGCCGGAATAATTTGGCGATTTTGTCCCCAGTGTGTACTGATTATAAGTAAAGTTTTAAGAAGATTAACGCTAGATTAGGCAATTAAACTTGTGCAGCAATTTTAGGAATAGACTCGATGCTCGAATGGATTACCAATACTATCAGTTCCTTGGGTTACGTAGGCATTGCGCTGTTAATGTTCGTAGAGAACTTATTTCCCCCTATTCCCTCAGAATTGATTATGCCCCTGGCTGGATTTACCGCTAGGGCAAATCCAGACAAATTAAATATTTTAGGAGTCTTTTTTGCCGGAGTGGTAGGTTCTGTAGCTGGCGCACTTGTATGGTACTATCCTGGTAAGTTTTTGGGCGAACAGCGCTTAAAAAGGTGGGCTGATCAGTACGGCAAGTGGTTAACCATATCCAGCAAAGATATTACCAAAGCAAAACACTGGTTTGATTCTCAAGGTAGCAAAGCAGTGTTAATTGGTCGTCTTGTACCGGGAGTCCGTACTTTGATTTCCGTACCGGCAGGCATTAGCAATATGCCTTTGCTACCATTTTTATTTTATACAACCTTGGGTAGTGCTGCCTGGGTAGGTTTGTTAACATACTCAGGATACGTGTTGGGTAGCCAGTATGAACTTGTGGACAAGTACCTTGCGCCAGTATCAAAAATTGTGCTTGGGAGCTTGGTTTTGGCATTTGTAGTCTGGATACTCAAGCGTCGGCGAAAAAAGACTAGACACTAAAATACACAACCCTAATTTAAAGTTGATTTAAAGTTGGGGGGTTACATCTGGTAAAAATTCGCCTACACTATGCCAAATAATGCTGAATTTGCGATCGCCTAACTCAGCGTTAGGCGTATTCGTAGTTACACTTGACGAAACCTAGAATTTCTGGTATCTCGCACGTTTGTATGTAAGATGAGCAAGTTAAATTTTGACAGTTAAGAAAGGACTAGGAGCTTTCATGACAGACCAACCTTCCGCCGCTACCCCAATGAATGCTGCTGCTATCCCACTCAACCGGGTTTCAGCATCTACCCCAATTAATACCGCGACCAATATTAAGCCCAATGGTGGTTCTAGCAAATCCATTCTCAGTGTGGACTTAGGCAGAACTTCCACTAAGACTTCTGTCAGCCGCGAACCAGGTAACGTGGTTTTCATCCCCGCCAATGTCAAACAAATGTCAATGGAAGAAGTACGGGGAGGTATTTTTGAAGCCCGTGCAACAGATCCTTTAATGGATTTGTGGATGGAATATCAAGGCAGTGGCTTTGCCATTGGTCAATTAGCCGCCGACTTTGGCGCAAATCTCGGAGTCGGTAAATCTAAGGTAGAAGATGCACTGGCTAAAGTTTTGGCCTGTGCTGGCTATTTCAAGCTGAAAGACGAAATTTCCATCGTCTTGGGTCTACCCTTCCTCTCCTTAGAGCAGTTTGAAAAAGAAAAGGCTCAAATCACCAGTCAGTTAACTGGCCCTCACATAATGAATTTTAGAGGCGAAACAGTCTCTCTAAATATCAATAAAGTTTGGGTCATGCCTGAAGGGTACGGTAGTCTTCTCTGGTGTGAAGCTCAACCTAAAAAAAGCGCTTCCAGCCCCGACTTTACTAAAGTATCGGCAGCCATTGTTGATATTGGACATCAAACCATCGATTTGTTGATGGTAGATAATTTCCGCTTCGCACGAGGAGCTTCTAAGAGTGAAGACTTCGGGATGAGCAAATTCTACGAAATGGTAGCTAAGGAAATTGAGGGCGCAGACAGCCAATCTCTAGCGCTCATTTCTGCCGTTAACAAACCCAAGGGAGAACGTTTTTATCGTCCTAAAGGCTCTAGCAAGCCCGCCAACCTTGATGATTTCCTCCCCAACCTGATTGAAATGTTTTCTCGTGATATTTGTAGCCGTGTCCTTGCTTGGCTCCCTGAGCGTGTGACTGATGTGATTATCACTGGTGGCGGCGGCGAATTCTTCTGGGAAGATGTGCAACGTCTGTTGAAAGATGCCAAAATCAACGCTCATTTAGCTGCACCATCTCGCCAAGCGAACGCCTTGGGGCAGTATATTTATGGAGAGGCGCAATTATCCGCCGTTCGCGCTGCTAGGTCTTAAAGCCAATGTTCCAATGGTCAAAAAAAGTAGTTAAATCGGTCACGTTCAACCCAGAAGTTGCAGACGAAAGCTTGTTGTCGCTAGTGGAAAACCATTTAGAGCCTCAACCAGAAAAGTCTTTTAGCGACCTCTGTAAAGAAGCCCTATGGCAATTTTTATGTGTCCCGGAAGCTGTCAAACCTGCTTCCAAACCAATAGCCGCAGAGTCGGTTGAACAGAAAATCGATGAACTGCAACGCCAAGTGGCTGACCTAGAGGAACGTTTTTTCGCTAAGGAATCGAATCGTTTGGAGGCGATGGAACGCCATATTGTGCAACTCACGCAACAAATGGCACATCTGGCCATCTTGGTGACAGAGCGACCGCCGATTATTCACCATCAGCCTCCAACTTCACCAGCGCCAGCGCCTGTAGTGTCAACAGTACCAGTCAAGGAAATGGTGAACACTACCCACGCTGCTACGGCTCCTGAAGATGTTGACCCTGTTATTAGTCGTCTCAGTCAGTTCTTAGATGATTTTTAAGAGACGGTTTGGATTGTGAGTATTATTATTTTTTGGAGATCCTTAGTAGTGCAGACTATTAAGGATTATTAATTTACGCGATGTGCAACTTATTCTTGAAACCCCTCTCCACACCTCTCCCCGAAACGGAGAGAGGCTTTGAATATTGCTTCCCTTCCCTTGTAGGGAAGGGGTTGGGGGTTAGGTTTGAGAGAAAGTAGCACACGGCGTTAATTTTTATCGTGAGCGATCGCCTAACATGATTCAATTCCTGAAACTCTTCAGATACCCGACTTCTTGAAAAAGTCGAGTATCTAAGTCTACATAATAAATTTAGAGCGATCGCTTCAAATCATCTTCTTCTGTTTGCAGCAATTCCCAAATTAATAATGCAAGTTCAATCACCAGTCCTGAACCTGGGATGAACAAGTCAGCAATTAGGGGAATCAGAAAAAATGCGATCGCCATCAGTTTCTTAGCTTTCATTTACTTTGCCTCAAACGCTGAAGCAAAGGTAAATTTGGGGTAGTAACGGAAAGCAAAAGACGCTGTTTGTTGGCGGTGATGCGTGAATCTGCTGAGGTTCGAGTTTGGGGATGCTAGATTAAGTTTGGGGAATCCCGAAACTTTGTCGCAAATTTGGGCAAGAATAACCTATGGCGCGTCCTAGCTATGGTGAAGAAGTCGAAGCGCGGGTAAGAACACTTTTAGAAAAGTTTTTGGCTTATGCCAATGATGAGTTAGAAGACAGTGAACTTTATAAAATTGCTCTTAATTGGGAAACGCCACAGCAAGTAATAGTCAGAACACAGTTAAGAGTTCTGGCGAAACTTAGTGGTTTGACTAAAGAACAAGTCCGAGAAGCATTAAAACGACTTGAGGATTTTTTAGGCATTCTGAAGGATGAGCGCGAACATGAGAAGGGTTCCGAAAACTGGCACTTTCGCCTGATGCTTTGGCATGATAAAAGCGGCAAAGAAGGGAATTTGCAGAAATTTGATGCAGAATGGCAACGCCGACGAGAAGAATTACCCGGTGTGCAGCGTGAGAAAGGTAGGAAAACTCAACCCAAGCCTACCCGTTACGAAAATATTCCCTTGAGTGGGGTAGTGGAGTTTGTCGGACGTGAAGCGAAATTGCAAGAACTCCATCAGTTGTTGCAGTCAAATCAACAGGTAGCGATCGCCGCTATTGCGGGGATGGGTGGAGTCGGAAAGACAGAGTTAGCTTTGCAATATGCCAATTCTCACCGCGTGACTTATCAAGGCGGAATTTGTTGGTTATCCGCCGTGCAGGATGTGGGGTTACAACTGGTTCAGTTTGCTATGAATAAGCTGCAATTGAACATCCCAGATGATTTAGATTTAGTTGGGAGAGTCCAACACTGCCTGACAAAATGGACTGAAGGTGAGGTTTTACTGGTAATTGATAACGTCACTAACTATCGAGAAGAAGTTAGATGTTATTTAGAGTCTGTTCCTTCCCGGTTTAAGCAGTTAATTACCACGCGGGAAAAATTACAACCGCCGATAGTGCGATTAGATTTAGATGTGCTGACACCACTAGCGGCAATGCAGTTATTAAAATCTATAGTTGGTAGAGAAAGGCTGCGGCGTGAGGCGTTAGTTGCGAGAAAGCTTTGTAAGTGGTTGGGATATTTGCCACTGGGTTTAGAATTAGTCGGGCGTTATTTGTTAGGGGATGAGGAATTATCCCTAGCAGAAATGCTGCAAGACTTGGAAACAGAGCGTTTGAAAAATCTTGCTTTAGTTGAAGTTCCCCAAGAAATGAAGACTGAATTGGGTGTTACGGCTGCTTTTGAGTTGAGTTGGCGACGGTTGCGAGAAAATGCCCAACATTTAGGCTGTGTTTTGAGTTTATTTGCTTTAGCTCCAATTCCTTGGGAGTTGGTGGAGGGGATAACAATAAATAATGAGGCGCACAATTGGAAACAAGCCAGACGTGAGTTGTTACAGTTACATTTACTTCAGTCCAAAGGTGAGGGAATTTTTCAATTACATCCTCTGTTGCGGGAGTTTTTTAAAGATAAGCTTACAAGTTTAGAGCAGAAAGAGGAATTTAAGCGAAGCTTTTGCAGGGTAATGGTAGCAGTTGCTCAAGATATTCCTCAAAACCCTATACTTGAGCAAATTAAGAATGTCGCCCCAGCAGTACCTCACTTAACAGAAGTAGCAAATCATCTCATTCAGTATGTCAGCGATGAAGATTTATTTTGGACTTTCATTGGCAACGCTCGATTTTACGATGGTCAAGGATTATATACTCAGGCTGAACCTTGGTTTGAGCAGTGTCTAGAAATCACTAAAAAACGCTTGGGAGAGGAACATCTATCTGTCGCCACTAGCCTCAACAACCTAGCAGAACTCCACCGTTCCCAAGGCAGATACAGCGAAGCAGAACCCTTTTACATCAAAGCTTTAGCACTGTGGCGCAAACTCCTGGGAGAAGAACATCCATCTGTCGCCACTAGCCTCAACAACTTAGCAGCACTCTACCATTCCCAAGGCAGATACAGCGAAGCCGAACCCCTTTACATCCAAGCTTTAGCACTGTGGCGCAAACTCCTAGGAGAAGAACATCCCGATGTTACCGCTAGCCTCAACAACTTAGCGGAACTCTACCGTTCCCAAGGCAGATACAGCGAAGCCGAACCCTTTTACATCAAAGCTTTAGCACTGTGGCGCAAACTCCTGGGAGAAGAACATCCCCATGTTGCCGCTAGCCTCAACAACCTAGCTCTACTCTACCATTCCCAAGGCAGATACAGCGAAGCCGAACCCCTTTACCAACAAGCTTTAGCACTGTGTCGCAAACTCCTGGGAGAAGAACATCCCCATGTCGCACTTAGCCTCAACAACCTAGCGGGACTCTACGAATCCCAAGGCAGATACAGCGACGCTGAACTCCTTCACCAACAAGCTTTAGCACTGTGGCGCAAAATCCTGGGAGAAGAACATCCCGATGTCGCACTTAGCCTCAACAACTTAGCTCTACTCTACTCCTCCCAAGGGAAATACAACGAAGCCGAACCCTTGTACATCCAAGCTTTGGTACTCAGACGCAAGCTCCTGGGTGAAGAACATCCAGATGTTGCTACTAGCCTCAACAACCTAGCAGCACTCTACCGTTCCCAAGGCAGATACAGCGAAGCCGAACGCCTTAACATTCAAGCTTTGGCACTGAGGCGCAAGCTGCTGGGAGATGAACATCCAGATGTTGCACAAAGTCTCAATAACCTAGCGGCACTCTACCGTGATCAAGGCAGATACAGCGAGGCTGAACCCTTGTACATACAAGCATTAGATATTTTTGAGCATCGGTTAGGCGCAAATCATCCTAATACTGTTGCTGTACGTCAAAGTTTAGAAGATTTACGCGATCGCCTCAACTCACAACAGTAAAATTCATGTTCCTAACCTCATCAATCAAGCTTTCATCTCCAAGTTTCGTGTTCAGAACGAGAACGTTCCTGTTTCAAACAAGAATGTTCCTGTTTCAAACAAGAATGTTCCTGTTTCAAACAAGAATGTTCCTGTTTCAAGTGAGAACGTTCTTGTTCTAAATGAGAATGTTCTTGTTCTAAACGAGAACGTTTCTGTTTTAAGTGAGAATGTTCGTGTTTAAAACGAGAACTTTCCTACTCTGAGGTGGAATGATGGTGTTGTGAGGGCGATCGCTTGAGCTTTTTACTCGAAGTTTCGTGTTTGCAGGTGGAATGATGGTGTTGTGAAGGCGATGTCTGACGACAAGCTGCAAGCGTCTACGCTCTAGTTTAATTGTAGAATAATCAGATCAATAATGAATTAGTATAAACTTACCGATGAATCAAGAACTGACTCAAGCGTAGGCGTAGCCCGCCGCAGACATCGCCTGTTACAAAATTAGGATTATTCAAATAAATTAAATCCGTTTTCGTTTTTCAACTTTTTGTCAAAAGTTGCTGTAGAAATACAACCAAAATTTTGAGCAACTGCACCAATTAAATAATCAGAAAAATCTGCTTTTCCCTGATTGAACTGTTGTAATGCTCGATAAATTACAGAGCGATTTTCCATCTCAAAAGTTGAACATTGCAGCATCAAAGCAATAGTGTTACTAATTTCTTCTCTACTAAATTGATAAGGCTTTCCTCGTAAAACCCAAACCAATTCACAAAGAACTATGTTAGCGACAAAACATTGCTCTCCTCCTTCGATAATTTCAGCAGCTTGTCGCCACTGCTGTTCATCATCTTTGGTCAAATAGCGCACTAAAATATTTGTATCAACTGCAATCACTTGCACCTTCTTGAATTGCTGTTTCCATTTCTTCTAAAGTTGCACTTTTCATCCTTGGGCGCTGTAAAATCCCGGATAAACTTTGCACCGAAACATTAAGGGGAATCAATTTCACTGTGCCATTTTCATCAATAATAAAATCAACTTTGCTACCTATATCAAGATTAAGATAATCCCTAATTTCTTGAGGAATAGTGACTTGTCCTTTGGAGGTAACTTTGGAACTAGACATCATGCAAATTCCTTACATACACTCTTAATTTTTATATGATAACGAAAATCAGCGATCGCACTCCAATACTAATTTCTCAGCAATCAGCGCTAGTAAATAGACTCTTTTTTTACTCGATTTACTGAACAAGTGCTAAAATCCTCAGATGGACAGTTAGGATACCCCAATGCCAGTTGTAGCTAACGCAATCAAATTTGGTACAGATGGCTGGCGAGGCGTAATTGGTGAAGAATTCACCTTTGAACGTCTTGCTCTGGTAGCGCCAGTAGCCGCTCAAGTCTTATATGATACTTATTACTCTACAGTTGGTAGCCGGACTATCATAGTCGGTTACGATCGCCGTTTTATGGCGGAAGACTTCGCTCGTGCTGTTGCTGATGCTGTTACCGCCGTCGGATTTGATGTTTTGCTGAGTGAATCATTCGCCCCAACTCCGGCTTTTAGCTGGGCTGCAAAACAACTTAATGCTTTGGGGGCGTTAGTAATTACAGCTAGTCATAATCCTGGTTCATATTTAGGATTAAAAGTCAAGGGATATTTTGGTGGTTCGGTATCACCAGAAGTTACCAAAGATATCGAAGCATCATTATCGCAGGGAGTCGAGAAAGCAGCGACTCCTGGAAAGTTAGAAAAATTTGATCCTTGGCCTAGTTACACCAAAGGGCTAGAAGGTAAAGTTGATATTACCAAAATTCGAGGAGCGATCGCCTCTGGTAATCTGACGGTATTCGCTGATGTGATGCACGGTGCAGCAGCAGGCGGACTAGCAAGATTATTAGGTGATCAAGTCAAAGAAATCAACAGCAACCGTGACCCGTTATTTGGTGGCGGTGCGCCGGAACCATTACCAAAATATCTTTCTGGCTTATTTGAAGTTATTAAAAGTCACAAACAAACTAATCCATCTGGTTTAACGGTTGGTTTAGTATTTGATGGAGATTGCGATCGCATTGCCGCAGTAGATCAAGACGCTAACTTCTTAAGTTCGCAGATATTAATCCCCATATTAATTGACCACTTAACTTTGCGCCGTGGTTTTACAGGGGAAATCATTAAAACTGTCAGCGGTTCTGATTTGATTCCCCGTGTGGCAGCATTACACAATTTATCATTGTTTGAAACACCAGTCGGGTACAAATACATTGCCGATAGAATGTTAGTCGCCCAAGTATTACTGGGTGGCGAAGAATCCGGTGGTATTGGCTACGGTAGTCATATTCCCGAAAGAGATGCGCTACTTTCAGCATTGTATGTATTAGAAGCAGTTGTTGAATCTGGGCGAGATTTGGGGGAATATTATTCCTACTTGCAACAACAAGCAAATTTTAGTTCCGCCTACGATCGCATTGATTTACCCTTAGCTAGTATGGAAGTGCGATCGCGTCTTTTACAACAACTGCAAACCCAACCATTAACAGAAATTGCGGGTAAAGTAGTCACTGATTGTCAAACAATCGACGGTTATAAATTCCGCCTTGCAGACAACAGTTGGTTAATGATTCGTTTTAGCGGTACTGAACCAGTTTTGCGCCTCTACTGTGAAGCCGCAACCATCGAGGAAGTACATCAAACCCTTGATTGGGCGAGACAGTGGGCAGAATAATATCAGTGAACAGTTATCAGTTGTCAGTTATCACGTTTAATTGTTAACTGTTAACTGTTAACTGTTGACTGAAATATGACCAAATTACTCGTAGTCGCTACAAGCAATGCAGGTAAGTTGCGGGAAATGCAAGCTTATCTGGCTAATTCTGGTTGGGAATTAACGCTGAAACCAGAAGAACTAGAAGTTGAAGAAACAGGTGAAACCTTTGCAGCCAACGCTTGTTTAAAAGCCTCAGAAGTCGCCAAAGCTACAGGAGAATGGGCGATCGCCGATGATTCTGGTTTAGAGGTAGATGCTTTGAATGGTATACCAGGAGTATATTCGGCGCGTTATGGCAAAACCGACGCAGAGCGAATTTCTCGGTTATTAACAGAATTAGGTAATGAAAGTAACAGACAAGCACAATTTGTCTGTGCAGTTGCGATCGCCCGTCCTGATGGTGAAATAGTTTTACAATGCGAAGGGATTTGTCGAGGGGAAATTCTTCATGCAGCCCGTGGTGATGGTGGTTTCGGCTATGATCCTGTGTTCTACGTTCCCGAAAAGCAGTTAACCTTTGCTCAAATGTCACCAGAGGTAAAAAAATCAGTTAGCCATCGTGGTAATGCGTTTGCAGTGTTAATCCCACAACTGAGTACAATACTGAGTGCTGAGTAAAGTTTCGACTTTCTATTCTTATTGACTTAGCAATTACCATTTACAAATTACTATGGCTATAGCGATCGCACTCAATACAGACTCAATTAATACCTTAGATTTGTCCCCCGCTTTAACGGTAATTGAACCACTGCTGCAAGAGGGAGTCGCTGCCTATGAACAGCAATTAAGCTTTGATATTGATTATCCTCTCGAAGCTGGAGATCCCCGCGAACTTTCCGAAATTCCAGAGTTGCGGCTGTGGTTTATTCGCTTAGATGCTAAATATCCTTGGCTACCTTTTTTACTCGATTGGAAAGCCGGGGAATTAGCCCGTTACACCGCCATGCTTGTACCACATCAATTCAGCACTAAAGAAGGCATTCAATATAATCCTGAAGCATTAGAAATATTTTTAATGCACAAAATATTTGTTTTAACTGATTGGTTAAAACAACAAGAAATCCCCAGTTCAGCGCGGCTCAAATCTATGGCGCAAATACTGGGTTATGAATTAGATGATGGCTTTTTTGAAATGTTTTAAATAATAGTTTACAGGCGAATTTTGCTGTTCGCTTGTAAACATAAGATTATTTTATTTACCGTTTGAAATAGCAAAAATGAATGACTCGATTTATTCATGACCAATTTGCCAAAGACTATCTAGAAGAACTCCTGAAAACTTATGGGACAGTAGAAGCACCGAGGAGAGTAGCCGGAGAAGTACGAGAAATTGATGTTTTATTTTCTCCGACAATCCAAGAAAACTCAAATTTAGAATTACTAGGACTATTAGGGCGGTTAGCTGTTACTCCTGCTCTTTTTGAACCGTTTCGTAATGCAGCATCAAAAGAAGAAATTTGTGATTGCCTTTTGAAACTACTAGAAGTGAGAGGAGAAATTCAAAGAGAAGCAAACCGGAATAGAACCCCGATTCAAGAATCGCAAATTCCCAAATTATGGATTCTCACACCAACTGCATCTGCATCACTACTGTCGGGCTTTGGTGCCACTCAACAATTAGAATGGTTATCAGGAGTACATTTTTTACCAGAATACTTGCGAACAGCGATCGTGGCTATTCATCAATTACCGCGTACTCAAGAAACTCTATGGTTAAGGATTCTTGGTCGAGGAAAAGTGCAGAAACAAGCAATTGATGAATTAGAAACGCTACCATCAAATCATCCATTTCGCAGAGCAACGTTAGAATTGCTGTACAACTTGCAGCAAAACTTAGTAATATCCCCAACTCCAGAAGAAGATGATAGGGAATTAATTATGCGACTTACACCGTTGTATCAACAAGATAAAGAACAAGTTAGACAAGAAGGGCGACAAGAAGGGCGACAAGAAGGGCGACAAGAGGGAATTAAACAAGGAGAACGCCTTGTGGTAGAAAATTTACTCCAAGTGCGCTTTGGCTCAGTAGACGATGATTTGCAAGCAATTATTGAACAAGTATTAGCTTTATCGCCAGCCGAATTCACTCCTTTACTTATGCAATTATCACGAGAGGAATTAATTGCTAGATTTAGTAGATAATATTGATAAATAAAAATGGTGTGGTGCTGACACTGGTTAGTCAGGTTTCACCACACCATTTTATTTTGTAGAATCGCTGATTATAGCAATTTAAAAAACGATCGCAACAAATAGATTTACAAAATCCAGGCGCAGAAGAAGATTCTCCATCTAAAATCCCAAATGGATCAGCCGCCCCAAATTTTTTCAGAAACGGTTTTAGGCGAAATATCTGCCACTTTCCCAGTTGGGGATTTAATGGCGAGGAATTTTTCACTTTTTGGTAACAACTTCCCTGGATCTGAGGAGCCAAGTAGAGCGATGGTATAAGTCTGGGCTGCGATGCTCAACTGTAATGCTGCACTTTCGGTAGACAGCATTAAGTTTGCGCCAGCAATCATCGCTGTCAACTTACCTGCATTATCAGGAGATGTTACCTTAATTTCTGGACAGGATGCCCGGAGCGATCGCACAAATGTTTCATCATCCGCACCTTGAATCACAACTACAGGCATATCTGGTTGCTTCAGGTGAAACTCTTGAATGATCGGCTGCCAATTCGCAACAGGATAGATTTTATCAGCATCTTTAGCTCGTAAGGCTGAATCAACACCTCCATAAATCAAGACGTAGCCTGTTTCATTCACCCCCAGACGTTTTTGTTCAATTTGTGACCATTCAATATCTGGTTTTGGGACATTTACCGCTAACTCTGGCAAAGGTGTAGTCAGACCTAATGGTTTGAGCAATTCGTGATACGCCGCCGCTACGTATTGGGATGGATTAAACGGCACGGTATGAGTCAGAAAAGCTGCTCCTTTGCCTTTAAAGCCAACACGCATGGGAATCCCTGTTAACCAGAGCATCAGTCCCACTAACCAGCTTTGCCCAAAAGCAATGGCGACATCATATTCGCGATCGCGAATTGTGCCTACCAAGTTACCCCAATCTGCTAGACTGTTGCGATCTTTATAATCAAAGGTCAGTACCTCGTGAACAGACTTGCTCACCCGGTAGGCAGCCTTTGACTGGGGTTCCGTAACGACATCTATTTTGGCGTTGGGATAATAACGCTTCAAATCATCTAGAGTCGGAAAGAAGAGAATTTGGTCGCCAATTCCGCCAGGTACAAGGGCTACTACTCGCATAATAATTATTGACGCTTACTCGCTCCTTATTTTAGGGGAATATAGGTATGAAAGATTAGGCAATGGGGAGTAGGAGCTAGAGACTAGGAGCTAGAAATTAGAAAAATTAATCTACTATTTGCACTCTCACCTGTAACCTGTAACCTGTCACCTATAACCTGTAAGCTGTAGTTTTGCGATTGAGAACGCTTGTGTATTTATTAATTCCTGCTGCTGGTGTCGGCAAAAGAATGGGTAGTAACCGGAATAAACTCTTACTTGAGGTACACTCAAAAACTATTATTGCTTGGACTCTGTTAGCGGCGGAAGCGGCGAGTTCTATTAAATGGATCGGAATTATTTCTCAACCTAGTGATTGGCCGGATTTTAAGAGCATCATCGCTGATTTGCCCCTAACTAAACCTATAGAATTTATTATCGGCGGTGCGACTCGGCAAGAATCGGTTTACAACGGCTTGCAAGCATTACCACCAGAGGCAGAGCAAGTATTAATTCACGACGGTGCTAGATGTTTAGCAACACCGAATTTGCTAAACGCTTGTGCAGCAGCGATTCGCCATTGTGCTGGTTTAATTGCGGCCATACCTGTGAAAGACACGATTAAAGTTGTTGATCACAATGGCATAATTCAAAGTACCCCTGACCGACAACATTTGTGGGCTGCCCAAACTCCTCAAGGATTCAATGTCCAGTTATTGAAACAGTGCCACGCTGAAGGGATTCTTCAAGGCTGGGAAGTTACTGACGATGCGGCTTTATTTGAAAAGTGCGGTATAGAAGTTCGCATTGTTGAGGGTGAAGAGACGAATTTAAAAGTTACCACTCCCCAAGATTTAGCGATCGCAGAATTTATCCTGAGTCATCGAGAAAAAGCTAGTACAACAAGGCAAAAGTAAAAAGGCAAAAGGCAAAAGAAAGAATAGTTATCCCATAAGCCTTTTAGCAATTCCAGATGGTCACTGAGCCTCGTCGAAGTGTGGTCTGTTTATTTCCGCCGTGCTTTACTAGGGGCTAGTACTTTTTTTAACTCCCTACTTTGAATAATTACGAATCATTAAGCTTCTTCTGGCATTTTGTAACAAAATCTAGTATAATGCCACACACTTGTTCATTGTCCGTTATTAGTCATTCGTTGTCAGTGAAAAGTAACAAATGACTATTGACTATTGACAAATGACTATTGACTAAAAGCAAATGAAAACAGCTACCGCGACCAAGACAGCAACTAAGATAGAAGCGATTCTGTACTTGAAGGGTAAACCCTTATCCCTCAGCGAAATAGCCGAGTATGCCGCTTGCGATCGCGCGACTGCCCAAGAAGGCATAATTGAACTTATCGACAACTACGCCCGCAGAGATAGCGCTTTAGAAGTGGTGGAAACCACAGATGGTTATAGCCTACAACTGCGGTCTGATTTTCAAGATTTAGTCCAAACACTGATTCCGGTAGAATTGGGAGTAGGTGCCTTGCGGACATTAGCGGCGATCGCGCTTAATAGTCCCATCCTACAAAGTGATTTAATTAACCTCCGTGGTTCAGGAGTTTATCAACACGTTCCTGAATTAGTCGAACTAGGTTTTGTGAAAAAACGCCGAGATAACGAATCGCGTTCTTATTCCCTACAAGTAACACCCAAATTTCATCAGTACTTCCAAATCGAGCAACTTCCCCAACCATTTGATACTAAAGAACAGCAACTAGAATTAGATTTAACTATTGAAGATGAGTTAGAAGATATGAGGGAATAGAGGCTAGAAAAGAGATTTTTTCTGTTCAGCCTTGAGTCTTTCCATGAATAACTGAAGTTGATTTTTATGAAGTGCAGAATTGTCACAAAATCTTTAATTGGAGTTTTATTTCCAACATTATTGTTTTGGATGAATGTAACCACTGCTCAGTCGCAGTCTATGCCTGTAGAGCAAAACATAGACAGTACAAAAATAGTACCAGGATCGCCAATCAAATATCAACATTTTGGCAATGTAAAACGGATGAGGCGCATACCAGGACAAGCAGGAAGCACTTGTTTGCGAGGCAGAGGTAAAAATCATCTGACTGTTTTAGTGCCAGAAAATAATCCTGTATTGACTACTGTTGGACAGCCAAAATTATTTTTCTATCTTCCTAAAACTACCAAAACCTCTGTACTAGGATTTGAGTTTTTTGTAGAAGATGCTGCTCAAAAAGTAATTTATCAGAAAAAGTATAAGGTTAATCAGAAATCAGGAATTTTTAGCCTTGATTTACCTGCTGATAAAAATCAGCGATTACTCGAAGTTAGTCAGGAATATAATTGGTATTTAACAGTTATTTGTAATCGCGCAGACCGTTCTCTTGATCTCGTTGTGGGTGGAATTATCAAACAAATCGTTCCTGACAAAAAGTTGACTGATAAGTTAAAAAAAGCTTCGCCAAGAGAACGTGCGGCTTTATATGCAGCCAATGGTATTTGGTACGATAGTCTGACTATCCTCGCACAGTTACGTCGTCAGCGTCCAAATGATGCTGCTTTGCAAACAGATTGGCAAAGTCTTCTAGATTCAGTCAAATTAGGAAATATCGTCCCAGAGCCTTTATTGGGTGAGTTAGAAATTGAGTGAAAATTATGGCGTTGCATAATTACGGGATGATTTATCGGGCTACGCCCCGCTTCGCTAACACGCAGAGGCGCAAAGACACAGAGAAAATAAGGAGTTGAAAATTTCAATAGCTCCAAATTCATCCCCTAATTCAGCAATGAGAAAATTATTAAGTAACCTAACTACTTGCTGCCTAGCTTGCTTACCCTCTATTCCCTCGGCTTCCTGCACCTTGCTTTCTGCCTTCTTTAAGGTAGAGATAAAACCCATACCTGTGGAAAAAGCCCTACTCTTGTACTATGGTTTAGAGTAGAATTAGCAACTAAGCTAAAAAAGACTGCCAATGGTGTTTGATCCTGACTTTTTGAATGACAACTCCGAGGAACACCCGAATCAACTTCTAAGCGAGAACTTTGAGGAAAACCCCAATCAGTTACTCCAATATTTGCAGCATCAGTCTCCTGATGTTCTAGCGCGTGTCGCTCAGTCTGTCAGCCCCGAAATTAAGCAAATCATTTCCCAAAACGTCCAAGGGCTGGTGGGGATGCTTCCCGCAGAAAACTTCAATGTGCAAATTACCACAGACCGAGAGAATCTCGCTGGGCTATTAGCATCAGCAATGATGACGGGGTATTTCTTACGGCAGATGGAACAAAGAATGCAGTTAGATTATTTATCTGATGGTCAATAGTCAATAGTCAACAGTCAAAAATACTTGAGACTCTTAACTATTGACTGCTGACTATTTTTTGGGATAAATACCCGACTGCACTTTTAAAGTCTGTATTTTGCCACTGCGGTTGATTTCAAGTACGAGGATATCTCCGACTGTGCTGGACTCTACCAGTTTTTGCACTTGGG
The DNA here is from genome assembly GCF_015207705.1 of Nostoc sp. LEGE 06077. Classification (GTDB taxonomy): domain Bacteria; phylum Cyanobacteriota; class Cyanobacteriia; order Cyanobacteriales; family Nostocaceae; genus Nostoc_B. The sequence goes on from NZ_JADEWI010000025.1 coordinate 27,036, forward strand.
CGGCTGTTTTAACTGGCTTTGCGTTAACTTTTTGAATTACGTCTCCAGGAAGCAGTCCAGCCCGTTTTGCTGGCGAGTTATCGAGAACTCCTTTAATGACAACGCCAGTATCTTGCTTGATATTGAGCTTATTTTCTAGATTAATTTGTTGTTTCTTCGTGGGAGATAAATCTGCCATTTCGATTCCCAAAAAAGGATGATCTACCCGCCCTTTAGTAAATAGTTCTTTGGCAACACGGGCGGCGGTTTCAATGGGAATAGCAAAACCTAATCCTTGGGCATCAGCGCGAATGGCTGTATTCACGCCAATTACCTCACCTTGGGCATTTAATAAAGGCCCACCAGAATTACCTGGGTTAATAGCCGCATCAGTTTGGATGAAACTCACGCGTTTCTCTGGGACACCAACTTGGGCGCTAGTGCGGTCAGTCGCGCTAATAATGCCGATGGTAACAGTGTTATCTAACCCGAGAGGATTGCCAATAGCGATCGCCCACTGTCCGGGAATCAAATTCTGCGAATTGCCCAGCTTCACCGTCGGCAATTTATCACCAGGAATTTTCACAACTGCCACATCTGTAATTGCATCAATACCTAACACCTTCCCTTCAAAAGTGCGACCATCTTTGAGGGTAACTTGGACGGTATCTGTGTCAGCTACAACGTGGGCATTTGTCAGCAATTCACCATTTTCGCTCAAAATAAATCCTGAACCTGTACCGCGCTCAATGCGTTCCTGGGGAATTGCTTGTTCTTCTTCACCAAAAAAGCGGCGTAATAGAGGATTTTTCAAAGCTTCCGAGATGGGATTTGCCACCTTACGAGTTGCATTAATGCGGACTACTGCCGGGCCTACTTTCTGCACTGCCGTGGCAATAAAATTCACATTATCTCCACCAGTAGTTCCAATAGTCCCGCTGGGGGCATAAGGGGTGACAGATTCTGGAGGTAAAGCGGCAGTCACATTTCTTAACTCTCGAAACGAGTGATTTTGTATCAGGAGATAGCGACTACCAAACAGACCTGCACCACCACCAACCAACAGTAAAGATACATAAATACCCAGTTGCTTCAAAGATAAATTCATAATAATTACGCTATAAGGACAGCAATGCAGTTGCTAATTTCTAAGTGTAGTCAAGCAATTGGTCAGTGGACAGATAAATTTAACATAGAGTTGCTTAATAAATATTGAAACTTAGACATTGGTGATGAAAACAGAGCTTGACGCATTTCCCGAATCACCAACATCCATTTATAGTTATACGGCTAATATTTCTGGGAAGACTAGTCTTAATTGATCAAGATAAGATCCCTAGACTGTGATGACAATTTTGTCCTGTGACGAAGAAGCGAGAAAAATGGATAGTTGCGCTAATGCAACTAACTGTGCATATTCTTGACTATCTTATCGCCAGGAAGATCTACTCTGGGGGTCGGACTTTAGTTTATTGGGTATTCATGATGCTGACCAATTCCCCATTGTCTTCAAACAGTTTATGGAAGTATTTACACGCGATCGCCTAGAAATTCTCCAGATGTTGTGCTTTCAAAGCACAATTTTCTTAAAAAATGTGGATATTGAACAAAATAACCAACCGCAGCTGGTACAAAGCAAAAACTTAGTAGTAGGGGCGGGGCGAATTTCTATGGATGAGGTGTTTCATGTCCATAGTTAGCCTGAGAAAAATTCTGAACAAAAAAGAGATGCCGTCTCTACTTCAGAATTTAGCCAGCCAAATCAACAGCGCCATTGATATTGAACTGGTAGACGGCACGCAACTAATTAGTATTGGCGAACAAACTAGCAAAAACCGCTATCCCATTGAGGTGTCAGGAGAAAACATCGGTTGGGTAGTTGGGGAAGAACAGACAAACACAGTCGCAACCTTGCTCTCGTTGCTGGCCAAACAAGAAGCTGAGAAAAAAGAACTAGCGAAAGAATTACTAGAGCGATATCAGGAAATTGATTTGTTTCAGGATATCTCGACACAACTGACGACGAGTTTGGACACGCGACAGATTGCCCAACTCGTGCTTCAGGAAATGAGTCAATTGATTGAATCATCAGCGGGGGCGCTGATGCTTCTAAGTCCTGATGCTACTACCTTAGAAATCATTGCCGAATTTGGCCAGTTTTTTGATCACACTCAGCTGGCATCAGACAAAGGGATTATTGGCAACATTGTGCAATCTGGTCGTGCAGAACTCGTCAATGATGTGCAGGCTGATCCGCGATTATGGGGAGAGAAAAATGTTCAGGCGCTGATTTGTGTACCATTACGAGCCAAAGAAAGAATACTAGGAGCGATCGCTATTGGCACAAACAAAATCGACGCATATAAAGCCGAGCATCTCAAACTTGTGAGTATCTTTGCCTCCCAAACCGCCGTAGCCATTGAAAAAGCTGTGCTGTATGAGCAAAGCATTCAAGCAACCGCCCAGGCAAAAGCCCAGACAGAAAAACTCCAACAGGCTTTGCAAGATTTGCAACTAGCACAAACCCAGTTAATCCAAAGCGAGAAAATGTCCAGCTTGGGACAACTCATTGCCGGAGTCGCCCACGAAATCAACAATCCAGTGAACTTTATTTGCGGTAATTTGCGCTGTGTGACCGAGTATGCCCAAGACTTGTTACATCTGCTGCAAGAGTATCAGAAATGCTTACCTGTGACTCCGCCAGATTTGGAATCAGAGTTAGACAATATCGACGTGGAATTTATTATCGAGGATTTGCCCAAACTCCTAGATTCAATGAAACTAGGAAGCGATCGCATCGTCGAAATTGTCAAATCTCTGAAAAACTTCTCTCGTCACGACGAAGCCCAAATAAAAGCCGTCAACATCCACGATGGTATTGAAGGAACATTGATGATTTTACGCCATCGCCTTAAAGCGACTACACATCACCCAGAAATTGAAATCATTAAAGACTATGCCAAAATTCCTCAAATCGAGTGCTATCCCGGACAATTAAATCAGGTGTTTATGAACATCCTGGTAAATGCCATTGATGCGTTAGAAGAGTCAATAGTCAATAGTCCTGAACAAAGGACAAATGACAAAGGACAAATGACAAAACCTCAAATCACCATTCGCACCCAAAACCTAGACAATCAGTGGATTGTGATTCGCATTGCTGACAACGGCTCCGGTATGCCGGAAGAAATTCTCCAACGCATCTATGATCCCTTTTTCACCACCAAAGAGATTGGTAAGGGAACTGGCTTGGGTATGGCCATCAGCCACCAAATTATTGTTGATAGACACCGAGGACTGCTCAAGTGCCGTTCTCAACCAGGTCAAGGAACAGAGTTTTGGATTCAGATTCCGGTGAATTTTGCAGTAGAGGATGCTGAAGAAAGCCAGGATAGTCCAAGTTCTACCGTCGGAGGTATCGCCGCATCAGCCAATACATCTGATATGGAAGGCTTTATTTGCTCCACAACCCCTATGCTCAAAGCAACGGAACTGCTAATCAGTCATAGTCAATTGCTCCGGCGACTTTCGCAGCAGAGTCCAGATGTTGGCACAGCTTCACCCGATCAAATTTATCAGATGTTTCAACGTCATCCAATTTTATTCAAGCTTTCCACCACCTTATTGTCCTGGTTTTGTTGTCCTAACCCCACTCAAATCCACCATTAATCCAAAATCAATATCAGGAAACTATAAATTATGTCTAGCCAACAACTTGACGAGTTTAACCGTCATCTTTTGGAAAAATGTCCCGTTGGTCTGGTACTGTGTCGCACAGATGGAACTCTGATTGAGATCAACCCTTTATATGCCGCCATTTTAGGGCGCTCTGTTTCCGAAACTCTTCACCTCAATTACTGGCAAATTATTGCTCAAAACTACGTTACCGACCAGCAAATCATCATAGAACACCTAGAAAAAACTGGTTACTACAGGTCTGATGAGCAAGAATACATCCACAAAAATGGACATTTGATTCCAGTAAAAATCTCCGCCGTCATGCTTGAAAAAGATGGGGAGAAGCTCATTTGGTCGAGTGTGGAGGATATTAGCGACCTGAAAAAAGCCCAGCAAGAACGCCAACAATCTGAAAAAAACTTAAAGCAGAGTGAAGCCCGATATCGCTCTTTGATTAAAACGAACACGCAAATTATCTGGGTGAGTTCACCAGAAGGAATTTGCTTTGAACTCACAGACTGGATAGCCTACACAGGACAAACTTTAGCGGAAGCTGAGAACGGAGGTTGGATTGATGCTGTTCATCCTGACGATCGCGGCTACACCGGAGAAGCTTGGGGTATTGCCGTAGCCAACCGTAGCCAATATCAAATTGAATACCGGATTCGGGGCAAAGATGGCAACTATCGCTACTTTTGGGTCTGGGGCGCTCCCGTGATTGAAGAGGATGGTAGTGTCGAAGAGTGGATTGGCACCTGTACAGATATTCACGATCGCAAACTGGCAGAAGCCGAAAATCAACGTCTCAAAGAACGTTATCGCTCCTTAGTGGCTGCTACCTCCCAACTGGTTTGGGGCGCTACTCCTGAAGGAATGGCGATCAGCAGTGAAATGCTCACTTGGATAGCTTATACAGGACAAAGTGAAGCTGAAGTTGAGGGTTGGGGCTGGATTGAGGCAGTTCATCCCGATGACCGCGATCTCTCTGCCAAAGTTTGGAATGCCGCAGTGGCAAATCAAACTATCTATCAAACCGAATATCGACTGCGGAGTAAAGATGGTGATTATCGCCTATTCTCAGTTTGTGGCGCACCAGTCTTAGAAGCAGATGGTAGCATCCGCGAATGGATTGGAACTTGTATTGATATTCACGATCGCAAACTGGCAGAAGCCGAAAATCAACGTTTATTTGATATGTTGAATCATTCCAGTGATGCTATCATTGTCCGCGATATGAGCGATAGAATTTCTTACTGGAATCAAGGTGCTGAGAGGATTTACCATTGGACGCGAGAGGAAGTTAAAGGCCAATACATTTACACATTTCTCAAAAAAATCTTTCCCAAACCCAAAGAAGAAATCATTGCAGAGTTATTACACCAAGGTCATTGGGAAGGCGAAGTCCAGCACATTACTCATGATGAGAAACTGATTACTGTGCAGAGCCGATGGACGCTGCAACGGGATGTTTTTGGTCAACCCTGCGCGGTATTGGAAATTAATACTGATATTACAGCCCGCAAACAAGCAGAAATTGCCCTCCGCCAACTCAATCAAGAACTAGAAGTCAGAGTTGCCGAACGAACGGCAGCTTTACAAGATACCCTGGCAGAAGCTCAAGGGCTAAATGCGATTTTGGATAACTTAGCGGATGCTTTATTGGTAGTAGATACATCAGGACAAATTACCCACTTCAATCCGGCTTTTTTAGCCATGCACGGATTGACGGAAACTGTTCTTAAAGGTCACTATCAAGAACTGCCGATCGCCGGTTTAGCATATTTGATTAAACAAACTCAATCCCATCCCCAAGAGGTATTTGCCGCCGAAATTGCATTGGTAAAAGAACGCATTGGTCAGGCTGTAGCCACAGCCATCTTTAAGCAAACAACTGTTAACGAACCTGCTACCTGCTTTGGTTCAGCACTTCTGATTCGGGATATCACAGCAGAAAAAGAAGTTGACAAAATGAAGACCGACTTCATTTCCACAGTGTCTCATGAACTGCGGACACCTTTAACTTCTGTGCTGGGCTTCGCCTCCATCATTAAAGAAAAGCTGGAAACCGATGTGTTTCCAATGCTAATTACCGAAGACCGCAAATTACAAAAAACAATTAAGCGGGTGAGTGACAACCTCAATATCATTGTGTCGGAAGCAGAAAGACTGACATCCTTGATTAACGATGTTTTAGATATTGCCAAGATGGAAGCAGGGAAAGTGGAATGGCAGATGCAACCCCTTGACCCTGGTGAGTTACTAGATTGGGCAACTACTTCTACAGCAGGATTGTTTGAAACCAATGGCCTGCAACTGGTCAGCGAAATTGATCCTGATGTAACTCAAATAGTGGGCGATCGCAACCGTCTATTGCAAGTCCTGATCAATCTAATTTCCAATGCTGTGAAATTTACCCAATCTGGCACTATTACTTGTCGTGTCAAACAACAAAACGACGGTGTATGCATTAGCGTTATCGATACAGGTATTGGTATTGCACTAGAAGACCAGCCAAAAGTCTTCGAGAAATTCCGCCAAGTTGGTGACACCCTGACAGATAAACCTAAAGGTACAGGTTTAGGATTACCTATCTGTAAACAAATCGTTGAACATCATGGCGGCAGAATTTGGGTAGAAAGTGAACAAGGCAAAGGCAGCATCTTCTCGTTCTTGATGCCTGTGTACACCAAGGACGAAAAAAACAATGGACAAATCAATCTTGATGCCTTAGTCAAACAATTAAAAGAACACGTCATCACCACCAACACTGTGTTTAACGAAAACCATAAAACCATTTTGGTAGTTGACGATGATGCCAACATTCGAGAATTATTGCGACAGCAACTAGAAAACGAAGGCTACAAAGTTCGAGAAGCGAAAGATGGGATGGATGCAATTCATCAAATCAAAATTGCCCGGCCTGATCTGATTCTGCTAGATGTGATGATGCCCCAAATTAACGGCTTTGATGTGGCAGCCGTCCTCAAAAATGACCCCCACACAGCAGATATTCCCATCATCATTCTGTCAATTATTGAAAACAAAGAACGTGGTTATCACATCGGTATCGATCGCTATCTCACCAAGCCCATCAATACAGATCAACTCCGTAAAGAAATTGGCTCACTACTTTCTCAGGGTACTTCCAGTAAAAAGGTATTAGTGGTTGATAAAAATGCCTCAACTTTAAAAACATTATCAGATGTCTTGCAAACTCAAGGATATAACGTGATTGAAGCTTCAGATCCACAAGAATGTATTAACAAAGCTCGTTCAGCTAAACCTGACATGATTATCCTTGATTCAATTTTTTCCCATGAAACTGACTTGGTAAAAACCCTCCGGTTTGAAAAAGATTTAGAAAATGTACTTTTCATCATGCTGTCTGATCGTTAATGAGGATAAAAGAGAGGCTAGTACCGCCGTGAAGTCAAAAGTCGAAAAGTTTGTATATCAAGGCTTGTGCCTGTTTGAAATGCTAGGTTTATTTACGCCGTGATTTACTAGATACTTGCGGCTAGGGACTAGGATTTTTACTTAAAATAGCAGGTTACAGGGTTAAAATTCTTTTGCTGTCTCAGTTTGATCATTTACCGATATCGTTACTACCTTGGTTGTTGCTATACTCAACATTTTCAAGTTTGCTATTCACACACAAGCCCATAACCAAACATAAAAAACTTTCGTTTCTAGTCTATAGAGCATAGATTCACTAATCAAAAACCTCCCAAACCCTAGTAGGGAAGAGAGTAGCTCAACCCCCCTCTCCGACGCGGAGAGAAGTCGAGGGAGAGGTTCTTCCAGGATTACTAAATTGCTGTTCTAGTCTCTAATTTCCCTCTTTACACAAATAATTTTAAGAATCAAATCGGATTGTTATATGACTCAAAAAATTCTTATTGTTGACGATGAACCTAATATTGTGATTTTGTTAGAACAAGCTCTAGAAGCTTTAGAAGATGAAGGTGTAGAACTCCTCACTGCGAGAAATGGAGAAGAAGCACTGGAAACTATTAAAACTGAAAAACCAAACTTAGTTTTTCTGGATGTGATGATGCCAAAAATGAATGGTTTAGAAGTTTGTCAGATAGTTAAACATGATCTACAAATGGATGAAGTTTACATTGTAATGTTGACAGCCAAGGGACAGGAATTTGATAAACAAAAAGGTATTGAAGTTGGTGCTGACTTATATCTGACTAAACCTTTTCGCCCTAAAGAAGTGTTGGAAAAATCAATGCAGGTATTAGGATTTTGAATAAAAACTGTCATAAATTTGGTAGCTAATGGCAAACTTTTAGGGGAAATTTTAGAAGAATATCCTGATTTAGAGCCAGAGGATATCCGTCAATCTCTACTTTACGCATCGCCATAATTATCTCCCAATTCTCACAAGCGATCGCTACTCTCAAAACAAACCCGTTATACTCCACATATCGCCTGTGAATTTACTTGATGATGCTCCCCCTACACCTTCATAACGTGAGTTCGATGAATTTAAAAAACCCCTCTCCAAACCTCTCCCCTGCAAGGAGGAGCCACTGCGTTGCGCGGGTTCCCCGCGTTGTAGCAAGTGGCGTAGAGGCTTAAAAACCTTCATTTTTCGTTTTGAGCTTTCAAGATATTTAAGCCCCTCTCCGCGTCGGAGAGGGGTTGGGGAGAGGTCATCGAACTCACGTTTCAAAACACCATCATTCGACCTCAGAACTAGAAGATTCTCGTTTGCAGCAAGAACATTCTCACTTGAAACAGGAAAGTTCTCGTTTGAAACAGGAACATTCTCGTTTAGAACAAGAACGTTCTCACTGAAAACAAGAATACTTGAGTTGGAAACAGGAACATTCTCGTTTGCAACACGAAAGTTCGAGTTCTGAACATGAAACTTTGAGTTCAAAGCACGGAACTTGGAGATAAAAGCTAGAGTGATGAGGTTGGGAAGGTAAATTTTCCTGTTCTCATTAGAGATGATCGCGTAAATTTGCTAAATTATTACGACAAGTCACAGTATTAGGATGATTCGCTCCTAAACTTCGCTCCAAAATATCCAAAGCTTGGAGAAACAGGGGTTCGCCTTGGTCGTACTTTCCTTGGGATTTGTAGAGTTCTGCCAAGTTGTTGAGGCTGGCAGCGACATCGGGATGATTGTCTCCCAGCAGGCGTTGTCTGAGTTCTAAAGCTTGGAGATGCAGGGGTTCGGCTTGGTCGTACTTTCCTTGGGAATTGTAGATTTCTGCCAAGTTGTTGAGGCTGGTGGCGACATGGGGATGATTGTCTCCCCGCAGGCGTTTCAAAAGTTGTAAAGCTTGGAGTAACAGGGGTTCGGCTTGGTCGTACTTTTCTTGGGAATAGTAGAGTCCAGCCAAGTTGTTGAGGCTTTCGGCGACATGGGGATGATTGTCTCCCAGCAGGCGTTGTCTGAGTTCTAAAGCTTGGAGATGCAGGGGTTCGGCTTGGTCGTACTTTCCTTGGGAATTGTAGATTTCTGCCAAGTTATTGAGGCTTTCGGCGACATGGGGATGATTGTCTCCCAGCAGGCGTTGTCTTAGTTCTAAGACTTGGAGAAACAGGGGTTCGGCTTGGTCGTACTTTCCTTGGTAAGTGTAGAGATATGCCAAGTTGTTGAGGCTGTCGGCGACATAGGGATGATTGTCTCCCAAGCGGTTTTGTACTGTTGATAAAAACTGCTGACACCAAGGTTCGGCTTGGGTATATAACCCTTGTCCTTCATAGAAGCGACTCAAGCCGACGAAAGGCCAAATTAAATCTTCATCACTGACGTATTGAATGAGATGGTTTGCTACTTCAGCTATGTGTGGTATGGCAAGGGAAACAGCGTTAATTTCCTCAAGGGTAGGAGTCTCAGGAATTTCTTGAGCAACTGCTACCATTACCTGAGAAAACGATCGCTTAAGTTCCTCTGCTTGCTCTACACCTGTAAACTTAGATTGAAAAAATTCCCGCAGTAGGGGATGTAGTTGATAAATTCCTTCACCTTTGCGCTGGAGTAGATGCAGATTCAATAATTTATCATCCCGAATTTCTTCTAACTCACCCTCATATTCCTCTGTTAAGCACTTTTCTACTAAGTTCCAGGGTATGGGTGCGGTTGCAAATAAACTGAGTACACAGCCTAATAACTTATCATCCTCTGCTAATTCCTGCCAACTCAACTCAAAGGCAGCTTTTATTCCCCGTTGTGCTGTCATATCTGCTTCTGGGTTGACAGTTGCAGTTTGTTCTAGTCGCTTTTCCTTTAATCGTCCCATCATTTTCAATAGGGACAAATCTTGTTTTTTCGCTAAATATCGCCCCACCAACTCTAAACCCAAAGGCAAATACCCCAGCCATTCGCACAATTGATTTGCTACATCTAATTCTCTCTCAATTCGCTCTGGTGTTTCTTTCAGCAAAGACTTTAACAACTCCAACGCTGCATCTGGTTGTAATACATCCAAAGATAATTGCTTGATGGCTGCACCTAATTTGTTGCGCGTAGTCATCAACACTTTAAATCTGGAAGATACGCCCTGTAGGTAAGGTTTGATTTGCTGGTAATCTGTAACATCATCCACCACTAGCAGCACATTACCCTCACGCCAATTCCGCCAGCAGTATTGTACTTGTGCAGATAAATCAAATTCTTCTGGTGGCTTTAAATCAAGCTGAGTTCTGGCAAACCGCACCACTTGAACGCCAAAATCCTCAACTTTCGCCTGTAACCAGCACAGTCCACCTTTGTAGTTTTCGCGCTGAGTCATGGCATATTGCAAGGCGAGTTCTGTTTTACCCAGTCCACCCATTCCCAAAATAGCCGCAATAGCTACTTGGTTATTTTCCTGCAATAGTTTGTCGAGTTCTTGCAGTTCTTCATCACGTCCCACAAATTTCACCACCCCACTCAGGGGTAAATTTTGCGGTATTTCAGGATTTGACTTTACCCGTTCCTGTCCGGGCGACTGTAGTCAGTTGAATGTGTTTTGCGGATTATTAATTGTGATTTGTTGGGCAACCATTGACCCTTTTTCAGCTTGGATATTTTCTGCTAACTTGGCAAAGTTATTAACAATTGCTGGCTGCGCTTGAATTTCTGCGGCTAATTTTTGAATTTTCTCAGCAGTCTGGGACTGATCTTGATTGATTGTTGCTTCCACTTCGCGCACCGATTGAGCAATTTCGGTATCTGTATCGGCTGCGGCTTTCAACTCCAGCACAGCATTACCATAATCTAAAGCCTGCTGTGTGTTTTCCTGTGACGTATTCGCTAACAAGGGCAGCTTATTTTTCTGGCGTAGCTTTGCAATTAACTCGTTACTTTTTTCTAATGCCGCTTCCCCCAGCTTTTCGCCTGTTTTTTCTAAAGCCTTAGTTAAAACTATAGTAGCGATCGCAGTTCCTACGGCTGTTAAGGTTACTGGTTCCATAACTTAACAATAATATTCCGAGATTATACTTATTTTCCTGAGCATAACAGTTTCTCAACAGAGAAAAAATCACAAATTATATAGCGGTTCTCGGTTGAATTTACCACTGTTTTGATCTCATGACTCTGGGAATTATCAGCATTGGTGATCTGTATAATGCTGCATCATAGCGAATCTAGGAATACATAAAATATAGCAGAAGGCAGCTTTCTGGAGAAAAGTCTTACTATTCCTGGCATTCAAGCTTTCAAATTGTCCTAATATATCTGACTAACGCTATATAATGATAGCCTTTGGATTGTTTGTGGGTAACCTTAAAGCAGTAATTAATATTTTGTTAGCCTATTTATTCTATGTATCGGAACTTTGAACAGAGGTTAATATTAGGTCTATGCTTCTTAGGATTAATTGGAGGTTCCGCAATTCTTCTTGGAATTGCTATACTACTGTGTTTTATATTTAATGATATGTTTTTTGGTTGTAGTATGAGTTGTAAAGCGTTTCAAGCATTAGGAACGACTACCGCCTCTAGGTTTAACCTAGCTCAACGAAGTTATTATTTAAATCATGAAAAATTCTCAACATCTTTAAGTAAATTACAAACGAATATTGAACCTAAAATGGGTAAATACAACTTTTTTATCAAAACTATAAATAGTCCTAAAAAACATGAAATTACATATTTTTATGCAGTTTCGAGGGTAGCAGGACTGAAAAGTTATGTTAGTGCTGTCGCTGTTATACCAGATGTAAACTCGAAAATTAATGACATATTAACAATAACAATTAAATGTGAGACTAATTCCCCAAGCCAAAATCAACCCAATGATCCGCAAGTTAAAAATACCGATCTTAGTTGTGGTAAAGAGCAATTTGAGATTAAACATTAGACATCAAGCTGTTTTCCAATATTGTTTTTGCCCAGCTTTGGAGAAACGGGAGTTTGTACATCATGGTAGAAACACAAGTGCGATCGCCTAAAATTACACAGGCTGGGGTTTGAGTAAATCTGTCTTGGTGACAAACTCGTTAAAGGGTGTTGGTAGCTGTTGGGGTATAGCGATTTGCGAAGTTTGCAGTGGTAAGCGGGGGAACAGTAACTCTGCGACGCGATAAGCTTCTTCTAAATGGGGATAGCCGGAGAATACGAAGGTATCAATTCCTAAATCGGCATATTCCAACATTCTCGCGGCTACTGTGTCTGGATCTCCGACTAAGGCTGTACCTGCACCACCCCGGACTAAGCCCACACCAGACCATAAATTAGGGCTAATTTCTAAGTTGTGGCGGCTACCGCTGTGTAGCTGCGCCATTCGCCTTTGTCCTGCTGATTCTGACTGGGAAAAGCGTTTTTGGGCAGATGCAATGGTGTCATCATCAAGATATTTGATCAGTTCATTGGCTGCATCCCAGGCTTTTTGAATAGTTTCCCGGACAATAACGTGCATCCGAATGCCAAAGCGGACTGTTCTCCCTTGGGCTGCGGCTAGTTGGCGGACTTTACTAATTTTTTCGGCTACTTGTGCGGGTGGTTCACCCCAGGTTAAATAGACATCAATGTGTTTGGCCGCAACTTGCAACGCCGCATCCGAAGAACCACCAAAATATAAAGTGGGGTAAGGCTTCTGCACAGTTGGAAATTGGAGTTTCGCGCCAGCAACTTGGAGGTGACGACCATTAAAAGTCACTTCATCACCTTGCATGAGCGATCGCCAAATTGTTAAAAATTCATCAGTAAGTTCGTAACGCTGATCATGATCTAAGAAAATGCCATCTTTGGCTAATTCTTTAGAATCACCACCAGTCACCACATTCAGAAGAATTCGCCCGTTAGAAAGTTGATCAAAGGTAGCAGCCATCCTCACAGATAGTGAAGGTGACATAATCGCCGGACGAAAGGCTACTAAAAACCGTAAGCGTTGTGTAACCGGAATCAACGAAGCAGCGACAATCCATGTATCCTGCTTTTGTCCAGTCCCAATTAACATTCCGCCATAGCCTAATTTGTCAACAGCTTGGGCGATTTGCTGCATATAGGGATAATTGGCTTGTCGTCTGCCAATTGTTGTACCTAAATAGCGTTCATCGCCTTGGGTCGGTAAATACCAAAATATTTCCATAATCTTATCTCTGGCTAATAGTTTTTGGTGTTATCGCTGCATATTGTTCGGTAGTTAGCGTTGCTGCTTTTACATCAATGGGTTTAGGAATGACTTTTTCTTGGGCGAACAAATCAGCAATTTTCTGTTGACCTTCCATGATTTCTGGGGTGATTGGTCTTAAGCCGTAAGTGCGCCGTTTAATCATTGTGGTTAAAATGTCTTCATCCAATTTGAGGTGAGGCGCAGTTATTTTTACAACTTCTGCTGTGTTTTGTTCTGCCCATTTACCAACATTGTTTATTTCTTCTAAAATGACCCGCACTAACTCTGGATTTTCTGTGGCAAATTTGCGCGATGCCATATAATATCCCCCTTGAGTAGCAATGCCGCTGGCATTTCTTAAAACTCTGGCATTGGCAACTTTTTGGGCGGAGGCTAAATACGGATCCCAAGTTACCCAAGCTTCTATTTTGCCTTGAATAAATGCTGCCCGTGCTTCGGTTGGTGGCAAACTAATTGGTTGAATATCGCTATATTTCAAACCAACTTCTTCCAAGGCTTTGATTAATAAATAATGTGATGCCGAACCTTTTTGAAAAACTACTTTTTTACCTTTTAGGTCTGCCAATGTCTTAATAGGAGAGTCTTTGGGAACTATAATTCCACTATTTTGACCAGTTCCGGGTTTATTACTGGCAATATATACTAATTCTGTGCCAGCAGCTTGAGCAAATATTGGTGGAGTTTCCCCAACGGAGCCAATGTCAACTCTGCCAACATTCATTGCTTCCATTAATTGTGGCCCAGCGGCAAATTGCGCCCAATCGACAGTCACGCCCAACGGTTGCAAACGTTTTTCAATGACACCTTTTAATCTAACTAAATCACCAGAGCTTTGATAGCCTAAATGGACAACTTTAGTGGTGAAACCTACGGCTTTATTTTCTGATTTTGGGGTATCAACTGAGCAACTAACTAAGGTTGTCGAAATTGTAAATATTCCTGGAAGTATGAATAGAGAAAAACGTTGAAAGATATTAATTTTTGGTTGTTTTACAGTTGTTACCATGTTGTTAAAATTATCCTAAAAATGCTAGACACGATAAATTAAAGCCAGCTTTCACTGACTTGCTAAGTTTCCCTAAATTAATTACTGAGCCAGTAAATTTGATTGAATTTACACAAGGAAAGATTAGTAATTGGTAATTAATCATTACCAATTACCAAGTCATCAAATTTATGGCAGAGGTTGTGATTGAGGGAGGAGTTATATTGAGCTAAGTGGGTCGGTACAAATCACGCTAACTAGTTAAGGTTGTCATTTGTCCTAAACTGGCTGCAATTGCAAATTTTTCTGGAACAGTTCTAAAACATGGTTCCACGCATCAGCCGCAGCTTGGGCATTGTAGCTGGCGCGATGATTGCAGAAAAAGCCATGTTCTGCACCAGAATAGCGGAAGATTGTATGGGGAATTCGGTGTTTCTTTAATTGCGCCTCTATTTGTTCGGTTTGTTCTAAAGGAATACCTTTATCTTCTGTACCGAAGAAGGCGTAAATTGGGCTTTTAATCTCTGGAGTATGAGTAATTGTGGGTTCTCCACCACCAGGAGTGGAGTTAGGAATTCCCCCACCATAGAAGGATGCGGTGGCTTTGATATCTGGTAAGGTGGCTGCTAGATAAACAACGTGACCACCAAAACAGAAACCAATAGAACCGATCGCATCTCCTTGGACATTTGCTAAAGTTCGCAAATAAGCGATCGCCGCTTGAATATCACTCAATATCTCTTCGGCTTTGGTCTGATCCTTGGCGGCGCGTCCTCGTTGAATATCATCAGGAGTGTAAGCAGCCTCAAAACCAGGCGCAGTGCGTTGGAATAACGCCGGCGCGATCGCTACATACCCTTCACTAGCTAGTCTTTCTGCAACTTCCCGAATATGGATGTTGACTCCAAAGATTTCTTGAATCACGATGACGGCGGGAAATTTCCCCTCTTTTGCAGGTTCCGCTAGGTAAGCATCAATCTGCAAATCTCCGTTTGGGACTTTAACTTGATTTGTCCGAATTCCTGTGTTTGTCATCTTAAGGATTAGTCCGCAATTCCTTTGAGGACAGGATTTTTTATGGTGTGTCCTGATAAATACTACTAAATCTTTACCGATTTGCCGTATTTTAAAAGTAGTATTTCACAAACATCGTGTAAAGGCAAGCCCCTTGTCAGAATTCACGGGAAGGAGTCAGAAGTCAGAACTCAGTATGAATCCTTTTCTCAATCAAGAAACTTTTGTACGAATCCTATATTTTCTATCAACAGGAGAATGAAGATGAAACTTGAGGCAGTCCATCATATACAAGTGACTTACCAGACTGAAGTTGAGGAGACAATATTATTTTTCTATAGCAAAATTTTGGGATTAAAGGAAATTAACCCACCGGAAGGTAATGATTCTGGTGGGTGGTATCAATTGGGTAATACAGAAATCCATGTCAGTCGAGAAGCAAACGCCAATAATCAAGCCTCTAGGCGACATATTTGTTTTCAAGTTGATGATTGGAAAGCGTTTGCCGAACATTTACAGGCGCATAATGTAGAGATTCTACCAGGAACACCAATTCCGGGATGCGATCGCTTTTTTATCCGTGATCCTGGTGGAAACAGAATAGAAATTACCGAGTTTACCAAGGAATAACTTGTGTCTGATTTAATTAACAAACAAATCTTGCTTAAAAGCCGCCCTGTCGGTGAACCAAAAGAAACTGATTTCGCTTTAGTC
This sequence comes from Nostoc sp. LEGE 06077, assembly GCF_015207705.1. GTDB lineage: Bacteria > Cyanobacteriota > Cyanobacteriia > Cyanobacteriales > Nostocaceae > Nostoc_B. The sequence continues at coordinate 42,992 of NZ_JADEWI010000025.1, forward strand.
GAAGCGCCAATTGCGGAACCCGCTGAAGGTGAAGTTCTCAGCCGCACAATTTATTTATCTCTAGACCCTTATATGCGTGGGTTGATTAGCGAGGGTGAATCTTACGCGGCAAATGTAGAATTAAACTCAGTGATTGTTGGTGGGACAGTTAGCCAAGTCATTCAATCAAATCATCCACAATTTCAAGCCGGAGATATTGTCCTGAGTTGGAATGGTTGGCAAACTTACGCCATAGCCAAGGGTGAAACACTGCGGAAACTTGACCCCAGCCAAGCACCTTTATCTTATAGTTTGGGTGTGTTGGGTATGCCTGGACTAACTGCTTATGCGGCGCTGTTAGATATCGGTCAACCCAAACCAGGAGAAACCGTCGTAGTTTCCGCCGCTTCTGGGGCTGTAGGTGCAGTTGCTGGTCAAATTGCCAAAATTAAAGGTTGTCGAGTCATTGGAATTGTGGGCAGTGATGACAAGCGAGATTATATAGTCAAAGAATTAGGCTTTGATGTGGGAATTAATCGCAAAACTGAAGAACTAGATGCAGCATTAAAAGCCGCTGCACCTAATGGCATTGACGTTTATTTTGATAATACCGCCGGGGTAATATTAGAAACCGTGTTACAGCAAATCAACTTAGGGGCGCGAATCCCCTTAGTTGGGTTGATTTCGGAATATAATGCCACATCTGCGCCGCCTGGCCCGAATTTAAGACCTCTGTTGATTAAACGTGCTTTAATCAAAGGTTTTTTGGTGAGTGACTACCAACACCGCGCGAATGAATTTGTCAGCGATGTTGCTGGGTGGTTAAAGTCAAGTCAACTGAAATATCAAGAAGATGTCGTAGTTGGTTTAGAAAATGCGCCCCGTGCTTTTATTGGTTTATTGCGCGGGGAGAACTTTGGCAAGCTCGTTGTCAAAGTCGGTGAAGAGTCAAGCACTGTTTAAGTTTGTGCATAAGGTAGAATAACAGCGATGTCTGATGACAAACCACTCCGCGTCTACGCACCAGAGATAAAGTCTGTTAATGAAAATCTTGTCACTAGCCGCTGTTACTACTCAAAACCGCATATTCTGGGCTGTTTTGCTCATTGGTACAGCGCTAATTATTACTCTAGCGCTGTCACTGTCTCAAGGCGCAGTACCTCTAAGTTTCTCGCAATTGTGGGCAGCGATTCTGCATCGAGGCGACCCCACTAACCAAACTATTATCTGGGATTTGCGGCTTCCTCGCATCATCGCCGCGGTGATTGTGGGTGCAGCCTTGGGAATGTCTGGCGCATTACTGCAAGGAATGTTACGTAACAGTCTCGCTGACCCTTTTATTTTGGGGATTTCCGCAGGTGCAGGATTGATTGTGATTTTGATGATCACGTTGCACATCTTCCCCATCGCCATTCCTTTAGCTGCGTGGCTTGGGGCAATTTTGACCTCAGCTATAGTAATTTCTCTCGGTCGTGCAGGTTCGGGAATTTCCATTGAAAGGTTGATTTTAGGCGGTGTGGCGGTTAGTTCTTTATTAGGTTCAGTGCAAAGTACATTGCTGTTACTCGCCGAAGATGGGCAAATTCAAGTTGCGTTAAGTTGGTTGGTGGGTAGCTTAAACGCCAGAGGCTGGAAAGAAATTACCACGGCGGGGCCTTATATTATGGTGGCGTTACTGGGCGGATGTTTGCTGGCGCGGTCTGTGAATGTGCTGGCGTTGGGCGATGATTTAGCCGTTGGTTTGGGAGTATCATTAACGCGATCGCGTTTATTAATTGGTGGTGTTGCAACTTTACTCGCCGCAGGTGCAGTTAGTATCAGTGGTTTGATTGGCTTTGTTGGTTTGGTAGTACCCCACGGAGTTCGGCTACTAGTGGGTACAGACCACCGCTTTGTTTTACCATTATCAGCGTTAGCGGGTGCGTGGTTACTCACCTTTGCAGATTTACTCTCTAGATTAGGGGCGGTAGAACTACCCGTCGGTTCTGTGACTGCTTTGTTAGGTTCACCCTTATTTATCTGGTTACTATATCGTCGTTCTTCTGGATTGGGTAAGTCTTAATTTAGTGAGAAAACTTTGTATCCTAACTTCTTTTTCCTAAAAGCTATGATGTACACAAAAATTGCTTAATTAGCAATGTAATAATGTTGCCTTACATGATTAATGTATCAAGTTACATTGTTAACGCGTCGCCCCACATAATTAATGTATTGAGTTACATTGTTAATGCGTTGCCCCACATGATTAATGTACCGAGTTACATTGTTATAGCGTTTCCAACTCTGGTGAGTTACAAAATTCCCCCTCTTCAACCATCTTTTTGGCAAAGCTACAGTGTACACACAAATATTTGTGTAGCGCACTGTCCCACCTCGGAATGAATACCGAGTCTTATAGCGCAAGTCATCTTCAGATGACTCAACTAAAAATATACCAGTCCACACTTTGTGGACTTTGGCTATGAGCCTGGAACTTTAGTTCTAGGCGGGATGTGGTTGAACATGAAAATTTTTGACTTGTGTATACACAGTAGCTTGGCAAAGGGAGGGTGCGCGACAGTGCGGGTGAGGTGTATTTTATCTGCCCGATAATTGCAATAATGCGTTGCCCCACATTATTGATGTATCGACTGTAATAATTAATTTATCTTATTGGGTGGCAATTCTCCAAGACTTATATGTATAAGGTAGTTTAAGAGAAGTCAAATCCAATTTATCGAATTTTACGTCTGTCTGAAAATGCCTCTAGAATTGCAAAATCTCACTGGTGGTTATACCGCAGAACCAATTGTGCAAAATATTAACCTCACCTTGCAAACAGGAGAATGGTTAAGTTTAGTCGGTGCTAATGGTTCTGGTAAATCAACATTGCTTAAATTATTAAGTCGTATTCTCACACCACAACAGGGAATTGTCTTACTTGACGGTAAAGCAATTCATTCTCAACCGCCGAATGTAGTAGCGCAGAAATTGGCACTATTACCACAACAACAAACTGTGCCAGTGGGCTTAAATGTTAGACAATTAGTGAGTTTAGGACGCACACCTCATCAAGCTTGGTGGCAATGGGAATTAACAGCCCAAGATTGGCAAAAAGTTGATGCGGCAATTGAAAAAACGCAGTTAGAAAATAAGCGCGATCGCCCAGTTGAGCAATTATCTGGTGGTGAAAGACAACGCGCCTTTTTAGCTCTGGCTTTGGCACAAGAACCAAAGGTTTTATTATTAGATGAACCGACAACTTATTTAGATATTAACTATCAATTGCAACTATTAGAACTGCTGAAAGATTTAAATCAGCAACAAGAATTAACTATAGTCACAGTGTTACATGAATTAAACTTAGCTGCACGTTATAGCTCTCGCATTGCCTTATTAAAACAAGGTAAACTTTGGGGAGTAGGCACACCAAAAGAAGTATTAACACCGCAGGCGATCGCCCACGTTTTTGGTGTAGAAGCAGTAATTATGCAGACACCTGTTGGTTTACAGGTTTGTGCTATTTCTGCTATCTAAAAAGTCAAGTTTGATCATAAGTGTATCGAAATAACAAAATCTAAAAAGCACCTTAAGAAAGGTGCTGAAAAAATATAGGACTCATATTTGATTTCTAAAAAAGCTTAGGTATCTTTAAGAAGCGCATTTGCTACTCTACTCTAGGCTAATTGAGAAGTTTCCTGAAAATGCCACCCTACATACACTTGAGAAATCAAATCGAATTACTATATATGAAATAAAATATTCCCTAAGAACGATAAGTGTTAGTCCGAGGGCTACGAACGCCAGCAATAGCGCCTATTAATGAAGCCGCCAAACTTAATAAAGAACCAAGCACAAACCACCATAAAGCTTTAGAAGTTGCAGCCGCCGCGTCACGAGTTTGTTGGGCGCTAACATTAGGTACATTTTGTGGTACTGCTAAACCACCAGGCTGCTGTACTTGGTTGATAACTTCTCCCGCATTAGAAGCAGCAATTCCAAAAGCACCAGTTACTCCACTAGCCAATAGCCAAGAACTCAGCGCTAAAGTGGTAGCCCAGAGAATTGCGCCATTTAGCAAAGCTGTATTGCGGTTCATCGGCCCACAAGCACGGCTTGTTATCCATCCACCAATGAATAGTGAGAGTAATAAGGCAACGGTTGACCAAATTCCTACATTACCAGCTACATCAGGTGCGATTGTTCTGGGTGCGGCGGAATCTGCCACTCTCCCTGCACCGATAGCCGCAAAAAAGGCGCTCAAAATTAACTGGGTAGCTAAAGCAATTAACACCCCAGAAATTATCGGCCCCCAGCGAACACGGTCATGATAATCAGCAACTCTATTTACGACAGCAGGATCAGTAACAATATCGTCACCTGTGCGATTTACGTATGACATAGTTTATTTGCTCCCTCGACTATTTTTAAGTAAAGTTTTTTCGCTATATTCATGCTTACGTTTAAAATTAAATTGCTATTTTCAATTTTTAATATCTATCAACAGAAAGACTTGTTTTCTCTATCTAGGGTAAGAATAAATATAAAAATTGAATCAATATTAAATTTAAGCTATGAATACCTGGGTTTTTATCTATTTAAATAATAAAAATTAGACAAAACTATCAAAATTAATTTATTTTTTAAAATGTCGCTAATAAGTAATTTAGTAATATATCAGTTACCCATCATAGTAAGGCATAGCATAACTAGCCTGTGAACTAAAATAAATCTACCTCAGCCGATTAGGAAACGTGATATTCATTACCTATTAGCGATTCTCAATATATGATTAAAAAGCTTGTCAATATGAGATAAAAAACTAACGCATTCTGACTGCTGTACCTGTAGCCGTAATCAGCATCAGCACTCCAGACTGGTCGACATTGATTGTACCTGTATCAATTTCAATACCAATAACGGCATTTGCGCCTAATTTCTGTGCGCGTTGTTCTAATTCTGCTAGTGCTTTTCTTTGACCTTCTTCAAATAAACGTTCATAACTACCAGTTCTGCCACCAATCACATCTCGAATACTGGCAAAAAAATCTCGGAGGAAATTGCTGCCGTAAACAACTTCCGCAGTTACAATACCTAAATATGAATCAATCACTGCACCTTGAATTACATCGGTTGTAGTTAAAATCATAAACTAATCTCGCAGGTGAGGCGGTCAAGGAATATTGTACGTCTGAGATTGTGATTATGGGGGTAACTGCTTACTCCAAATCAAACTTATTACTAGAAAACAAGATAAAAATTGATACAGAAATTTAATCTTTTAGTCGTTAAGCTAAGACAATCTAGAACAGAGAAAAGAAAATTGTTAGCAAAAAAAGACTTAAGTAGGCTATTAATAGTCTACAGGTTGAGATGAAGAGTATACTGAACATTTAATACCTGATGTATCTATCTTTCAGTAGAAACTCTAGTATATTTGTGTATTTTACGTTTCAGGAGTTAAAAATTATTAATATTTCGTAAAACAGAATAAATACAGTTTTCAAAAATCCATATTTTTGTTTTAATGTACAAGAAAAAAGTTTGCTAGAAGTTCAGGAAATTTACTGTGTACAAACGCATATCACTTATAGTTAGTGTTCTGTTATTAGGATGTAGTGTTGTGGCGATTCCTGGGAGAGTCCAGGCTCAAGTATTAGTCGCACAAGCAAAAAATCCAGAGTTGAAGGAACTGTTTGAAGAAGGTCGCAGACAAGTTGATGCAGGTGATTATAATGGAGCGATCGCTACATATCAAAGAGCCGCTGCCCTTGACCCAAAGAATGCTAAAGTACATTCTGGGATGGGTTACTTGTACGCTCAACAAGGAAATTACCAAGCTGCGTTAGTTGCTTACCGTCGGGCATTGGGTCTCGATCCTAATAATAGTGATTTCTTTTATGCGGTAGGTTACATCAAAGGTAACTTGGGTGACACAAAAGGCTCTAGAGATGCTTACCGTCGCGCCATTCAGCTGAACCGCAACAATATTAATGCCTATTTGGGATTGGGAGTTACCCAAGCTCGTCTAGGAGATTATGAAGCAGCTAATTGGGCTTATGAACAAGCAATTGGCATAGATCGCAATAATCCCCAAATATATGAATTTATGGCGGCGATGTTTAAACAACGTCGTCAGACAAAGCAAGCAAATAGCTCACTGCAAAAAGCTCGGAGCTTATACCAACGGCAGAATAATGCAGATGGAGTTGACAGAGTAGAAGCAATGCTGCGGGAGTTAGGAGGCTGAAATTAATCTAACTGTCGCCCAGTTAGTTCCACAAAAATATCTTCTAAATTAGAGGAGCGCACCATCATTCCGGTTCTATCTGGCTGTTGATTTAGATAAGTGTTTGCTTCTGCTAAAGAAGGGAAAAATAAATATTCCCAGCGTCGGGCGCTGTCATTACCCGCATCGGTGATACCCAATTGCTTCATTACCAGTCCTTCACCGTGAGCAGAACGCAACTGTTGGAGCGTTCCCAAAGATATAAGTTTGCCATTATCCATAATACCGATGCGTCCCGGCTGAGTAGATTCAAAAGCTCCACACAAATACTCGACTTCATCCATATAATGAGTCGTGAGTAACATGGTCATCCCTTGTTTGTTGAGATCACGAATAATCTCCCAAAGTCGCCGACGAGTTTGGGGATCTAGTCCCACAGTTGGTTCATCCAAAAATAAAATTTGTGGTCGATGTAGTAAAGCCCTAGCTATTTGTAACCGTCGTTTCATTCCTCCAGACAGAGTTTTGACTAAATCATCTTTTCTGTCTATTAGTTCCACATACTCTAGCCACTGATTAATTAGTCGTTGTCGCTGTGGGTTGGCTATATGATGTAGCCGCCCATGCAGTTCCATATTTTCCCAAACGCTTAAATCGCCATCTACACTTGTTTGCTGCAACACAACACCAATGCTCTGTTTTGCTTGTATTGGTTGTTTGACAACATCATAACCAGCTACTTCTATATGTCCTTGGGACGGCTTTGTTAATGTAGTTAACATCCGAATTGTGGTTGATTTACCCGCACCGTTAGGGCCAAGTAACGCAAAGATTTCTCCAGGTGCGATCGCAAATGATAAATCATTAACTACAGGGACATTTTTATAAAACTTGAAGACATTTTCTAACAGAACAGCAGCAGTCATGGATAACTTACTTAATATCAGTTCATCACATAGACTATCATCCGTTGAGTGCTGGGTGCTGGGTGCTGAGTGCTGAGTGCTGGGTGCTGGGTGCTGAGTGCTGAGTGCTGGGTTCTGAGTGCTGAGTGTTGGGTACTGAGTAGGGAGTAAATGTAGTAGCCAAGTTACTTGGGACATTGGTAAATGAAACTATAGCAAAAGACTTTTACGCCCATAACCTGTTTCCTATCACCTGTCACCTATCACCTGTCACCTGTCCCCTATTCCCTGTTCCCTATTCCCTGTCCCCTGTCCCCTGCCCTTACTGTTAGCTTAATAAATTATGATGGGCGTGCCTTTTCCAATCAAGACACACCCATATTGAAGGAGATATCCAGAGTTCAGATTTTATCCCGGAAACTTCTTCAATAAATCATCGCCTGGAATCACTGTTGTATAGAATACGTAATCATTATTGGCTACATAGCGACGGTCTTGTTTAATGATGGACATAAACTCTTTATGTCCTTGGCGCAATCGGCCGACAAGACAACCAGCACTGGCATTTTTAATATCATTACTAGGTGCATCATAACCCCAGTGTTGATTTACATAGAACAGACCTGTATCTAGTTTGTCACCAGTCCGTTGAAAATCTTTGTTGAAGTCGCGGTGAACAGTAATTGGTGCTACTTGTACTAATGCTTCGTGACGTTCTGCATTGCCATGTAAACCCACAGCCCAAGCTTTGTATTGTCCAAACTTAATTCTGGCTGCACCGCCGGGATTCATGGGGTTTACGGTGTAATATCTGCCAGGTTCAGTGGTAGCCTGCCAATGATCAACAATTTTCGGAGTACCATTGACGACTTCAATGACAATACGGCGATCGTTAAAGGCATTGGGTGTGTCACTATTTAGGTTCCAGTCACCATCTATACCTTCAACATAAACAATGTTGTATTCTTTGGGGGCGGTAAAAACTTGATAATTTTGTGCCAGCATATATTTAACAATTTTGCTGGCAATGTCATTACCTAGTTTTAATGCAGGTTTGGGTAATTCATCGGGTTTGGTTTCAATTAATTCTTTGGCTGTAACTGCACCTATATAATCTGGTTCATCAATTTTCTTTAACTCTTGAAATTTTTTGATTGCTCCAGCCGTTACAGGGCCAAACTTGCCATCAGCAGGCGGTTCCAATAAACCTAAACCAATTAATAATATTTGAATTTGGCGGGTCAAATCTTCGTCTTTGGCGATCGCCTCAAATCCCCATTTTTCTTCTTTACCTAAAAAATCTTGTAATTTCATAATGCACCTATCTTCGCGTAGTTACAACTAGGTATAAACATCATTTCCATAATGGCGGATGATGTCTGAAACTATACTCGCGGCTAAAAATTTCAGCCGTGAATTTTAGTATTACTTTACTATTCACGGTGATATCAGTAATTTACGCAAAAATAATCCTGTATTGTTGATAAAACACAATAGCTAGGTCGTGTTGTTGGGATTTGAGAAACAAACTGCTTTCATGTCACTATGGACTATTGACCCCTTCGGGTAGGGGAAACCCCCTGGGCGTTAGCCTCTCCCCTTGGGAGAAGACCGCGCTGTTTTACCATTGACAATTGACCAATTAACTTATGACGACAAATCAAGCTCCGATTCCAGTAATTATTAACGGTGCTGCTGGCAAAATGGGTCGTGAGGTAGTCAAAGCTGTAGCACAAGCACCTGATTTAACTTTAATGGGTGCAATTGACCGCAACCCTGAACATCAAGGTAAGGACGCTGGGGAATTAGCTGGTTTAAATGAACCTTTGGAAGTGCCAATCACTGATCAATTAGAACCAATGTTAGGGTACGTGGCTGGGGAAAGACAACTACCACCAGGGGTGATAATTGACTTTACCCATCCTGATTCAGTGTATGACAATGTACGAAGTGCGATCGCCTATGGTATTCGTCCGGTTGTCGGGACTACAGGCTTAAGTCCAGCACAAATTCAAAATTTGGCAGACTTTGCCGAAAAAGCGAGTACAGGTTGCTTGATTATCCCCAATTTTTCCATTGGGATGGTGTTATTACAACAAGCCGCCATCACCGCATCAAAATATTTTGACCATGTAGAGATTATCGAACTACACCACAACCAAAAAGCTGATGCACCCAGCGGTACCGCAATTCAAACCGCGCAGTTACTAGCAGAAATAGGTAAAACTTTTAACTCAGCAATTGTAGAAGAAACCGAGAAAATACCAGGAGCTAGAGGTAGTCTAGCCGATGAAGGCATTAGAATACATAGTGTGCGCTTGCCGGGACTGATAGCCCATCAAGAAGTAATTTTTGGTGCTGCTGGTCAAATTTATACATTACGACATGATACAAGCGATCGCGCCTGTTATATGCCCGGCGTACTACTGGCAATTCGCAAAGTCTCACAGTTAAAGTCGTTAGTGTATGGTTTAGAAAAGATACTTTAAACCAGTTATCAGTTACCAGGCGTATAGTGGGCGATTTAGACCCACCACCAACGCCTTCCACCTTCTTTGTGGGCGACTTAGACCCCTTCATATTTAACTGTTTACTGTTTACTGTTCACTGTTAAACATTAACACTCTACATCCAGCACCCATGCTTGTCCCACTGACTCGCCAGAAATTTGAACAAGTTATCCCCCTAATTGCTACTGGTCAGCAGTACAAGTACTATTGGGGGAATTTTTCTAATTTTCTACAACGGCTATTAGTTTCTGTAGTTTCTGTAGTTGTAATTTTGCTAGTAAAAGCCCTGTTTGGGCTAGATTTCGGCCCCCTCCTGTTTTTTCTGGGTGTACTAGGGGCGCTTTTTTGGATGTGGTTCCCCGTGTTTCAGGCAAGTATTCGGAATGCCAAATGTCGCCGTTATAAGTACTGCGGCTTTTTCCGGGGGCGAATTATCGATTGGTGGATTACAGACAAATTGATGGGTAAACAAGAAACTGTCAATAGCAAAGGAGAACTGGTAATTGTTGAAAATCGTGAAAAACGGATCAATTTAGAAGTTGGTGATGATACTGGATTTAGCGTAGAGTTAGATGCACCACTAAAGCCTTTTCATAAAGCGATCGCTCGTGGTCAAATAGCGGAAATGATCGTGATGTCAAATCGGTCAGATTTAGGCACTATTGAAGATTTCAGCGATGTTTACATTCCCAGCCGTGATATCTGGGTAAACGATTATCCCTATCTCCGCAGAGACTTCTTTTCAGAAGTCAGTCGCCGCTTACGGGAAGGTCAAAAAGACAGACCACGCCGGCGGCGGAAATATGAGGATTAAAAAAGTTAAAAGGTAAAAGTTAAAAGTAAAAAACTGTTTCTTTTTCCTTTTGCATTTTTACTTTTACCTTGATCTAACTTTGCCGCTTCGCATTTTGTCCGTAAGCTTGCCAAGCTAAATCTACCAGTCCATCAACAACAGCAGCAGCCACAACAGCATTGCCTTTGCGATTGTCAATTGTAATATAGGGAACTGGAGAGTCTTGTAGACGGTTTTTAGCAGTATCCACATCAACAAATCCCACTGGAGTAGCAATGATTAACGCTGGTAGAATTTCTTCAGCTTCAATCAAATCCACCAAGGCTGTTAGTGCTGTCTGTGCTTGACCAACTACAAAAATGCCCTCTGGATAACGTTTGGCTAAAGTTTCAATTCCCCATGCGGCCAAAGTTTTTTCCTTTTGAGGACGTGTGACTGTTTCCATACTGCAATAGACTGGATTAGCAAAGGTGTTTTGGATGTCGTAAGCGATACCTACTTGTACCATTGGCACATCTACTACAACTGTGGTTCTTGCTGCTAACGCCGCTGCACCAGCTTGCAAAGCGTGTTCCGAAAAGCGGATTAAAGACTTATATTCAAAGTCAGCTGTGGCGTATATTACCCGCCGCACAATTTCATACTCTGCGGGTGAAAAGGCATGATCGCCAATTTCACTATCAATGATTGCTAAACTTTGAGCATCAGTTACGTGCCATTCCATCACTATTCAGTGTTGATAATACCAGCTTTCAGCTTATCAGCTTCAGTGAGTGCTGAGTCAAAATCAATCAACAGGACTTGCATAGAAGATTGTCCTTTGAGGTTGGTTATAAGGGTATGGGGTGTTAGGGTTTTTTTGAATACCTATCCCCTTTACCCCTAAACCCTTTGCTAAAAGCATTCGCACTCACAATTCAGGACTAGAAGAAGGGCGACTGAACACAGGAGACAGATAAGCAACTAAAGCACCGATAAAAAAGCCAGAAATATTCCGAACTAGAGGTAGCCAATCACTAGTCCGAGTCACTACAGGCCCAATACCGAAGGCTATGAACAAAATTCCCCATAAAGGAGAGAAAATTAATGCCCATTGCCAAGCCACAATTTGTTTATCGTTGCGAGGTTGGGCGGCAAATCCACAAATTATCCCACCAACGATGGAAGTAACTAAGGTAAGAATCCACTGTTCTCTAGGAAGTCCAGGTACAACATTACAACCGCCTTTGATTAAGCAGCCTTTAACTGAGTCGAGGGCTTGTAAAATTGCTTGGTCTTCACCTTGTTCTCGCACAAAGTACAAGTTACCAAAGCGAGTTTGTAGTTCTATCCAAAATGTCCGGGGTAAAAGCTCATAAACTGCATCACCAACACTAAAGCTGAGAATGTTACCGCCGCGAGAGTCAGCAACTAGCAGGATACTTTTATCATCTAAACCCCAATAATTGATCACTGCTCGACCGGGGGTGCGATCGTACTGTGTCAATACTCGCAGTTTCCAGCCAGTTTCGGTTTCAAATTGTGCCAAATCGGACACTAGCTTATCTTCTTGAATGTCAGTGAGAGTTTTCGCCAAATCAATCACTGGAGTTTGGAAGTTGGGTAACAACTCAGGATTGTCATAGGCAAGGGCGGAGGAAGGATTTGCGACCCAAATTGACCCAGCCACGAAAAATACTGCAATTGATACGAGAATTCGTCGCCAAAAACAAGACTGCATGGATGTTCTTATACAAATATCAACAGTAAAAGTGAACAAGTTGTTTTAAAAAGTAGGGGAGAAAAGTGATACTTCTTTACACTTGTTTACTTTACTCTAATATTATGGTTTAAGAAAAGTATTGAGCGTTAGAGATTTGTGGTGTATCGCCCAATGGCGATCAAGACCATAATAGCGATCGCTGTTTTTTGGTTTTGAGGCTTATAATGCGTTACGTTCAGTTAACAAAGTTTTTTCTTCCCGCAGGGTAGGCTGTTCGCCCCGTTGGGGCGGGTGTAGGGGTTTAGGGGAAGAGTACTAATTTGTAACTATGTAATGGTCGTTTTTATTCTTTTCCTTACACCCTACCCCTGACACCCTAACACCCCAAACCCAGTCACATTATGGATTTACGCTTTTATTAGAGCCATTCCCCTACACCCCGAATGAACTCTAAGCGGCTGGATTTAACAAACCATTATGCCGCAGCAACGAAACTGTACTCGGTTCCCGTCCACGGAAAGCTTTGAATATCTCCATTGGGTGCTGACTACCACCAAGTGCCAGTACAGTATCCAGGTAACGTCTACCTGTGGCTTGCACTGCGGCTTCGTCATCTAACCCAGCTTCTTCAAAGGCGGCGAAAGCATCAGCACTCAGCACTTCAGCCCACTTATAGCTGTAGTACCCAGCGGCGTAACCACCTTCAAAGATATGCCCAAATGCACATAAGAAAGAATCTTCGGGTAGGGGTGGTAAAGCTGTTGTGGTCTTGGCGATGCGCTGGCGTACCTGGGCGGGAGTTTCATCATTACCAGGACGATAGCGATCGTGCAGTTCTATATCCACAGTGCTAAAGTGAACTTGCCGCAATGTAGCACTACCACTCATATAGTTGCGGGCGGATAACAGTTTTTGGTAATAATGCTCTGGTAATGGTTCGCCAGTTTCATAATGCTTCGCCATCCCAAACAAAGTGGGGCGTTCATAGCACCAGTTTTCCATGAATTGACTCGGCAATTCCACAGCATCCCACTCGACATTGTTAATTCCGGCGGCACTGGTGTAATCAACTTTAGTCAACATATGATGTAAGCCATGACCAAATTCGTGGAATAATGTCTCCACTTCATCGAAGGTCATTAAACTAGGCTTACCATCCACTGGCGGAGTTTGGTTACATACCAAATACGCCACAGGCAACCGCACAGATGTTGTACCATGATCATTAATTTTGCTGCGATTAATGCAGACATCCATCCAAGCACCGCCGCGTTTCTCCGCAGGGCGACTGAAAGGATCGAGATAAAAGTAGGCTATGGGTTTACCTGTTTCATCAGCAATTTGAAAATAGCGAACATTTTCGTGCCAGACTGGGGCTTGTCCATCGGCGGGGGTGACGGTGATACCAAATAGCCGTTTAACTAGTCCAAATAAACCATCTAAAACTTGCGGTAAAGGGAAATAGGGACGTAATTCTTCGGTTGTAAAGGCAAATTTTTCTTCGCGTTGGCGTTCTGCCCAAAAGCTAATATCCCAATGTTTTAAATCTGTGGCTTCTGTTGCGCCTTTGGCAGCCGCAAAAGCTTTGAGTTCGGCTAATTCTTTAGCAGCCGCATCATAACTTGCACTCCGTAGTTCTTCTAATAATGCCTCAACAGCCGCTACATTGGGAGCCATTTTACTAGCAAGGCTCAACTCGGCAAAATTTTTGTAGCCTAATAAATTCGCTAGTTCTTGCCGTAATTCCAAAATCCGCACAATTATTGGGTTGTTATCTAACTCGCCAGTAGAAGCGCGGGTGATATAAGCTTTGTACAGTTTTTCCCGCAAGTCTCGGCGGGTGCTGTGCTGCATGAAAGGGCCGTAGCTAGGAAAATCTAAGGTGATGCGCCAAGGGCCATTTTCCGGTGTGGCGTTTTCTTCTCCCGCCTCACGGGCAGCTTGGGCGGCTAGACTAAGGGAACTTTCGGGTAAACCGTCCACTTCTGCTTTGGATGTTAGGGTTAAACTAAAAGCTTTGGTGGCATCTAATACATGGTTAGAGAACTTTGTCGATAGTTCTGCTAATTCCATTTGAATGGCATTATAGCGATCGCGTGCTTCTCCTGATAAGCCCACACCAGACAGTTCCGCATCTCGGATAGCAGCTGTAACAATGCGCTGCTGGGCTGGTTCTAAGGTTTTCCACGTATCACTAGCACGGAGTTCTTTAAAAGCGTTGTAGATAATTTGGCTTTGCCCAAGCTTATTACTGAATTGGACTACCTGGGGTTGAACAGTTTCATAAGCTTCGCGCAGCTGGGGACTATTCTTGACTCCCATTAAATGGCTGACTATACCCCAACTCCAGCTTAGGCGTTCGGTTAGCTGTTCTAAAGGTTCGACTAAACCACTCCAAGTCGGCTGGGCGTTAGTTTCTATGGAAGCAAGTTGCTCATCTAGTTCTTTTAATAACTGAGCGAAGGCTGGGATTACTTGTTCTGGTTGTATCTCGGTGAAGGGCGGTAAGCCAGTACCTTTAAGCAAGGGATTTTGCGGAATAGTGGCTGCACTCATAGCGTGATGTTAATGCCGATAAATATCTATATATCTTCTAATGTAGCGATCGCTCTTGCTTTTTAGTCTTGCCAGAATGCCGAAATAACCGAATGTAGGTAGCGGGGGATAGGGAATAGGGGACAGGTGATAGGTGATAGGTGACAGGTGACAGGGTTTAAAGGTTTGTGATGTCTCAATTTTCCTTTCTGTTGAGGTTTTAACCGTCTTAGCTGTTGCTATAGTTCCTATTCTTTTTTGTCATTTTTCCAGGCATAATCATCCCAGATTAATATTTATACTGGGTTTCCTCTGATGAAATTACTGCTTTGTGGGTTGATTACACCTTTTGCTGCATTGTTGGCTGCTACACAGGCTTTGGCTGTAATTCAAACAAAAAATGTTGAGTATAAGCAAGGAAATACTGTTTTACAAGGCTATCTGGCTTACGATGATGCAATTAAAGGTAAGCGTCCTGGGGTTTTGGTGGTGCATGAATGGAATGGCTTGCAAGGTTATGCAAAAAAACGCACCGAACAGTTAGCCAAACTGGGCTATGTTGCTTTTGCTGCGGATATTTATGGTAAAGGTATTAGACCAAAAAATCCTGAAGAGTCGGGTAAACAAGCGACAATTTATCGCCAAGATAGAAAATTGTTGCGCGATCGCGCCTTAGCTGGGTTAAAAGTATTACAAGCCAATCCTCTAACTGATGTTAATCGAATTGCTGCGATCGGTTACTGTTTTGGCGGCGGTACAGTCTTAGAACTTGCTCGTAGCGGTGCAAATATCGCCGGAGTAGTCAGTTTTCATGGCAATCTCGATACACCAAACCCCAACGATGCGAAAAATATCAAAGCCAAAGTTTTAGTATTACATGGTGCTAACGACCCATTTGTACCAGCAGAACAAGTTACAGCCTTTGAAAACGAAATGCGCCAAGCAAATGTAGACTGGCAATTAATTTCTTATGGTGGTACAGAACACGCTTTTACTAACCCAGAATATAAAGGGGAGTTAAAAGGAGCGCTATATAATCCTATTGCGGACAAACGTTCTTGGGAAGATATGCGGCAATTTTTTGCTGAGATTTTTCGGAAATAAACAGTTATAGCAGGGGATAGGTGACAGAGTTAAAAGTTTTTTAGTATCTAGGTTTTACGATGTGTTGATGTCCTAATTACATTGGCTGTTGCTAAAATATTTTACCTGTTTTCACCAAATAAAAAGGCTTAAGTTTTTAGCTCAAGCCTTTACCTCACTCATTTTTAAATATTTCATGATCTACCAAATATCAGCAGTACCTTTCTTATAAGGTTCACCAGTAAAAGGCTGCACCCCAATCAGCGGATATTGATCATCTGTAGGGCCAAAAATTCGCATTGCCGCTTCAGAGATATACTCGGTTATCCTAGCGATGATATTGGAAATAGCCATAATCTTAGACTCCTGATTTTTGAGTCAATTTAATAGTTATCTTTCTACTTTAATTCCATATTTTCATATCGCTCAGACTCTCAATATATCGAGAGTTTACGCAATAGTTTTTCAGATAGCTTTGCAATACTTTATGTTGTCTAAAAAGTTTAAAGTTTTGCTTCCATTTCTATTATAACAAAACTCTTGATTACACCTGTTTACTTTACAGATAGAGGATTTCAAATTATTAGAGCAAAAAATCTAGGACTGAAAGCTAGAAATCAAAGCTGTTTGATTTCTCAATTCTCTTGTCTATGAATGTCTGATAAAATTTGATTTATGCAAAATAAACTATTAAAAAATATTAAATATTGGCATAAATGATGATTATCCCCAAGCAATTATGTTGATTTGGTGAAGTATACAATCTAAATCTATCAGAGGAGTTGACATTATTTATGGTAAAATCTACCATAATAGAAAAGCAGCACTCTTGTAAGGACACTCTTACATGGCAACTATCCCCGACTTGGGCAGCTACCAGCACCAAGATCTGACAATCTCTGCGGCTGATTACAGCTTGCTAACAGACCTTTATCAGTTAACAATGGCAGCTTGTTATGTAGGTGAAGGTTTAGAACAAAAACAAGCTAGTTTTGAGTTATTTGTGAGGCGATCGCCAGAAAATTTTGGCTATCTCATTGCAATGGGACTAGAACAAGCCCTGGCATATTTAGAAAAGTTAAGTTTTACTCATTCGCAAATTGCCGCCCTACAGGCGACAGGAATTTTTGCCCACGCAGGCGATCGCTTTTGGTCTTTATTAGCTGAATGTAAGTTTACTGGGGATGTCTGGGCAGTTCCCGAAGGCACAGCGGTTTTTCCTAACGAGCCATTTTTGCGAATCGAAGCACCGCTATGGCAAGCCCAACTCATCGAAACTTATCTATTAAATACAATCAATTATCAAACTTTGATTGCCACCAGGGCGGCGCGCCTACGTGATGTTGCTGGGGAAAAAGCCAAGCTTTTAGAGTTCGGTACGCGGCGGGCATTCAGTCCCCAAGGTGCTTTGTGGGCAGCGCGGGCAGCCTTAGCGGGGGGATTAGATGCCACCTCTAATGTGTTAGCAGCGCTACAACTAGGTCAGCAGCCAAGTGGTACGATGGCTCACGCTTTAGTTATGGCGTTGTCAGCAATGGAAGGTAGTGAAGCCGAAGCTTTTACAGCATTTCATCGTTATTTTCCCGGTGCGCCATTGTTGATAGACACTTACGATACCATCGCGGCGGCTGAACAGTTGGCAACTAAAGTTAATGCCGGGGAAATGGAATTATCGGGGGTAAGGCTGGATTCTGGGGATTTAGTGAGTTTATCCCAACAAGTGCGATCGCTCTTACCAAATGTGCCAATTGTGGCGAGTGGCGACTTGGATGAATGGGAAATTGCCCGACTCAAGGCGGCCGGGGCAGTAATTGATGGATACGGTTTGGGAACGCGACTCGTCACAGGTACACCTGTCAACGGAGTGTATAAACTCGTAGATATTGATGGCATTCCAGTAATGAAACAGTCCAGTGGTAAGGTGACTTATCCAGGACGCAAGCAGATTTTTCGGTCATTTGTAGATGGCAAGGTCAAAGCTGATAGGTTGGGGTTAATTACAGAAACACCCTTATCAGAAACACCTTTATTGCAATTGGTGATGAAAGAAGGTCAGCGGGTGCAATTGCCAGAAAGTTTGGCAGAAATTCGCCAGCGGACGGCGGCGACAGTAGCAAGTTTGCCAGAGGAGACACGACGGTTAACTCATCCTGTAGCTTTACAGGTGGAGATTTCTGCTGGGTTGCAGAAGTTGACTGAAGAGACTAAGGAACTAACCGCAAAGAACGCAAAGGGCGCGAAGTAAAATCATGAGAATTGCTTTATTTGGTACAAGTGCTGATCCGCCAACCGCTGGGCATCAAGAGATTTTAAGATGGTTGTCGGAACGTTATGATTGGGTGGCAGTTTGGGCGGCGGATAATCCGTTTAAGTCTCATCAAACCCAGTTAGAACATCGGGCGGCGATGTTGCGACTGTTAATTGCGGATATGGATGCAGCACAACATAACGTTGCTGTGACACAAGATTTAAGTAGCTGGCGGACACTGGAAACAGTAGAAAAAGCAAAACAGCATTGGGGCGAAGCGGCGGAATACACCTTAGTGATTGGCTCAGATTTGATCAATCAACTACCACGCTGGTATAGAATTGAAGATTTATTACAGCAAGTAGAACTATTAATTGTCCCCAGACCGGGATATGCCATAGCCGAAACTAGCTTAGACAACATCAAAAAATTGGGAGGTAAAATTGCGATCGCTACCCTCACAGGTTTAGATGTATCCTCAACAGCTTATCGTGAACATGGAGATACTGAAGCCCTCATAGCTCCCATTGTTGCCTATATTCATCAACAGCATTTGTACAAATGCCAGGACGCAACCACAAAAAGATTCCAACTCCGCTAAATCAACAACCTTTGGCTGATTTTAAAGTAGGTGTTGATAATGTAATTTTTTCTGTAGATACTGCTCAAAATCGACTTTTGGTTCTCCTTGTCATGCGACAGCAAGAACCATTTTTAAATTATTGGAGTCTTCCGGGGACATTAGTGCGTCAAGGCGAATCTTTAGAAGATGCGGCCTATCGCATCATGGCCGAGAAAATCAGAGTCAACAATCTTTATTTAGAACAGTTGTATACCTTTGGTGGGCCAAATCGTGACCCTAGGGAAGCAACAGATAGTTATGGGGTGCGTTATCTCTCAGTTAGTTATTTTGCCCTAGTCAGATTTGAAGAAGCCGAATTAATTGCTGATAAAGTCGCTGGAATTGCTTGGTATCCAGTCAAGCAAGTGCCACAATTAGCCTTTGACCATAATGAACTACTCACTTATGGTCACAGACGACTGCGAAATAAATTAGAGTATAGCCCTGTCGCCTTTGAAGTTTTACCAGAAATGTTTACTTTAAACGATTTGTATCAGCTATACACAACTGTTTTAGGGGAAAACTTCTCTGATTACTCTAATTTTCGGGCGCGACTACTCAAGTTAGGTTTTTTGTGCGATACCGGAGTAAAGGTATCACGCGGTGCAGGTCGTCCAGCTAGTTTATATAAATTCGACGCTGAGGCTTTTGCACCCTTTAAAGATAAGCCTTTGGTATTTATTTAAAGTATGAAAATTGCGATCGCTCAACTTAACCCCACAATTGGTGATATACCAGGAAACGCCCAAAAAATTCTCCAAGCAGCACAACAGGCGGTAAAAACGGGCGCACGTTTATTGTTAACCCCAGAACTTTCTTTGTGTGGTTATCCCCCAAGGGATTTGTTATTAAATCCGAGTTTTGTCTCGGCGATGGGGATGACATTACAACAATTAGCCAGAGATTTGCCGCCGAAATTAGCTGTGTTAGTCGGAACTGTTGAACCAAATACCAAATCTCATATCACTGGCGGGAAAAATTTATTTAATAGTATTGCTTTATTAGAAGCAGGCAAAGTCAAGCAAATTTTTTACAAACGGCTTTTGCCTACTTATGATGTATTTGATGAAGACCGCTATTTTGAACCTGGTTTACAAGCTAATTATTTCACCTTAGATGATATCCATATTGGCGTAACTATTTGCGAAGATTTATGGAACGATGAAGAATTTTGGGGCAAACGGAGTTATGCCGTTAATCCCATTGCAGATTTAGCAATTTTAGGCGTAGATTTAATTGTTAATTTATCGGCTTCACCTTACAGCGTCGGCAAACCGCAGTTTCGAGAATCGATGCTGAAACATAGTGCAGTGCGTTTTCAACAGCCGATGATTTATGTCAACCAAGTAGGTAGTAATGATGATTTGATATTTGATGGCTATAGTTTTGCTTTGAATGGTCAAGGTGAAATTATGTGTCGCGCCCGTGGTTTTGCTACTGATTTAGTAAGTTTAGAATTTAACGAAAAAGAACGAGATTTAGAGTTAAGTTCCTTAGTCCCTACTTGCGAATCAGCAGAAGAAGAAATCTGGCAAGCTTTGGTTTTAGGTGTGAAAGATTATGCGCTGAAATGCCGCTTTTCTCAAGTAGTATTAGGTTTAAGTGGTGGTGTAGATTCGGCATTAGTAGCAGCGATCGCCACAGCAGCACTTGGTAAAGAAAATGTCCTCGGTGTGCTGATGCCTTCCCCTTACAGTTCCGAACATTCTGTAAGTGATGCTTTGGCATTAGGTAAAAATTTAGGCATTCAAACCAAAATTTTACCCATAGGCGAACTCATGCAAGGCTTTGATCATAGTCTAGCGGACTTGTTTGCAGGGACAGAATTTGGCATCGCCGAAGAAAATATTCAGTCGCGGATTCGCGGTAACTTATTAATGGCGATCGCTAATAAATTTGGCTATCTTTTATTATCCACGGGCAATAAGTCAGAAATGGCAGTTGGTTACTGTACCCTCTACGGCGACATGAACGGCGGGTTAGCAGTTATCGCTGATGTACCAAAAACCTGTATCTATAAAATTTGCCACTGGTTAAACTCCCATCCCTCAGCACTCAGCACTCAGCACTCAGCACTCCCAACAGAAGTTATCCCCCAAAATATCCTCACCAAAGCCCCCAGTGCGGAACTCAAACCCGGCCAAGTTGACCAAGATTCTCTTCCAGCCTACGAAATTTTAGACGACATCTTGCAACGCTTCATTCATGACCATGAATCAGCCGCCCAAATAGTTGCAGCAGGTCATGACCCGATAATTGTCGACCGAGTAATTCAAATGGTAGCCCGTGCTGAATTCAAGCGGCGACAAGCACCCCCCGGCTTGAAAATTACAGACCGCGCCTTTGGTACAGGCTGGCGAATGCCAATTGCGAGTAGCTGGATAGCAATCAAAAATGCCTATCAAGCAAGACCTATTACCACGCCTAGCTAACAGAAGGTGGGCATGGCTATTAATTTTGCCACATATTTCCAGGCTTTACGAAAGCAATGCCCATCCTTGTAAGCTTCAAGTTTATTGATTCCGCCACTAGTAAACACTACTTCAATGGACAAGAGTGAGTTGATAAAATTTATCCGCCTCTCTTTTCACAAGCAAAAGAATTCGCGATCGCGCGTCCCGTAAATAATTATAACTAATTTCTTTGTGATTATTAAAGTAATGGATCAAACTCTTTTACTCAAGCATTTTCAAATTTATCATGGAAGTTCAACCAAAAGAAATCAGGAATTATTTAAGACCTGATGGTATAGATATTTTTTCTGAGTGGTTTGACTCTCTGCGGGATAGAAGAGCAAAAGCTAAAATCAGAGTAAGACTTGACCGAGTAGAGGAGGGTAATTTAGGTGATGCCAAATCAGTTGGTGATGGAGTTTTTGAACTTAGAATAGATTATGCTTCTGGCTATCGCATATACTTTGGTGAGGAAGGCTCAGTAATTATTATTCTTTTGTGTGGTGGTGATAAAAGCACTCAAGATAAAGATATTGTTAAAGCTAAAAAATATTGGCAAGACTACAGGAGTAGAGATGATGCCTAGAAGTACAAGCTATCACGAAAAACTGATACAAGACCTGCAAAATCCACTAGAAGCCGCAGCTTATATCGAAGTTGTTTTAGAAGAAGGCGACCCTAAAATGTTAAGTAAAGCACTGAAAAGTGTCATAGAAGCACAGGGAGGAATTAATCAATTTTCTGCACAAGTCCAACAACTTTACTATCAACTTGAGCAAAGGCTTTTAGAAAAAGGGGATATTGAATTTTATAATTTAAATGCTTTGTTGGATGCTTTGGGATTACAGTTAGCAGTAACAGTTAAGTCTTAACAACATATTTGTAAGTTATTCTCACTACTTACGAATTGCGAATTGTTCCAATCATACCCCTAGGCATAATCAAGTCATGTCAGTCGCCCAAGAATTAGAACCAGCAGCAGATATAATATTTCCACCAGGAGATATTGAAAGTGACGAACCACCATTGGAAAGCGATTTACATCTACGCCAGATTATTCTGTTATTACAATGTTTAGAATTGTGGTGGCAAAACCGCAATGACTTTTATGCTGCGGGGAATCTGACAATTTACTACAGCCAACGTCAACTTAAATCAGAAGAATTTCGCGGCCCTGACTTTTTTGTCGTACGAGGATGTGAAAGAAAACCCCGCAAAAGTTGGGTAATCTGGCAAGAAGACGGTAAGTATCCTAATATCATTGTCGAGTTACTTTCCCCTTCCACAAAGGCTACAGATAAAGGCTTAAAAAAACAAATTTACCAAGATATATTTCGCACACCAGAATATTTTTGGTTTGACCCCAATAATTTAGAATTTGTCGGGTTTCATTTAGTAGATGGAAATTACCAACCCATAGAACCAAATCCCCAAAGTTGGTTATGGAGTCAGCAATTAGATTTATACTTGGGTGTGCAGAACAATCAATTACGCTATTTTACAGCACAAGGGGAGTTAGTACCGACACCCGAAGAATTAGCAGCACAAGAAAAACAGCGTGCGGACGAGGAAAAACAGCGTGCGGATGAAGAAAAACAGCGTGCAGAACGTCTAGCCGCCAAGTTGCGCGAATTAAATATTGACCCCGATTTTCTGTAAGATGCTTGATTATATGAAGCGATCGCACCCTCGATTGCTCAATCAAGCGTTTAGTTCAATTTTAGGTTATTGAGTTGTCGCGATCGCTCCCCGATGAGAGGGAAAAATTTAGTGATTGACTATATCTGCAATATTATTAAATAATTCAGATATAATAATGAGTTTGTCTATTGCACTCATTTTTTAGTATATGTCCAATACTTACACCGTAGAACTGCGTCACCAAGGTAAAATTCTGACTCTGCAAGTTCCTGAAGATGAAACTATTTTATCAGTAGCGGAAACTACTGGTTTCGAGTTGCCTGCTTCTTGCCATGCAGGGGTTTGTACAACTTGCGCCGCCCAAATCATCGAGGGAACTGTAGACCAAACCGAGGGTATGGGTGTTAGTCCAGAATTGCAAAAACAAGGTTACGCATTACTTTGTGTCTCCTATCCTCGTTCTAATTTGAAAATTGAAACTGAAAAAGAAGACATTGTTTATCAGTTGCAATTTGGGAAAGATCAATAAAGTGTGAATTATGTAGACGCGCAGCGGCTTGCCGCAGGCTAGTATGAAGTATGAAAGATAAAATTTATTACTTCACACTTCATCTTCCTTCGGCTATTGTAGAACAAATTAATTAATAGGATAAACGGCAATGACTACTCATTTTATTACTGCGGAAATTGACATTCAAGAAACTCCTACTGAATTGCAAACAGCAATTGAAGCTGAGTTGAAAAAACAAGGTGAACCTCTGCGTTGGGCTATTACTTCTGTGGATGAAGCACAACAAAAAGTTGCTGTAGAAGCTGTCATTACTCAAGCTAATGCTGAGTGATGAGTTTTGGTGCTGAGTGGTGTTAAAGGATTGTATTACTTGGTAAAGTTTAAGACTTGGAGTTTCACGTAAGTTCAACAGATATAAAAACCCCTCTCCAAACCTCTCCCCCACGGGTGGAGAGGCTTTGAAACCCTAATCTTTTTGTTGAAAACAAGGAAGATTTCTGCCCCTTTCCGCGTCGGAGCGAAAAGTTTACGCGTCCGGGTTTCCCGGCGCAAAACTTTTCAAGACAGAGGGGTTGGGGAGAGGTTCATCAAACTCACGTTAGTTTACACCTCTACTCACTCAGCACTTCAGATGCGTCTTTACACTGCTATTTTAATTGTACCTACTGGCGTTGGGGCAGCGATTGGGGGTTATGCTGGCGATGCTATACCTGTTGCTCGAACATTAGCACAGGTTTGCGATCGCCTGATCACTCACCCCAATGTCCTCAATGGTGCAAGTTTATATTGGAATATCCCCAACGCTTTCTATGTGGAAGGTTTCGGGCTGGACAAATTCGCCTCTGGATGTTGGGGCTTGCGTCCAGTCCGCAATAATAAAGTAGGTTTGCTTTTAGACCAAGGTATTGAACCAGATTTACGGCTACGACACTTACAAGCCGCTGACGCAGCTAGGGCAACCCTGGGATTAACTATCACAGATTACGTAATTACTGATGCCCCATTAAATGTAGAATTACGCACTTCCCCATCAGGGGCTAGTTGGGGAACCATTGGCAATCCAGATAGTTTACTTCGCGCAGCAGAGATATTAATCAATAAAATAGGGGCAGAAGCGATCGCTGTTGTCGCCCGTTTCCCTGATGATATAGATGAAGATGCTGTGCAGAACTATCGCCAAGGTAAAGGCGTAGATCCCTTAGCAGGTGCAGAAGCTGTAATCAGCCACTTACTAGTCAGAAATTTGCAAATTCCTTGCGCCCATTCACCAGCCCTCGCCAGCGCCCCCCCTTATCCTGATTTATCTCCTCGTTCCGCCGCCGAAGAATTAGGCTATACTTTTTTACCAAGCGTCCTTGTCGGCTTGAGTCGCGCCCCCCAATTTATTGTCGAGAAACAATTATTTACGTCTCGCCAAGAAGATATTTGGGCTGATCAAATAGATGCGGTGATTGTGCCTGCCAATGCTTGTGGTGGCAGTGCTTTACTCAGTTTAAGCCAAAGCCAATGCCAAATAATTACCGTCAAAGATAATACAACGCAAATCCAAGTTCCTGCCCAAGCTTTGGCAATTAAATCCATACAGGTAAACTCATATTTAGAAGCAGTAGGTGTTTTAGTTGCCCTCAAAGCCGGTATCAATCCAGATGCTTTGGTCAATAGCCAAAAGTAAAAAGGCAAAAGTAAAAAGTAAAAAGGATAAAATTTCATACTTCACACTAGCCTTCGGCAAGCCGCTGCGCGTCTACATACTTCATATATCTTTCTCCCTATTCCCTAAAAACCCGTGGTAGAACATCAAAAACAAGACCCAGAAATTCCCTACTTGACGCGTACCCAAGTGCTGGTAGCAATGGGGGTGACGGCAATTCTATTGTGGACAGTTGCCAAAGTGTGGTTACGCTTTGGTAATGTGTTCCTATTTAAGTGGGAATGGAACCAAATAGATTTTTTGTGGGGACTGGGCGTAGGACTTTTCATTACCGCCTTGAGTGGTTTAGTTTATCGATTGTGGCCTTTATATCGTCAAAGTGCGGACTATTACTTAGAATTAGTATTAAGACCTTTAGCTTGGCCTGATTTAATTTGGCTGGGTTTACTACCTGGGTTAAGTGAAGAATTATTATTTCGAGGTGTAATGTTGCCAGCTTTAGGCTTAGACCATGTAGCCGTGATTGTCTCTAGCCTGTGCTTTGGAGTTTTACACCTCAGTGGTTCCCAACAATGGCCTTATGTAATTTGGGCAACGGTAGTTGGGTTAATTCTGGGATATAGCGCTTTATTGAGTGGAAATTTGTTAGTGCCGATTGTTGCCCATATATTAACAAATTGGATTTCCAGCTATTTTTGGAAAAGGCAGCAACGTTAAATCAAGAAGGTGTCAGTCTGGATTGGAGTTGACTAGCAGCGATCGCAATTCCCTGTGGTAAAATTCGATGTTCCTGAATTTGAATCCGGGCGTGGAGTGTTTCTGGGGTATCTTCGGCTAATACTGGTACTGCTGCTTGAATCAAAATTGGGCCGCTATCCACTTCTAAACAAACTAAATGCACTGTACAACCAGTAATTTTGACCTTAGCTTGCAAAGCTTGTTCCACCGCATGAAGACCCTTAAAACTCGGTAACAAACTCGGATGAATATTAATAATTCTGTGAGGAAAAGCATCAATTAAAACTGATGTCACCAACCGCATCCAACCAGCTAAAATTACCAAATCTACATCATGCTGGTGTAAAGTCTGGACAATTTGCCTATCTAAAGCTTCCCGATTTTTATATTCTCGGTGATTTAATAACACCGTTTCTATACCACGACTTGCGGCGCGTGTTGCTGCTTTCGCCCCTGGATTGTTGTAAATTAGAACTGGAATTTGGGCGTTAATTTGCCCGTCGTCAACAGCTTGGGCAACTGCTGCAAAATTACTGCCATTCCCAGAAGCTAAAATTCCTAGTTTGATAGGAGTATCACTATATGGTAGGCGATCGCTAATAATGGGAGAAACCAAGCTAAAGGTAGAATCAGGGCGAAAGGTCATAACAGCAACAAGGAAAAATTAATAGATGCCAAAAATATATAGTAATAAATCGTGGTTAGATAATGATACATTTGCCGCTTGGACTTTTCTTGCGCCCGCATTAATTTTATTAGGTATTTTTGTAATTTGGCCGATCGCCTATTTGTTTTACCTCAGTTTCACTGCTGGTAGTTTTACATCCACAGGTACTTATTGGGTAGGGTTAAAAAATTACTGGCGCTTGTTACTTAACCCTGATTTTTGGCAAGTTTTAGGCAATACAATCTATTTTACCCTTGCTACTGTCATCCCCAGCTTAATTATTCCCCTAGGATTGGCAGTGTTATTAAATCGTTCTTTAGCTTTGCGGGGAATATTAAGAAGTGCCTATTTTTTACCTTCTATAATTTCTCTAGTAGCTGCTGGTTTAGGGTTTCGCTGGCTATTTCAAACTACTGGCCCTGTCAACGCATTTCTCAATTTATTTGGCATTGCACCCATTTCTTGGTTAGGAGATACATTTTGGGCAATGTCTGTATTAATTATTTTAAGTATTTGGAAACAATTAGGTTTTAATATGGTTGTCTTTTTAGCAGGGTTGCAAGCAATTCCCCCCAGTCGCTATGAAGCAGCCGAATTAGATGGTGCAAATGCTTGGCAACAATTTTGGCATATTACTTTGCCTGGATTACGCCCGACTTTAATTTTTGCCACAATCACCACAGCAATTTTTACATTACGGAGTTTTGAGCAAGTTTACGTCATTACTGGTGGCGGCCCGTTAAATTCGACTAATTTATTGGTTTACTACATTTATCAAGAAGCCTTTGGTCAATTTGATTTTGGGTATGCTGCTGCTGCTGCGACAGTTCTGTTAGCTGTAACTTTAGTTTTAGTGTATTTTCAGTTACAAACCTGGGGCGAAGAATAATTATTTTTATTAGTGCATAACAAGATACCCAATTTTTTCAAAAGTTGGGGATATGAGCAGATCAATTGATGTATAAATTTAGCAATATTATTACTTTTCCCTGACTTATGTCAGCAAGTTTTGTTGTGAGAAATACAATTTAAGCCTATTTTCCGTTAATTTAAAATTTTTCTTTCATGATTAATACTTTTTTCTTCAGCAAATTCTCGGTAGTAGTGTACTCTCAATATACAGTGTCCAAATTTTCTCAAAATTCTTTGATAATCTAAGCCTCAAGATTAATCTATGGGGCAAATCCCAAATCCAAAATTGATTGACTCTCACAATTGAGCTTTGCAATTATTGACACTCTGAGGTGAGTACCATGAGAAGTTTTGTTGATGTGCAAGAATTAATCTCTAGCCAAATTACAGACAAATGTGGTCAACAGCAGGATTTTAGTGGATGTGATTTGCGAGGAATTGAGTTAAAAGAATTAAATTTAAGTGGTGCTAAATTTCGGGGAGCAGATTTAAGCTGTGCTAATTTATCTGGTTCTATTTTGAATGGTGCAGACTTAAGTGAGGCAAATTTAGCCCAAGCAAATTTGAGCAATGCTGATTTAAGTTATGCTAATTTGTGCGAGTCTTATTTATGGCGATCGCAATGTAGTAATAGTAACTTTTGGGGAGCTTCTTTGTGTGGTACAGATTTCACAGAAGCAGACTTGAGTTATGCCAAATTAATTGAAGCCTCTTTAATCGAAGCCAAATTAATCAGAGCTAATTTGCAAGGAGCCAGTCTATGTGGTGCAATATTATTAGAGGCTGATTTAACTGAAGCCAACTTAAATGGTGCAGACCTAACATGGACTAATTTAACTCAGGCAAACTTGTTAAATGCAAATCTTTGGGAAACGAAAATAATTTATAGTAAGCTCAGAGATACTATTATGCCTGAAGGTACAATCTACAAACCTAACATAATTATTATCAATTAAAGTATTTGCTAAAATTCTTAAACCCGCGTAGGCGGGTTTTGTTTGTGTAGCCTGTAACTTTAGTCGCTAAAGCTGATTGATAATCACCAGAATTTATTAAATATCTAATATTAATTTAGAACTTCCAGGTTGGGAAATACAAATCAACACCGAACCCTGATCAGTTGTGGCACTTGGTTCTTCTTGATAAGCAACTTCACCTTCCTGGACTTTACACATACAAGTACCGCAAACCCCAACGCGACAACTAAAAGGCGGATTAATATCATTAGCTTCGGCAAATTCTAAAATAGTGCCATCACTTGGTTGCCATGTTAAAGTTTTGCCAGATTTGGCAAAGACAATTTCGGCGAACTCTTCACCTTGAGTTACAGTCTGAGTTGATTTTTCAGACTCACTTTTCATCGGTTTACCGAAAGATTCAAAGAAGACTTTATTATTAGGAACACCGGCTGCTTTCAGTCCCTCAGTAATAGACTGAATAAATGGTGATGAACCACATAAAAAATATTCAGCTTCTTGTATATTTAATTCTTGAATTAAAGCCGCATCAACATACCCAACACTGTGATATTTACCTGTATCTTCCGGTTTTGGACGGCTATAACGAATATGTACATTTAAATTATGATTTTGTTGGGCAATTTCCATCACTTCATCTTGAAAAGCATGGAAGTCGCTATCTCTAGCACCATGTAGAAACCAAATAGGACGCTGAGGGTTGAGACGAGTAGAAGCTTTCGCCATACTAATCATCGGTGTAATTCCCACACCATTGCTAATCAAGACTGCGGGGGTGGATTTCTGCACATCCAAAACAAATTTACCATTTGGTGGTTTGGCGGGAATAATTGCACCTTTGTTAATGTGATCGTGCATAAAATTAGATGCGATACCAGGCATAACATCTAAGCCATTTGGTGCAAGTTCTCGCTTAATCGAAAGCCGATAATATTCACAAGTTTTAGAATAATCTGAAAGCGAGTAAGTCCGAATTACCGGCTTATTCTGTCCAGGAATATCTAGTTTAATCGTTAAAAATTGTCCTGGTTGAAAGTTAGGAATTTCCCCTTTATCTTCAGGTTGTAAATAGAAAGAGGTAATTTCTTCGCTTTCTTTTACCTTCCGCACAACCACAAAATTTCGCCAATTTTGCCAAACATCACTGTCTGATACTTCAATATCTGGAGTGGATGTAGTTTCACTTGATTTACTTGTATAAACTAAGCCAAGTATTGCCCCAGCCGCAGCCCCAAATATTGAGGAATAGACACCAAGCTGATAAGCAGATTTATCTTTAGGATTAGTGACTCCAATGACAATAGCAGTAGATAAAGTGACTACTGAGCAAACTGTAGCGGCTGTTGCAACGCTTCTGATTAATGGATTGTTAATTCTTCCCAGACTTTCCAGCATTGTTGTTTCCTACCTAATACTTTTAGTTATGTTGGTATATACCTGCGAAGATTCTGGTTTCAGCCATGTTAGCGAAAGGTTATCTGCATCCTACCCTTCGGTTTTATTACTCTTAGGTCTCTTTAGATTTCTTTTAGAAAGATCCACTAAATTAATTAAGAATTACAAACAGCTTTTGATTTTGACTAATATTTAAAATTCCCGCTTTGAGAAAACAAAACTAGCGATCGCCAACAGCATGATGCTATAAAGTACGCCATAGCCTGCATTTGTGATTAACATAGTTGCATTAGGTAAGGCTTGCAGTCCATAAACCGCATCATTTTTTAAATCTAAGCGGGATAAATCTGGCAAAATTAGATACAACCCTTGGGTGATTCTTTCCAGCGTTGGATTTTGGCTCAAACGACCCAATTTCACTAAATCTTGAGTGATATTCCCCATTAAGTACACAGCAAAGGTTAAAGTTACCGCCAACAAGGAATTTGTAAACACACCCAACGTAATAGCCACAGCATTGATTAAAGATAACTGTAAAAACAGAAAAACTGCGGCAATTAAAATACTTAGTGTGGGATGAGGAATATTCTCCAGTTGCAGAAATACTAGATAAATAGCTGTCATTGTCGCTATTAAAATAGCCAAAACTGCTGACAAACCTAAGAATTTACCAGCAATAATTTCACTCCGGCTAACTGGTTTAGCAATTAACACTAAAATAGTGCGTTTATCAATTTCTTTTTTAACCAGTCCAGCACCTATAAATACCACGACAATTAAGCTCATGGCACTCATAGCCACTATCCCAAAGTCTAAAAATATCTTATTTTCATTACTAGCAGACACTTCAGGTAGTACTCGTGCAGCGATCGCCAGAATTAAAGCATAAAATCCAATCACATATAAAATGCGATCGCGCACCACTTCCTGAAAGACATTTTTCGCAATTACAAAAGTTCTCATTGGTTTTAAAAAGTGCTGAGTGCTGAGTTGTAATTCATATACTCTCCCTTTTCCCCCTACTCTCACGAAATTACTGTTGTGGTGGAGGGGAACCTGCGATAAATTTACTGACGCGATCGCATTCTATTTCTCCAACAGCAATTTTGTCCTCTGGGTTGGTACTTGTAATTGCTTTTTTAGTCGAAGTTGCTACTGGGTCAATCCGACAAGATTTTTTTAAGTAATATCCTTTTTGGCTAGAACTAGGCCCTCGCCAAATACTCAGTAAATCTAAGACATATCCACCTGATTTTGTGTTAACCACACGCGGTTCCACACGCCACAGAGCTTTTTCTTCATATCTAGCTAGTTGTTTTTCTATTACTCTGTTACCCAAATTTCCTACTTGTAATTTTGCATCTAGCAGCCATCTTTCTACTTGTGACCAAGGTCTTTCATCTATTTGTTGTTCTACTAGTGGTTGCAATTTATCTAAAATTACAATGCCATTTTTCGGAACTTTTTCGATAATATCTGTTCTTCTGACAAAGGTGCTACGCTGAAAATTATCTGCTCGTAAGCTGGGATATTCTTGTAGCCATTTATCCATGACAAAGTAAAATTGTAGCCAGCAACTTAAAATCATACAACTGGCAACTAAAACGAGGATTTTTTGCCTAACTTCTGGTTTGGGAATTTGCGCTTTAGATGTCGTATCTGAGCCTTCAATAAATTCAGGAATTGCTGTAATTAAAGCCGATATAGTAGGCCAAAGTACAATGGTTCTTGGTGTAATGACATCCTGTTGATTGCCAAAAGCAAAAACACTCACTAATAAACCTGTAATTACTGCGCCTACAGGCATAAAAGTCCCAGGCACTCTTAGGGGATCATCCGTGGTATACCAAGCTGTACCAGCTATTAAAAATAACCACCCGCAAAATGCAATTATATCTCTGACATAACCTATGGCAAAATAAGATAGCGCCCCAGAAAATACACTTAAATAAATAAATGTTTGCCAAGCATAAGCTTGTTTTGGCACTAATATTTTTTTAACTCTGGCATAGATATCTTCAGTAAACTTAAATATGCCCAGTAAATCTTTCAGTAGAACATTCATGATTTCACCCCTAAATAATTTATTTGACCAAAAAAGTGCCAATTTATCGATTACGAATTAACAAAATAATTGTAATCGCTGTATAACTAAGAGAATTGGCTATTAATGTAGTAGTCACTAAATTAGTGGTTTGCAATTTAATGCCGGGGATAGCACGGCGTAACTGTCGACGTTGAGATGTTTCGACAATTTCTGGTTTTTTCCAACCATCTTCTCTTAATGTAAAGACCAAAAGTTGTAACAGTAAAAACTTCATTAAAAAAGTAGCAAAGAAAATAATGAAAGTAGTTAAAATCAAAGTCGCTTGGGTAGTCGGATATCTAAAGTTATTAAAAAATACATAATTAATTAATTCCGATTTAATCTCTGGAGGCAACATTGGTTCTAATACAAAAAATATGACCCAACCAAGAGTCCCAGAAAAGAGATTAGTAGCTATGGCATAAAAAATACTAGTTTTTTTGTCAAATTTGAGCCGACGATTGAAAACATAAGCCTCAATGGGGATAGAAATGAGGAAAAATAACAGGTTAAATAACATCACCCCAATGGGCAGAAGTCGCGGCAGGGTAAAATTTTCTAGCATAGAAGGTCAATGGTAAAGTTGAAAGTGAGAGGGTAACGTTGGGATAATCAGGCTGATGGAGGCAATTATGGCATTGCGATCGCTGTTTATGATCTTGGTGTGCCAGTATACCCCTATTTACCCTGTTAATATATCCTGCTAACTCTTGTATGGAAGCACCCAAAAGAGATTTTTTAGATCTGGAAGTGCAAGAGGTTAGGTAAGATTAGAGACTGCTACGTTACAGGTTTTCGAGAGATGACAAGGAACGGCATTGGTATTCGCACGGCGCAAGCGCGTTCTGAACGACTCACAGGTCAAATTCACGTTTATGACGGTTTGGGTAAAGGTAAATCTCAAGCGGCTTTAGGGGTAGTTCTGCGCTCGATTGGTTTAGGAATCAATACACCAAGTAATTCCAATCGCGTCTTACTGCTGCGGTTTTTAAAAGGGCCAGAACGTGATTATGATGAGGATGGTGCGATCGCTGCTTTGCAGCGTGGATTTCCCCATTTAATTGATCAGGTACGGACGGGAAGAGCCGAATTTTTTAGTGCCGAAGAAATTATCCCCTACGATCGCGCCGAAGCAGCACGGGGTTGGGACGTGGCTAAAGGTGCGATCGCCTCTGGTTTGTATTCAGTAGTAGTTTTAGATGAACTTAATCCAGTTCTAGATTTGGGTTTGCTACCTGTAGATGAAGTGGTGCAGACATTAAAATCTAAGCCGCAAGAATTGGAAATCATCGCCACCGGACGCGGCGCACCCGAAAAGTTGCTGGAAATTGCCGATTTACACTCGGAAATGAAACCGCAACACCACCCCACAGCCCAACAGCTATTAATTGAGGGGATTGAAATTTATACTGGTGCAGGTAAAGGTAAATCTACTAGCGCCTTGGGTAAAGCCTTACAAGCCATTGGTAGAGGGATTAACCATCCCGGTTCTACCCGCGTGTTAATTATGCAATGGCTCAAAGGTGGTAGCGGTTATACAGAAGACGCAGCGATCGCCGCCTTGCAACAATCTTATCCAGAAGTAGTAGATCATCAACGCTGTGGCCGAGATGCGATCGTGTGGCGTAATTCTCGACAAGAATTAGATTATGTCGAAGCCGAACGCGGTTGGGAAATTGCCAAAACTGCGATCGCATCTGGGTTGTATAAAACTATCATCTTAGATGAACTCAACCCCACCGTAGATTTAGAACTTCTCCCAGTAGAACCCATCGTCCAAGCCTTACTCCGCAAACCCCGCGACACAGAAATTATCATTACAGGCCGTTGCCAACAGCAACCAGCTTACTTTGATTTAGCCAGTATCCACTCTGAGGTATACTGCCACAAACACTATGCA
Organism: Nostoc sp. LEGE 06077; assembly: GCF_015207705.1. Lineage (GTDB taxonomy): Bacteria > Cyanobacteriota > Cyanobacteriia > Cyanobacteriales > Nostocaceae > Nostoc_B. Next base: position 76,508 of record NZ_JADEWI010000025.1, read on the forward strand.
AATCAAGGCGTAGAACTCAAACGCGGAGTTGATTTTTAAGATGGATAACACTGATGTGCTGGATTGGGCAACTGGCGGATTGGCGATCTCTATTTTGCTTGGTGGGATGTTAATGATGTTCTCAACAATATTGACCGTCAATTTTATATACGATTAAAAATTAATATTAGATTATTTGGTAAACCATCTGCTCATCGTTATCGCCATATGGGTGTGGCTTTAGCAAAAGCTGCAAATGTTCAACAGGCACGTGAAAAAGCTACAGCAGCAGCAAATAAAGTCCAAATAATTTCAATTTGAAGAAAACAGTATTCGGGATACCTCATAAATGGGGTATTTTCACACTTTGTTGCATTACAATACGTAATTTTTAATAAATGTTATGAGTAAATAACAAAATATGTAGCTTTATTGAATTGCCATAATAAAGCAATCTCAACTTAGTTTTTTGTTAGTTTTCAGAATTTCTAGGGAACTCTGAATCTCAAGTAGATTTGCCAACGACCCAACAGCAGATTCCCCTCTGACCACTTTCAGGAGAACAAGTATCAAAGAGCATGAGCTACATACCAGAGCAAAGCAACCCTCAGGACATTGAATTTCAGGGGATTGGAGCGAAAATTGATATAAATTCCCATCCACCAGAAATAGCTCTGCATAACTCGATTGAATATGCTCCTATGGGAATAGCTATATTTGATCGAGATATGCGCTATGTTGCTGTGAGTCGCAAATGGCTAGAAGACTATAACCTGACTAAAGACATTATTGGACGCTCTCATTACGAGGTTTTTCGTGATATTCCCTCAGAATGGAAGCAGATTCACCAACAGTGTTTAGCAGGAGCGATCGCTCAACGTGATGAAGACCCCTATCCACGAGCAGATGGTTCTGTCGAATGGGTAAGCTGGTCACTCCGTCCTTGGCATCTGACAAACGGTGAAATCGGCGGAATTACGATGTTTACTCAAAACATCACTCAGCGCAAACAAACAGAAACCGCTTTAAAAGAAAGCAACATATTACTGCGCTCGATTTTAGAAAGCACACCAGACTTTATTGTTGTTAAAGATTGTAAGGGAGTATATTTTACCCTCAATTCTAGTTCTGCGAACTTTCTGGGCAAAACTGTTGAGGAAGTCATCGGAAAAGACGATACTGAAGTTTTTCCACCTGAAGTTGCATCTGTAATCATGGCAAAAGACCGCCAGATAATAGAAACAGGTGTTGGCGTAACTTACGAGGAAGAACTCTCTAATGGGAAAAGTCAAGGAACTTATTTGACTTCCAAGGCTCCTTGGCGGGATACGCATGGTAACATCTTGGGCATTATTGCGATCACGCGCAATATTAGCGATCGCAAACAAGCAGAACTTGCACTAAAACTCAGCGAAGAAAGATTCCGCAAGCTCATTGAAGCCACTGCCCAAATCATCTGGTATAGCCAAGCAGAGGGTGAATTTGTCACTCACCAACCCCAATGGAGTGAGTTTACTGGACAATCTTTTGAGGAGTTAAAAGGCTGGGGATGGCTGAATGCTATTCATCCTGAGGATCAAGAACACACTATCGAGATTTGGACAGATGCCCTGGCTAACCGGAAACTTTATGAATTGGAACATCGCCTGCGCCGCCACGATGGTGAGTATCGCTACATGAATGTCCGAGCAGTACCACTTTTGGACGCAGATAACAGTATCAGAGAGTGGATTGGAGTCCACACCGATATTCATGAGCGCAAACAAACCCAAATCGCTCTTGCTAAAGCTAAAGAAGCAGCAGAAGCCGCCAGTCATGCCAAAAGCGAATTTCTCGCTAACATGAGCCACGAGTTACGCACACCGCTGAATGGTATCCTCGGCTATGCCCAAATTTTGCAACGTTCTAAAAATCTCCATGAAGACGAGCGATCGCGTATTGATGTCATTTATCAATGCGGTTCTCATTTGCTCACCTTAATTAACGATATCCTCGATTTGTCGAAAATCGAAGCCCAAAAAGTGGAACTGATGACCAGCGATTTCCACTTTCCTGCGTTCCTCCAAGGTGTAGCGGAGATGTGTCGCATTCGAGCGGAACTAAAAGGCATTCCATTCCGTTATCAGATGGCTTCGGAACTACCCGTTGGTATCCGTGCTGATGAAAAGCGGCTGCGACAAGTATTAATTAACCTCCTCAGTAATGCCATCAAATTTACCGATGCAGGTCAAGTCACCTTTACCATTAGCTATGCCTCAGAAGGCAAAATCCGCTTTGAAGTCCGCGACAGTGGAATTGGTATCGCTCAAGACAAACTCCAAAGCATTTTTCAACCCTTTGAGCAAGCAGGTGACAGACAACGACAAATTGAAGGCACAGGATTAGGATTGGCCATTAGCCAAAGAATTGTGGAATTAATGGACAGCACCATTCAAGTTCAAAGTGAGAGCGGTGTAGGCAGTATTTTCTGGTTTGATGTCTACCTGCCAGAAGCCCAAGAATGGGTGAAAACCTCTCAAGCTGACGACTATGGACAAATTATCGGTATCAAAGACCGTAAACCCAAGATTTTGGTTGCTGATGATAAATGGGAAAACCGCTCGGTAATTAACAACTTGCTCACTCCCATTGGCTTTGAAGTTGTGGAAGCTAATGATGGGGAAGAAGGTTGGCAAAAGATTTTAGAATTTCAACCAGATCTCGTGCTTACTGACTTGCTGATGCCAGAACTGGATGGTTTTGAGTTAATCGGGCGCATTCGCCAGTCAGAAGCTTTTAAAAACATCATCATTATTGTTTCTTCAGCCAGCGTGTTTGAAAGCGATCAACATCGCAGCATCGAAGCAGGCGGTAATGATTTTCTGCCTAAACCCGTACAGGCGATCGTGCTATTTCAAAAATTGCGACAACATCTGAATTTAGAATGGCTGTATGAAGAGCAGACAAATGAAAATCAGATATTTAAAGCGCATCCTGAACTAGTCTTACCACCTCCAGCCGAATTAGAAATTCTGTATGAGTTAGTAATGAAAGGCAATTTTAGGGGAATCATAAAACAGGCAGCATTAATCTCACAAATAGATCAAAAATATGTTCCCTTTGCCAAACAGCTGCATCAACTGGCAAAAGGTTTTCAAGACCAAGAAATTCTGGCCTTAATTCACCCTCACAAGTAAGCGTTATGAGCCTTACAATCGAACAAATTACGACAGTTCTAATTGTTGATGATAATCCTGCTAATCTAGGTGTCTTGTCTGATACCTTGGATCAAGCAGGTCTGGAAGTGTGGGTAGCGAAATCAGGAAAAGTCGCACTAGAGCGGGTCAAATATGCGCTACCCAACTTAATTTTGTTAGATGTCATGATGCCAGAAATAGATGGATTTGAAACTTGTCGTTTATTAAAGGCAGATCCAAAAACTCAAGATATTCCCGTTATCTTTATGACGGCACTGTCAGATACCAGCAAGAAAATTGAAGGTTTCCAAGTAGGTGCTGTAGACTATATCACTAAACCTTTCCAACAAGAAGAAGTTTTATCACGGGTAAAATTGCACTTAAAACTGCATGATTTAGCCACAAGACTAGAGCATAAAAATGTCCTATTAGAGCAAAAAGTTACAGAAGTTAGCCAAGCTTATGAGTACCTTAAAAAAGTACAAATTCAGCTAATTCAAAGTGAAAAACTGTCCAGCTTAGGACAGATGGTAGCTGGTATTGCTCATGAGATTAATAACCCTGTAAATTTCATTTATGGCAATCTCGTTCATGCAAATGAATATACTCAAGAAGTTCTACATCTTCTGCATTTGTATCAAGAAGAATATCCTCATCCTACACCTCGAATTCAAGCAGAATTAGAAGTAACAAACCTAGAATTTCTTGAGAGTGATTTATTGAAATTGCTCAATTCGATGAATTTTGGCGCACGCAGAATTCGTGAAATTGTCAAATCCATGCGGGTTTTCTCGCGTACAGACGATGCTAACCGAACGGAGACTGATATTCATGAATGTCTGGATGGCACGCTCACAATTTTAAATTATCGTCTTAAACCAAAACCAGAGCATCCCGAAATCGAAATAGTAAAAAATTATGGTTTGTTACCACCAGTGGAATGCTATGCCGGACAAATCAACCAAGTTTTTATGAATATTCTATCTAATGCTATTGATGCCTTGGATGATTACAATCAACAGCGTTCCTTTGAGGAAATTAAACAACAACCAAGCCGAATCGAAATTCGTACAAGTATGATTGGAGATGACTGGGTTACTATTCACATTGCTGATAACGGCCCAGGCATTTGTCAAGAAGTACAAGCAAAGTTGTTTGAACCTTTCTTTACAACTAAACCAGCGGGTAAAGGAACCGGATTAGGCTTATCTATCAGCCACCAAATTGTTGTAGAAAAGCACGGCGGTAATATTAACTGCCAATCTACCCCAGGAAACGGGACAGCATTCATTGTTAAAATTCCTATTCAGCAAAGAGTGTCTCAAGTTGCCTAAGTAACTACTGCGCTTTCATCACTCTAGCCAGATAAAAATAATTGTGTCTCCAATTTATTCAGAGTTGAATGTCATGTAACCCTATTCAGAAGTTAATTTCTTAAATTTTCGATTAGACATTTCAAGCTAAAACAGTCACTGTCTAATTGTGGCTATACTGCTCCCAATGGAACATTCGTAAAATCCTTGATTTATTTATGGATTGGGCGTAAGTAAGAAAGCTCATTAAGAAAAAAATGAGGTTACTTGTTCAACTGCCTAAGCTGTAAGACTTTCAGCAGCTAATACTGCATACCTTGATTGCGTGGTCGAAGTTAGCGATATCAAGGTATGCAGCCAATACTTCGCAATAGAGATGCACCACATTGCTTTCACAAGCATTGATTTATTTCGGTTCTGACAAGTATTAGTAAGAAATTAGAGGCAGGATTTGCTTACTTTTAGCGCATTGTAATTATCGCTTGACTTGGGGCGATCGCTTCTAGTAATCACAATATCAACAAAGCTGTACATCATGATAGCTAGGTAAAGAGTGAAACCCAACACTGATATCTATGTTTGCTTGTGCTACGCTTCACCCAAGTTACATTTATAAATACTTTTGTAATAACAGCCGCAATTTTTCTTTTGTTGCCGTTGGTGCTTGATCTAATTGAGTTAAAATTGCATATTTCAAGGCGGAGTGTGCATCACTGGAAGGTAGATTTTCACTCAAACGACGGACTGTTTCTTGAATTACTTTTTGGGCGTTAACTGCATTGCGTTGTAAGTTACCAATTACCATTTCGACGGTGACGCTATCATGATCTGGATGCCAACAATCGTAATCTGTAACTAGTGCCAAGGTAGCATAGGCAATTTCTGCTTCTCTGGCTAATTTGGCTTCTGGTAAGTTTGTCATACCAATTACTGTTGCGTCCCAACTACGGTAAAGGTTGGATTCGGCTTTGGTGGAAAATGCTGGCCCTTCCATGCAGATATATGTGCCGCCACGATGTAGGTTGACATCTGGTAAATTGAGAGATGCGATCGCCTCTGCTAATACTCCAGCTAAATTTTGACAAATCGGTTCTCCAAAGGCAATATGCGCCACAATTCCTTCGCCAAAAAAGGTGGAAACCCGATTTTTAGTGCGATCTATAAACTGATCTGGTACTACCATATCTAATGGTTTCGCTTCGGCTTTCAAAGAACCAACCGCACTAGCCGAAATTAAATACTCTACACCTAGTTGCTTCATCGCATAGATGTTAGCGCGAAATGGTAATTCCGATGGTAGCAGGGTATGATTGCGCCCATGACGCGCTAAAAAAGCCACCTGTGTTCCTTCTAATATCCCCAAAATCACAGCATCTGAAGGTGAACCGAAGGGAGTTTGAATTTGCACTTCTTCTACATCCTTCAGTGCTGCCATTTTATATAGTCCACTACCACCAATAATGCCAATCTTAGGATTAACCATAATGTTTCCAGATATTCGTTGCTGATCTGCCTAGTTATTTTACACAGATGTAAGACTTATACCAATGTCTGGAAAAGTTGGCTCAAATCGGACGTATATATTCTATTTTGATCAAGTTCTCATAAAAGACAGCCATCACCTGATTCTGATGGATGTTGGTCGAATATTGCTTGGATGCGATCGCCTAAAGCTTATAAAAAAGAGAAAACTCAAATCCTACAATTAATCATTATCATCAGGCTCAAAGATATTGACTTTCTCTTGAGCTACTGTTTTGTCACTCTTCCCAAACTTAAATCCCATTGACTTATTAATATGTTTCACGCCACTGAGGGTAATCAACGTCAATAGTCCACCTAATAATCCCATTTGCCATAAACCACAGCCAATAGCCGCACCTAACCCTGCTGCTGTCCATACGCAAGCAGCTGTAGTTAAATTTCGTACTTTAGGAGTAGCACTTTTTCTTGGTGAGTCTTGTAAAATCAATCCGGCTCCGAGAAATCCTACCCCAGTAGCAACACCTTGAATTGTCCGACTTAAAGCATTAGTTGCTGCATAGGGACTATCACCTTCAGCCTGTAAGGGAATCATCACGAACAAAGCGGCTCCCATACTGACCAACATAAATGTTCTCATTCCGGCCGGTCTACCACCTTGCTGACGGTTAAACCCAATCATGCAACCTACTAGCAGCGCCATAATTAGTCTAAATCCTATATGTGGCCAATCATCAGCATTAATAAACATCGGCCCCATTTTCTGATCTCCTTAATGTATAAAAATAAATTTAGTACCTATTACTCATAGCTAATAGCTGAATTGCGATTTTAGTGATGATGTATAAAATAAAATCCGGTAAAACTATTGGCTTTATGTAATTTAAAGTTAGTTTAACAAAAAATATAAGAATTAGTAAATTAATATACTTGAAGCAGAATTCACAAGTCAGAATTAATCACAAGAAAATATTTTTGATCCTCTCGTTATGAGATCAATAGCCCACAGCCTTTCAAACTTTGCTCTGGAGCAACACAAACAAAGTTGGCTTTTGCGGAGTATCGTCAGTAACAACCCGCATTGGAGGGTTGAGGGTGTATCGCTGGAATTTTTATGTGTTTCTATGCTCCCAATCAAAAACTGATGATGCACTGACTAAAAAAACCTCTTGCTTCCGTGAGTTTGATGTGTGATACTCTTTATGAAAGCAAAATACGGTAAGTCGATAAAGTTACCGTCTTTAATAAGGATTAAGACTCATGCAGCTACTATGGTTCATCCCTACCCACGGCGATGGGCGGTACTTGGGAACAGCAACAGGCGGGAGATCTGTTAGCTTTCAGTACTTTCGACAAATTGCACAAGCAGTGGATGACCTGGGTTACACAGGGGCATTGTTACCCACCGGTAGGTCATGCGAAGATGCCTGGGTTGTGGCATCAACTCTAGTATCTTTAACTCAACGGATGCGCTTTTTAGTAGCGATTCGTCCTGGGTTAACCCTCTTCTGTCACTTTCCGAAATAAGCAAGTAGTAAATAAATGAAATTATCCAGAAGAGAAAAAAGGTTTAAATTGGTTCATTGTAAAAATTAGGTGATTAAATCCAAGCAATAAATCGGAATTGGGAAAAACATTTAGCCAGGGATAAATCAACCAAAATAATAAAAGAGGTTGAACAATTAAACGAAGATTATTTAAAGTATTCTTCCATC
>NZ_JADEWI010000103.1 GCF_015207705.1 Nostoc sp. LEGE 06077
TGTTGGGTGAGCGTCTCGACGTAAATGTTTCAGGATTTGTAATTCCACATCCATTGCCCTGCTTACCTTCCAGAGTTTTTTCTTTTAATCCTTTTATTTAGAATACTCGGAAAGTGACAGAAGAGGGGTATATAAGCTGCATACAGTTTTTGAGCATAATTTTCCATTGTAAAAAGCTTTACCCGTTCCTTCCCTGCATTGATCATTTGCGATCGCAGTTGCGGATGGTTAATTAATTTGGCGATCGCCTGTCTAATTTCAGAGGTATTATAGGGATCTACATACAAAGCCGCATTACCACAAACTTCTGGCAAAGAAGAAACATTAGATGTGATTACTGGACACCCTAAAGACATGGCTTCTAATGGTGGTAAGCCAAATCCTTCATACAAGGATGGGAAAACAAAGCAGAAAGCACCTTGATATAAAAAATTTAAATCTTGCTTTGGTACATATTCTAATAACTTTACTTTTTGATAAAAACTATTACCCAATAATCTTTCTAATTTACCAATTTCATCTTCCCACAACCATCCTTTCTTACCCACAATTACTAGGGGCATATCGGTATCTAACCCACTATAAGCATCTATTATTCTTCTTATATTTTTCTTTGGTTCAATCGCACCTACAAAGAGAATGTATTGTTTGACTTTAAGTTGATATTTTTGTAAAAACTCTGAAAGTGCATCTTCTTTAATTTGCCAAAAATTAGAAACTATTGGTTGAGATGTTACATAGATTTTATCTGGGTGAACATCAAAACATTCTAGGATATCCTTTTTTGTATTTTCGGAAGGAGTTAAAACTATTGCAGATTCTTTCAGATTTTTTGTAACAATATTGAAAAAAATTTTTATCATCCAAAGTTGTAGAAGGAAGCTTCAAAGGAATCAAATCATGAATTATGCGGATGAACTCAGGTGAATAGAAATGCTACAATCACTTGCTACTTTTAATCACGTTAATTGTTTCTAATAACTGATTAGCTGTGTAAGGTTTAGACAAAAAAGCTTTAATCCCAATATCATAAACGGCGTTCACCTTATCGCTAGAAGCCAGCCCACTAATAGCGATAATTTTGACCTCTGGGTTAATTTTTTGCAGTGTGCGGATAGTGGTGAGTCCATCCATAGAAGGCATCACCATATCTGTTAATACTAGAGAAATTTCATCTCGATGTTCGGCGTACAAAGCAATAGCTTCAATACCGTCGCTGGCTGTAATAGCTTGGTAGTTATAGCTTTCGAGAGATGTTTTAGTAATCTCTCGAATGGCTGCTTCATCATCAACAATCAAAATTAGTTCTCCGTTACCGCGAGGAAATACTGGTTCTACTTCTTCGAGGGTTTCTGTGATTTCTTGGGCGGGTAAATATATTTTAAATTGACTACCTTGGGCTTCTTCGCTGTAGACACTTATAAAACCACCGTGGTTTTTGACAATACCCAGGACGGTAGAAAGTCCTAATCCAGTGCCTTTACCAAGTTCCTTCGTAGTAAAAAATGGCTCAAATATGCGCTCTAATATTTCTGTAGGAATGCCAATACCTGTGTCAATTACAGAAATTACAACGTAGGGGCCAACTTTAGCATCAATGTGCATATTGGCATAATTTTCATCAATCAGGAGATTTTCGGCGGTAATTTTCAACATTCCCCCATTGGGCATGGCATCACGGGCATTAACGCACAAATTCATCAGCACTTGATGTAGTTGAGTTGCATCACCAGAGATTACCCAAAGGTTTGGCGGTAGTCGAGTCGTAATTTCTATGGTTTTAGGAAAGGTTTCTTTAACAATCTGCTGGATTTCGATAATTAAGTGTTTGAATTGCAATAGGGTACGTTCTCCCTCAATCCCGCGAGTGAAAGACAGTACTTGTTTGACTAAGTTTGCCCCACGTTTAGCGTTAGCCGTTAATATGGGTACCAATCTCCGAGAACGTTCATCTTGTAACTGTGATTCTAAGAGTTGGGCGGTCATTAAAATGGGCGCTAAGATATTATTTAGGTCGTGGGCGATACCACTGGCTAAGGTGCCAATACTTTCTAATCTTTGCGCCCGGAGAAATTGCGCTTCTAGTTGTTGTTTTTGGGTAATATCAGTATTTACTACCAAAATTGCTTGGGGTTGATGTGCAAAATCTCGCACCAGTGTCCAACGACTTTCGACAATAATTTTTTTATTAGATGTTGTTGTTTGGTGTAATTCTCCTTGCCAGGAGCCGTTTTTCATCAATAACTGTAATGCTTCTTGCAAACGAGACAAGTTTTTTTCTTGCCATAGTGCTGGGACTTTTTTACCAATTACTTGGTCTTTGCGCCAACCGTATAAAGTTTCGGCGGCTTTGTTCCAAAATAAAATTTGGTCATCTAAATCACGCACAAAAATTGCATCGGTAGCAACATCTAGTAATTCTGCTTGTTCGCGGATTTTGTGTTCTGTTTGTTTGCGTTCTATGGCATAGCGAATGGAACGCTCTAGTAAAGGTGCTGTTAACTGACTTTTTTCTAAATAATCTGCTGCGCCGGCTTTCATGGCTTCGATGTCAATTTCTCTATCACCTTGACCTGTGAGCAAAATGATTGGCGCAGCACAACCGTTAGCCACGGCTTCGCGTAAAAGTTCGAGTCCGTTGTGGATACCTAAACGATAATCTACCAGATAGATATCATGTTGATTTTGGGCGATCGCTTGCTTGGCATCTGCATAGTTATCTATCCATGACAACTCACAACCAGCTGCTTGAAATTCACCGAACCAATCACGAGTCAAAATATAATCATCTTCGTCATCATCAATGAGCAGAACTCTGATTGGGTTTTTGTTCATTTCTTCCTCCCGCTACTGCTAGTGGTAATTCCACAGTTTCAAACCAATATTTCCCTAACGTTTTCATTAGTTCTACTAAGGCGGAAAATGTCATAGGTTTGACTATGTAAGAATTAGCACCCAAACTGTAAGTGTGATAAATATTTTCTTCTGCCTTTGAGGTGGTCAGGACGATAACAGGAATTGGTCGTAGTTCGGGGTTGGTTTTAATTTCTTTGAGTACCTCCAGACCGTCTTTTTTGGGCATATTCAAGTCCAGTAAAATCAAGCCGGGACGTGGAGCTAGGCTGGTGTCAGCGTATTGACCACGATGATAAAGATAATCCATCAATTCCTCGCCATTACTCACGGCATATAAATCAATTGGCAATTGACTGACTGTTATCGCCTCACGGATTAACATACTGTCGTCTTCATCATCATCAGCCATTAAGATAGTCACGGTTGGTTGCCGGCCTTTCACTCTGTGCTGTCTCCTTAATACATATAGTTATTAGTATGAATTAAAGCTGGGAAAAAATTTTATATTGTAAATTTTGAATTTAGCTTGATATATAGGGCTTTAGATTTTGGTTGGGAAATGGCTTTGTGGATATAGGTTCTGTCAATCCACCTGTCTCAATTATTTTGGCAATTGGTGTCAAGATTCAGAGTTGAGAATTATAGCCGTCCTATTGCATTTGTGAAAAATAAAGTACATTTGTATATCCTAGTTTTTGATTAACTGTCTTAACGCGTAATTTACCAAACTCATGGAGGATTGTATCTTCTGGCTGTTAATTGATAAATTCTGTCATTTGCTGGTAATTAAAGGCTGTATTTTTCCAATAAACCTTATTTTTAGGAGTTTTAGTAATCCCTCTGTAGGAATAAAAGTTCTGTAGGAGAATTAATCGGCAAAGTGACCAAAAATTTTGTCCCTTGCGCTGGGTTACTTTGAGCAGTAATGCGACCAAAATGCCGTTCGGCAATTTTGCGGCAGATAGTTAAGCCAATGCCTGTACCTTCATATTCTCGACGACCATGTAACCTTTGAAAAATCTGAAAGATGCGATCGCTATATTTTTGTTCAAATCCAATACCATTATCTTCGACGATAATTTGACAAAGTTCCAAACCCACCACTAATTGTTCTGATTGATTGTTTAAATATTGACTATAGATTTTGACAATGGGTGGCACTTGTGGACGGTGAAATTTCAAGGCATTGCCAATCAGATTTTGCATTAATTGTCGCATTTGTAAGGGATCAGCTTTAATTGTTGGTAAATCCCCAACTTCTATGGTTGCGCCTGTTTGCTGTATTCGCACTTCTAAATCAGACAATACCTCTTGGGTAATTTGAGCTAAATTCACAGCTACAGAAGGTTGCGCTCTAGTTGTCACCCGTGAGAGTGTTAACAAATCTTCGATTAAAGTCTGCATTCTCAAAACGGCATTCTGCATTCGTTCCAGATAATCAGATGCAGGTGCGGGTAAAGCGTCGCCACAAATACTAATCAGCCGTTCGCTAAAGGTTTTAATTTTCCGTAGTGGTTCTTGTAAATCGTGGGAGGCGATAAAGGCAAATTGTTGCAGTTCTTCGTTAGAACGGCTGAGTTCTTGGCGTTGACGAGTTTCTGTTTCTAAAATTTGGCTTTGGGCTAAAGCAATACCGATTTGATCTGCAAGTTGTTGCAAAAGTTCAATTTCCCAGTTATTCCACTGACGGGGATGGGCGCACTGATGCGCCATCAGTAAGCCCCAGATTTGATTTTGCCGAAAAATTGGCACTGAGAGGTTGGCTTGGACACCCAATTGTCGTAGCAGTTTGAGGTGAGGTAATGGGATATTGGCTTGCTCTCGATCTACGTTACTAATGGCGTTAATTGTTCCTTGAGTGTATTTTAAAAGATACATTTCTCGGAAAGCTGGCTCGTGAATTTGCCATCCTGAAGCTACGGCTAAACCGGGAACCACAGCTTCTTTGAGAGTAATCACAGTACCATTTGACCGCAGCCGCAAAATTAACACCCGGTCTGCATGAAGTAATTTTTGTACCTCTGTGACGCTGGTTTGGAGAATTTCGTCGATTTGTAAAGACTGGCGAATTTTTAAGGTGATATCAGCAAATAATTGCGATCGCAAATTTTGCCATTGCAATTGCGCCTGTACCCGCTTCCTTTCTGTGATGTCCATCATTGCGCCAATCATCCGTACAGGTTTGCCTGTCTGGTCATAGATGATGTAAGCCCGATCTAAAATATAGGCATAGGAATTGTCATAACAACGAAAGCGATATTCATTCGACCAGAATTGTTGACCGCGATTCATTGCATCCCACATATCAGTCTCGATTCTTTGTTGATCTTCCGGATGTATGCGTTCATACCACCAACTTAAATCAGCATTCAATTGAGCCAATGAATAACCAAACAGTGTTTGTACACCTTGATTCCACCACACTTGATCCGTGAGCAAATCCCAATCCCAGATCACATCATTAGTTGCGCGGGTAATGATTTGAAATCGCTCTTCGCTTTGTCGCAGTTCGGCTTCTGCCTGTTTACGCTTAGTAATATCTATTACTATTCCAGACATTCGCACAGGTTCCCCAGCCGCATTGCGAAAGACTAAACCTTTGCTAACTAACCAGCGAATGCTACCGTCAGCTAAAACGATGCGAAATTCTTTATCATACTCTGCATCTGTTTGCACAGCTTGCATCACCGAGATATTGACAAAATCCCGGTCTTGGGGGTGAATGCAGTTCAAAAAAGTTTCATACTGACCATCAAAAGTACCAGGTTCTAAGCCAAACAGTATTTCTTTGTTATCTGACCAAATCACTTGATTGGTGATGATATCCCAGTCCCAAGTCCCCATACGGGCTGCTTCTAAGGCAATCTTAATTTGGGCTTCCTGGAGTTGCGCCTGTTGGCTTTGCTGACGTAATTGCTTGATGGCGCGAGATGCTGCCAAAAGATGGCGGATTCTGTGAGATAGTACGACCCATTGAATTGGTTTAGTGATGTAGTCGATCGCACCTACGGCAAAAGCTCGTTCTACGGCTGCTGGCTCATAAGCCGCTGTAATCATTAATATGGGTGTGTCTTGAATGTCAGGCAATGTTTGCAATTGAGCGCAGCAGGTAAATCCATCCATGACTGGCATAATCGCATCCAGCAGTATTATATCGGGATGTAATTCTGTGTAGATGGCGATCGCTTCGCACCCATTACTGGCTTCTACAACTCTATATCCTACATATTCCATCAGTTCACGCAGTTGAATTCGCGTTATATTGTCGTCATCAGCAATCAGAATCAGCGCCGAATCTTGAGTAGTCATGGTGATTAGTAGTTCATCAGCAATTTTCTTATCTCCCCTCTGTGTGTTTACTTATATATCACTATGAATGCAGAATGTTATGCAAATTTTGCATTACTTAGCCGAATTGTTGTCTGGTCATCACTGGGATCAAGTTAAGGCAGATGCCCAAATGTCAAGAGACAGAAATCTCTAATTCTTTTTTCATCCATCCTGGTATATACATTTCAGGATAGCTACTTAGCTCAATCAACTATTTTTGTCATAAAAAAAATCAAATTATGAAGTGATATTACAAACATTGCAAAAATATTTAGAAATTGTTTTGTAGGCAAACATGGCTCTAACGTAGAACCTATAGGAGAGACTTGAGGCAACTGTAATGAACATGAGTGATATAAAAAATTATCGGTTTGTCTGCACCCTGACCTTTGGTGATATCTATGGTCAAATTATTGTTTGGCTAATTACCATTACACTTAGCTTGGCATCAGCCTTGGCGCTGATGGGTGCTAAACGACCAGTATATGCTTTAGCAACAGTAGGTCTAATTGTTCTGCTATCGCTGCCCTTCTTATTGTTTGCTTTTGTAACTACATTGTTAAATCATATTGAATTAGTTGCTATAGAAGCGGGAACTAAGACAAAGACTGAACCTATACCGGGAAATATCTCCCAGCAAAGACCTGTACAAGCTACTAGCTGAATAGTAGGAAGTAGTGGAATTTAATAATTGTTGGTGTTAAATTTTGAAATAATTATTAACTTCCCTGTCAGCAGACGGGGAATTTTTTTGTAAAGATCAGAAACTGCTCAGTGAATCGCATCTCTACAATAGAACAGCAGCTTTTTGCAGTCGGGGGCTAGTTTATGCTGGAACATGATGTAATTATTGTCGGGGGCGGATTGGCAGGATGTCGGGCGGCTGTGGAAATTGCCCGCACTGACCCTAGTTTAAATGTTGCAGTAGTAGCTAAAACTCACCCCATCCGTTCTCACTCGGTTGCAGCCCAAGGTGGAATGGCTGCATCGTTAAAAAATGTTGATTCTGAAGATTCTTGGGAAGCCCACGCTTTTGATACTGTTAAAGGTTCTGACTATTTAGCAGACCAAGATGCGGTAGCCATTCTCGCCCAAGAAGCGCCAGATGTGGTAATTGACTTAGAACATCTGGGTGTTTTATTCTCGCGTTTACCTGATGGACGCATCGCCCAACGGGCTTTTGGGGGACATTCTCACAATCGTACTTGCTACGCTGCCGATAAAACTGGTCACGCCATTCTCCACGAATTGGTGAATAACTTGCGGCGTTACGGTGTGCAGATTTATCAAGAGTGGTACGTAATGCGCCTGATTTTAGAAGAAGGTCAGGCGAAGGGCATAGTTATGTATCACTTATTAGATGGGCAGATTGAGGTATTGAGGGCAAAAGCGGTAATGTTTGCCACAGGTGGTTATGGTCGCGTTTATAACACCACTTCTAATGATTATGCTTCCACAGGCGACGGTTTGGCGATGACAGCGATCGCCGGTTTACCTTTACAAGATATGGAGTTTGTCCAATTCCACCCCACAGGCTTGTATCCTGTGGGAGTGCTGATTTCCGAAGCAGTCAGAGGGGAAGGGGCGTATTTAATTAATGCCCAAGGCGATCGCTTTATGGCGACTTATGCACCCAGCCGAATGGAATTAGCCCCCCGTGATATTACCTCAAGAGCGATCGCTTACGAAATTCGTGCTGGGCGTGGTGTAAATCTTGATGGTAGCGCTGGCGGCCCCTTTGTCTATCTGGACTTGCGCCATTTGGGTAAAGAAAAAATTATGAGTCGCGTTCCCTTTTGTTGGGAAGAAGCCCACCGCTTAGTCGGCGTTGATGCGGTGACTCAACCAATGCCAGTCCGCCCGACAATTCATTATTGTATGGGTGGTATACCTGTGAATACTGATGGTCAAGTCCGCAGCAGTGATAATAGTTTCGTTGAAGGTTTCTTTGCCGCTGGAGAAACCTCTTGTGTTTCCGTTCACGGCGCAAATCGTCTAGGTAGTAACTCTTTATTAGAATGTGTAGTTTATGGTAAACGAACTGGGGCGGCGATCGCTCAATATGTCCAAAAACGTAAATTACCTACTATAGATGAGCAACGTTACATTACAGAAGCCCAGCAAGAAATTCAAGCCTTACTAGAACAACCAGGACAGTATCGCATTAACCAAGTCCGCCAAGCTTTTCAAGATACCATGACCGAATTCTGCGGCGTTTTCCGCACCCAAGAATTAATGAGTGAAGGGTGGGAAAAAATCACCGAAATCCAGCAAAAATATTCTCAAGTTTTCTTAGACGACAAAGGTAGCTGTTGGAATACTGAACTTGTAGAAGCTTTAGAACTGCGAAGTTTAATGGTAGTAGGACAAACTATTTTAGCATCAGCCCTCAATCGCCAAGAAAGTCGCGGCGCACACTTCCGCGAAGACTTCCCGCAGCGCGATGATGTGAATTTCCTCAGACATACAATGGCTTACTATTCATCCACAGGTATTGATATTCAATATCGCCCAGTAGTAATTAATATGTTTGAGCCAAAAGAGAGGAAGTATTAAGTAGATTTAGGAGGTAGGTTTAATGACAGTTTTCCTATCTCCCAATCAAGCTTTTTACGATAGCCCAAAAATAAAGCGATGATGGATTGGGAATGTGTATTAACATTAACTGAATCTTTTACAATCTACTGCATAGCCATCAGTAGCAACAGTGAAATTCTTGCTAGTGCTGGTTATGGTAAAATTTCAATTTGGCATTTACCATCTCGTCAATGCCTTCATAGTTTAATAGCTCATGATGATGAAATTCATCATCTTTCTCTAACAGCAGATGGACGCATATTAGTTAGTGCTAGTGCTAGTGAACCTACCTCAAGAGGATTAGTTAAGGTGTGGAATACATTAACTGGTGAAGAATTAGGAAGTTGGACAGAAAAAACAGGTAGTTCAATTGCTATTGCTCTTCATCCTGAAGGTAAAATTCTGGCAGTAGTAACAGATTTTTATAACGAAAAGCCTGCTATTAATCTGTGGAATTTAGAAACATTAACAAGTCTGGGTACACTAGCAAAATTTCGTGATGATATTAACTCATTAGCCTATAGTCCAGACGGCGAAAATATTGCTGTGGCTGTAGGTTGTGATATTCAAATCTGTAATATGACTGGTCAAATTCTCTTCAAGCTAACTGGTCACATGGATGTAATTGAATGCGTAGTTTTCAGTCCTGATGGTAAAAAGCTAGTTAGCAGTAGTGGTATAGATCAAACTATACGACTTTGGAATTTACAAACAGGTAAGCAAGATTATTGTATTTCTATAACAGATTATGGTTGTTATCCTAGTGCTATTGTATTCAGCCCCGATGGTAAAACTTTAGCCAGCAATAGTTATGAACATAATATTAAATTGTGGGATGTAAAAACAGGAGAATTAATTTGTAATTTAGGGCAATCTGAACAAATTACCTCTGTACAATTTGCTCAAAAAGGAATGTTAATTAGTAGTAGCGATCGCACTATCCAAATCTGGAGAAAAACTTAACAATGAACTAGCGATCGCAATTTCACAAACTTTAATACAGTCCATCTATACAGATCACCTTCACTTCTGACAGTCTTGAAAGTTATTGGAAAGTTGCCGATAGACTACTACTGCTAATTGCGCTCCTAAAATTGGTGCTATCCAATAAACCCAGTGATGTTGCCAAATTCCGCCAACAAATGCTGGTGCAAAAGAACGCGCGGGATTCATACTTGCACCAGTAATTGGCCCCATAAATGCGGCTTCTACCCCTACAGTTAAACCAATTGCTAACCCCGCAAAACCAATATGTGCGCGTCTATCTAGTCCTGAGCCGAAAATCATCAACATCAAAATAAAAGTTAAAACAAACTCTAATACTAAAGACTGCAACCAATTACCATTCAACGGTAAAGTTGCACCTAAATTCCCGACTTTTCCTAAACTTATTACTAGTAAAGCTGAGGCGGCGATCGCTCCTCCTAACTGTGCCAAAATATAAGGCAACACTCGCCGTTTAGGCAAAAAACCACTCGTCCAAAAAGCCAGTGTCACCGCTGGGTTGAAATGTGCGCCACTTAAATGTCCCAACGCATAAATTAACGCCGCCACCACAGCACCAAACACAAAACTAATCCCCAGATGTGTCAAAGCATTTTGACTGATGCTATTCACCATGACTGCACCAGTACCGGCAAATACCAAAATAAAGGTTCCTATTGCTTCCGCTAAAGCTTCTCGCCAGCAATGCGCCAGCAATTTTGGTAAACCTGAGTAGAGTTTTTTGCTGAGAACATTTGCACCTGACATTTTAAAAAAAGCTCATTCGTTGGTAATAATATTTCAAGAAAACTTGATATGTCAAGCAAGATTAAATATGTAGCCTCTAACCTCAATGAAATATATCCCTCTTCTGTCACTTTCCGGACTAAGCAAGTAGTAAAGAAGCTAAATCATCCAGAAGCATAACAGGGTTTAAATTGATTCATTGCGGCAATTAAATGATTGAATCCTAGTAACAAATCTGAAC
>NZ_JADEWI010000026.1 GCF_015207705.1 Nostoc sp. LEGE 06077
TCAACTTCAACCAGTCTGTGATTGACTCTCAAGGTCGCGTGATCAACACCTGGGCTGATATCATCAACCGCGCTAACCTCGGTATGGAAGTAATGCACGAGCGCAACGCTCACAACTTCCCCTTAGACTTGGCTGCTGGTGATGTTGCTCCTGTTGCTCTCACTGCTCCTGCTATCAACGGTTAATCTTCTGAGATAGAAGCAATAACTTGAATGAAAGGCGCTCTCCTTATGGGGGGCGCTTTTTTAGTTTGGAGTTAGACAAAGTGACGCTGAGTTTTTTATTTGGAGCAGGAGCTTTGGGGAATTTGATACACTAGCTAAAATTTGAAATTATTCTAGCTGGTAGCTCTGGGCTGATAAATAAATATGAGTGAAGCTTTATTTTGTATAGAAAATTTGCGAGTTGCTTATCCTCAGCGCGGTGGGGAAGAACTCAGTTGGGCAGTGGATGATGTATCTTTGACGCTCCAACCTGGGGAAAGAATGGGTTTGGTAGGAGAATCTGGTTGTGGTAAATCTACGTTAGGACGGGCGGTAATGCGGTTGTTACCGTCATCCAGCCAGATTGAAGGACGAGTAACTTTTCAAGGGGAGCCGGTATTTGATTTAACGCCAACTCAGTTGCGGAAATTTCGGGGGGAAGTAGTAGCATTAATTTTCCAAGACCCAATGACGCGCCTTGACCCGTTGATGACGATTGGTAAACATTGCATTGAAACGCTTCAAGCACATTCACCAGAATTATCCGCCAAGGAAGCAAAGGAAAAAGCACTGGCGACCTTGGCAAAGGTAAAAATCCCGGCGAGTCGGTGGAGTCAGTATCCTCATGAGTTTAGTGGTGGGATGCGACAACGGGTAGCGATCGCTCTAGCCCTCCTTCTCAATCCTAAATTAATTGTGGCTGATGAACCTACCACTAGTTTAGATGTGACTGTCTCCGCCCAGATTTTACAAGAATTAACTCGTCTGTGTGCGGAAGAAAATATGGCGCTGCTGCTGATTTCTCACGATTTGGCAATGGTGGCGGAATATTGCGATCGCATCGGTGTAATGTACCAAGGCAAAATGGTAGAAATGGGGGCGACGACATCAGTATTTGGCAACCCTCAACATGAATATACGCGATCGCTTCTACAAGCCGCTTTGCATATTCAATCTGTGGATGAGGTAACGGCGGACTGGGGTTTAGGCGATGAGAAAAATGTTTCCCAATCACCACTGTTACGGGTTACAGAACTCAAGCAACATTACACCATAGAACCCAACTTTATTGAACGACTGTTTAAAGCAGAAAATCAAACAATCAAAGCTGTTGATGGAATCAATCTAGAACTCTACCAAGGGGAAATTTTAGGTTTAGTTGGTGAGTCAGGATGCGGTAAAAGTACACTGTCGCGGACTATTTTACAGTTAATTCGTCCGACATCTGGCAAAGTAGAATTTTTGGGACAGGATTTAACCAAGCTATCACGCCCAGAAATTCGCGCTTCTCGACGACAGATGCAAATGGTGTTTCAAGACCCCCATGCTTGTCTTAACCCGGCGATGACAGTAGGGCAAAGTATAGGTGATCCTTTGTTAATTCACAACCTTGCTGATGCGGCTAAGGCTAAAGAAGAAGTATTGTGGATGTTACAAAAAGTTGGGTTAACACCACCATTCGTTTATTATCAACGTTACCCATCAGATTTATCTGGCGGACAACAGCAACGGGTAGCGATCGCGCGAGCTTTAATTACTCGCCCTAAACTGTTGATTTGCGATGAACCTGTGAGTATGTTAGATGCCAGCGTGCAATCACAAGTATTGGATTTGATGTTGCAGTTAAAAAAAGAATTTGAGTTAACTTATCTATTTATTACTCATGACTTGTGGTTAGCACGATTTTTGTGCGATCGTATTGCGGTGATGAATGGCGGTAAAATTGTCGAACTTGGCCCGACAAAACAAATTTTTGCTAATCCGCAGCACCCTTACACTCAAACACTACTAGCTGCGGCTCCCCTTTTGGCACGCGCCTAGGATAAAGATTAGAGATATATTGCCAAGCTGATCTATCTAACTTTATAGATCAATTAATATCTGAATATTGGCGCATTTAACTGCTTCGATCTAGACAGATTAGCAACTAGATACGCCAACTCATCTAAGTCAATTGGCTTGGATAAATACATCTGAAAACCTGCTTTGAGTGCATACACACGGTCTTCATCGGTAGTAAAACTAGTCAATGCAATAGCTGGAATGTATTTTCCACGCTTTGCCTCTAAATTTCTGATTTCTGGGAGCAGTGAGTGGGCGGCTTCATCTGGTAAATAGATTTCGCTGATCAGTATGTCCGGTTGAAAATGCAGGATTATATTTAGGGCATTGCTAAATGATGCAACCGTTTTAACCTCAGATCCCTCTGCTTCAAAGAAAATCTTGAGCAATTCTCTACTGTCGGCATGGTTGTCAATAATTAGCAAGCGTAGACCATCAACACTGATGGATTGGCAAGACATGAATCATTACTTCCTATACTTTTCAAACCTTAAATAGCAATGGCTTAAAATGCTTGTTTCTTAACTGTACAAATTTTCCAGGTTGGGTGTCAGTACGATTTCGCACATCAGGCAGATAAATTATCGATTGTGCCTACTGTTCACGACTCGTAAATTCAGTGCTTCACCACTTATTCACTAGAACTAGCTTTGTCTGCCTAGCAAGCGAGCGTACTCATCTTTGATGATGGAATAACATTCACAAGCTGTCTGTTCTAAGTCTTCATGATTCAAAATGTTAATATTGCCACGCTTGTAGCTAATCATTCCGGCTCGACTAAGAATGCCAGCTGCCACAGTTACACCAGCACGGCGTACACCCAGCATCTGAGCAATAAATTCCTGAGTCAGAGGGAATGTATCTGATTGCACACGGTCAGATACTATCAGTAACCAACGGGCGAGTCTTTCTTCAATTGTGTGCAGACGGTTGCAGGCTGCTGTTTGTGTCACTTGGGTGAACAGCGCTTGGGTATAACGCAACAGCAAACTTTGCAGTTCTCTACCCCGCTGGAACTCGGCAACTAGATGTTCTGCCTTCATTTTCATAGCACCATTGGCAACCTGTACTAATGCCGTTGTGGTTGTAGAAATACCACCCCAAATTACAGGCATACCCACCATACCATCCTTGCTCACCACACCAGCTTCAACGGTCGCGCCGTTTTCTTGGATACAGACTAAAGAAACTATGGACTGATTGGGAAAATAGACGTAGGTAATTGGTTCGCCAGCTTCGTAGAGTATTTGATTAATTGAAAGTTCAACTCGCTCTAGGTAAGGAACTAAGCGTTGATACTCAGGAGCCGATAGTGCGGCGAGTATCTGATTTTCTATTGGTAAATGAGGTTTGTTAGATACAGACATGACAATTCTCCAAGCCGCTTTTTTGGCAAAGATTAGGCAACTGATAGCAGCTTGAGAGGAGGTAGGAACTAGTCCCAATATGTCAAAAGTTGAATTCTTTTAAAAGTAAATTGCAAGCGTAACAACTTACAATGCTGCATCAAGCTCTACGCTAGGCAAATGTTTAGGCTTGACACACACCTTAATAGTTGCACATTTTTAATCGTTCATTTGTTCGATTGTGTACCAACCAATAAGCGTATAAAACCATTAAGTCAAAACTAAGTTATCTCGATGCACTACGGTATCTGTGCCAACATACCCTAAAATTTCAGGAATTTCTCTAGAGTGACGACCACAGATTTTTTGCAGTTCATCGCTGCTGTAATTTACTAGCCCTCTGGCAATTTCGTTGCCGTTAGTGTCGCACAATTGCACAGCTGCTTGGGTGTCAAATTCTCCTTCTATAATT
The DNA here is from genome assembly GCF_015207705.1 of Nostoc sp. LEGE 06077. GTDB lineage: Bacteria > Cyanobacteriota > Cyanobacteriia > Cyanobacteriales > Nostocaceae > Nostoc_B. The sequence goes on from NZ_JADEWI010000026.1 coordinate 3,864, forward strand.
TTGATACCCGCTGCTAATAATGATTTTCCAGCTTGGGATATAGCAGCGATCGCACCTTGGTCTAAATACAATTTTCCCGCTGGCACAAGTCCATAAGCTATCCAGCGTTTCCTAGCTGATGTGGGTTCTGGTTGCGGTTCAAAGTGTGTTCCTAAAGGTTCCCCTTGGATAATTTTTTCGAGATTGCGGGGAAATCGCCCTTGGGTGATGACGGTTCGCACTCCCGCGGCGATCGCTATTCGGGCGGCGGATATTTTTGTCACCATCCCACCAGTACCCCATTGTGAGCCTTGTCCACCTGTTTGGATTTGCAGTTGCGCCAATTCTTTAATATTACTGACCAAGGAAATGGGTTTGGCATCTGGTACAGAACGGGGATCGGCTGAGTATAATCTGTCTACGTCGGTGAGTAAAAACAGCCAATCGGCTTCGACTAAACTCGCTACTAATGCCGACAGGGTGTCATTATCACCAAATTTCAGTTCCTCGACAGCTACTGTGTCATTTTCATTAACTACCGGAATTACACCCAGTCCCAGCAATTCTTTAAAGGTGTTGTAAACGTTAAGGTAGCGGCTACGCTGTACTAAATCGCTGCGAGTCAGCAAAACCTGGGCAATCGGCTGTTGCAAGGTAGTAAACAAATCGTCATATATCCGCATTAACCGCCCTTGACCAACTGCGGCTACTGCTTGTTTGAGAGCGATCGCTTTGGGGCGTTCGGTTAAACCCAATCTGGCACAACCCACACCTACAGCACCAGAGGAAACCAAAATCACTCGATTGCCCTGCTGCCTTAAATTGCAAAGTGTTTCCGTTAAAGTAGCGATCGTAGAGAGCGCTAGTTGCCCGGTTTCTGGTTGGGTAAGGCTAGAAGTACCGATTTTGACGACAATCGTTTTGGTCATTGGTCAATTGAAATAGGAAGTCTGAAATACTTTAGTTAATGCCTGCACTGTTCCCTGTTTCCTGTTCCCTTTAGTTCATCTTTTCTCGTTAATGATTTTTTAGACTATGAACTCTAGACTAAAAAGTAAAGCGCCAAGCCTTCTATAGTGAAGGTGACGCTTTACCAGTTTATAGTTATTTGCTATTTACTAGGGTCTTTTTTGGCTGACCCCATGTTATTAATACTTATAATCTCCCATTTTGTGTGTTTCTAAATCATTCTTAATTATTTCTTTAGCTTTCTTTTCCTGACGATTTGTTACTTTTTGTGAATTGTATTTTGCTTAGGAGTGATAGAGGCTCCCAAGATTTCGGAAAACCAAACTTCAAAATTTCTCACAGGATGGGAACGCAGGGCAGCATCAGGATGAATAATCGGTTCTACAAGAATTGTAAACATTCCCAGGCGATTACCAGCCAAGACATCAGTGAATAAGCGATCGCCCACCATCCCTACTTGATGTGCAGGTAAATCCATTGATTGCACAGCCGCTCTAATTTTCCGGCGAGAGGGCTTGGCTGCACCCAAGTAGTAAGGTAAGTTCAACGAACGAGCAATACTACCAATGCGAGATTCACTTAAGTTATTGCTCACTAACCACAAATCAACGTCGATGCGGATTTCTTCTACCCATTGTCTCAATTCTGGTGAAGGAGTCCCCACTGTAAAGGGAACTAAAGTTTCATCCACATCTAACACCAGTCCCTTCAGCCCATATTGTTGAATAATTTTTTTAGTCAATCGCAATACTGAACCGTGTAAAATCAAGTCAGGCTGTAAGAGATTGTTCCAGGTCATAGACATTTAAGGATCACAATGAAAAATGCTCTTAATTATGAGCATTTGTTTAATAGTCAGCAATTAAAATTTAACAGTCACTTTCTGAAAATTGACTGTCAAGAAATAAGTTCTACCAATTCTCCATTAAGACATTGAGCGCTTATCGGGAATTTTGAGAGAATTAGGATGATTTAATTTTAACCAGAGGAGCAAAGCTTTGCCCCTCTGGTTAGCGTCCAGAGAAAAATTGTTTTACGCGTTTCTTATGGAAAGTCCTTAAATTCCTGTGGGATTATGCTAGTAAAAATTCGCAATTAAAAATCTAAAACTGTGCCATTTTAGTTTTTAATTTTTAATTTTGAAAATTTTATTCCACTTCGTTAAAAAGTTGTTCTTCTAGCAGTGGTTGTACTTGGCGAAATTCTTCGGGCGAGAGTAATTCAGGATTACCTTCTTTTGTAATTCTGGCAAAAAATAGCAAGGGATCGAGGGGGGTATAGATAGCATACTCCTGTTCTTGGTGATAGAAGCTGGCGAGTAACTGTAATTGCTCTGGTTCTAAATCGGTTTCGTCGTCTTCTATTTCTAAGGTAAAAAGTTCCGACTCATCTACAGCGGGTAATTCACCAGCAACGGTTAAAGCGTAAGCCGTATTTTTGAGAATCAGGTTTTGCTCAGATAAAACTGCTTGGGCGGTACCAAAAATTTCGTCAAGGATAGCATCATCTTCTACTAAAACGGCTTCTTCTTCCTCGTCTTCACCTTCCCAAGCGAAAACTTCTATGGGTGAGTCCACAGGAAGAAGTAAGACGTATTCTTGCCCATCTACAGAGAGCGAATGTTCTATGTAACATTCGAGGGTTCGCCCTGTGTCATCAGTCAAGGTGATGGAACCTGTACGATCGCGATCGTTATCTTCAGAAAATGGAGAGGAAAACATAGCCGATTAGTTAAACTTTAATCTTTACCCGCAACTGTGAAAATTGCTTGCCTGTTGAATGACAAATAATGTCAAGCCAATAGTTTCACTCTCAAACACAACTACTAGGTAATTGCTTTCAGAATATCATGTCAAAAGCTATCCATACTCGACAGCACCTTAACTGCGGCAGATCGTCGAGTATCTAGCCATTGTTGTAAAATTAATGCCGCTGCTTTGCGGTCAATTAAACCTTTATTTCGAGATGGTGAGAGGTTTTCTGCTATGAGCATTTGCTCTGCTTGATAAGACGTTAGGCGCTCATCAACATACTCTATGGGTAATTTAAGAGCTTTACCCAGTCTGTTGGCAAATTTCTGCACATGACGCGCCTGGAATCCCAACGTACCATCCATTGAATAAGGTAAACCAACTACTAAGATTTCTACTTGACGTTCATTGACTATATTTTGGAATTGCTCAACATCGCGCTCAAAAGATGAGCGTTCAACTGTCATAATTCCCGTAGCAATTAAACCAGTGCGATCGCATCCTGCTACGCCGATTCGCTTGCTGCCAACGTCTAACCCTAGTGCTGAAATATACTGTTTTATATTCATTATAATTTTTTGCTTTTTGCCTCCTATTGAAGTATTCAAGTGCTGTAAAGCCTTGTGGGCATAGCTGCGCTTAGAGCGATAGCGGGGCATTTATCTCGTTTTGAGTCAGATATCTTTTCTCTGCACTTTCGCTGCTAATGCTACTTTTCTGGCTGTGTATCTACTGAGTCATTGTGGCAAGGTGGCTCAATTTTACAGTTATTACACTTAAAGGTTAGAGGTTCTGATTTGGTTGGTACTGGTATATCTGAGGATGGCGGCTGTCCGGTTTTTATCCAAGACATCCCGCCTGGTATCGGTTTACGTGCTGGTTGCAAACCTTGCAGTACATCAGTCCATTGAATGCCTTCGAGGGAGACAAATTTTGATTCTCGGAGTTTGTGCCACACTGAGCGAGACATAATCAAAGTGTGTTCGGTGCGTTTAGCACCAATCCTTTCTAAATATTCTTCCCGCTCTGGCTGGTAGTCTAAAGAAGCCAGCCGCAAACCTTGTTGGGGGAAATCTTGGGCTATCCGCGCCAATTGCGAAAGCAACTCTGGATACAACCAAGTGTAAGCAGGGTGAACTGTCAGCGTAGCCACATGGGGAGTTTCGCCTTTGCGGTCAAGCTGTACTTGAAAATAGCCAATGGCGGCTTTGCGTTGAGGTTCAAACACATAACCACTGACAACTTCAGTTTTGGTGATCCACTGCTTGACTGCATCGGTTAAAGCACCGAACAAGCTGGTTTTGAAATCGCGGGTGTTGCGGTCAAATACCTGACGGACTAAAGGCGGCATAGATGCTGTATCTAGTTGATAAAGCAACTGAGCATCTGCATTACTTACTGGAAGCAAATTTGGTAAATCTGGCTCTGCTTGTGCCAATTCCGCCAGTAAATCTGCTTCAATTTTCCAGTAAGTAATTTCTGCTAGACGTTGAAATCCATTTTGTCGATACAGTGCTAGGGCATCTACATCATTAATATTTACTTCTAATAACCAAGTCCGAGCTTCTAAAATCGACTCAAAGCAATGGCGTAATAATTGTGAGCCTATTCCTTGCTTATCCGCACTTCGATCTAACAGTACCCGATCAATGCGCCAAGTACTCCGGGTGCGGTTAAATGGGGAAACTTGAATCATCCCTAAAAGCATCCGTCCCTGTTCTGCTACGAATGCACAGAAACGATACTGTAGCGGATTAGGAAACCAACTCAAAAATTTGAGTAATCCATACCAGCGACGCAGCGATTGCATCTGATGGTTGTCACAACTAGAGTCGTTAGGAGTCATTGCGGTGAATGACTCTTGGGTTAATTGCTCAATTCCATCCAGATCCCGATAGTGGACTGGCCGGATGACAACGCTGAGATTTCGAGGAAGTAATGAAGTCATTTTGATTCAAGCGGCCATGTAGCCTTAACTAACTGTTCTTGGGTGGAACTGCGGCAATAATAATTTTAACGGCTTTCCGTTGTGGGCTATTGCTTCAAAAGGTTAATTTTGGTGATTAAATACTTAAACAAGCAAAAAAGCAGGTTGGATGAGTAAGCTATTGGCGTTACCCAACAAGACCTGCTTTTATTTTATTTGACTTTTAGTTAAATTTCCTATATTTACAAACCTTGCCGAGAAATTAGCTTTTCAAAGTTGGCTTGGGTTTGATGGAGGAGTTGTTGCCTACTATCTTCTACAGTATGCTTGAGGGTTGGAACCAGATTGCGAGCTTGCAGAGTCATATGCAGCTGTAAGTGGGCGACATATTCGCTAAAGTCGTCATTTTGTACAGCTTTGCCCGTGAGTAAGTTGGATTCCATTGCCACTATGTTCTCCTTGTCGCGCTTTTGCTTCACATCATCAAAACTTATCACGTTGATTGGATGGCATTTATTATTTCGCAATGAAGTTTAACGGTTTTTTGCAATTAGGTTTATAGGTTAGAGGTAACAAGTGACAGGTTAGGGTGTCACTTTACAACCCTTCACACTTCACACATTTACTCGCGTAGGACGTAGCCAACACCGCGGACGGTTTGAATCAAGCGCTTTTCCTGATTGATTTCTAGCTTGAGGCGCAAGTAGCGGACGTAAACTTCGATAATGTTGGAATCGCCCATGAAGTCATAACCCCAGACTTCTTCGAGAATGCGATCGCGGGTAATGACTTGTCGAGGATGGGAAAGTAAATAATCGAGCAAATCAAATTCTTTGGCGGTTAATTCAATTAATCTGCCGCCGCGATAAACTTCTCTAGTGCGGCGATTTAAGCTGAGGTCTTCAAATTCTAAGATATCTGCTGCGTCTGCTTCTTGATTGCGCCGCAAATGAGCGCGGACTCTGGCTAGGAGTTCTTCGACGCTAAAAGGTTTAACTACATAGTCGTCAGCACCAGCATCCAAACCGGCAACGCGATCGCTGACTTCATCTTTCGCTGTTAATAATATTACTGGGACTTTATCACCAGTACTCCGTAGGCGGCGACAAATTTCTAATCCTGATAACCCTGGTAACATCCAATCTAAAATAACTAAATCTGGATGTAACTCCCGCGCCGCAGTAAGTGCAGTTAATCCATCGTAGGCGACACTGACTTGATAACCTTCGTAATTCAGTTCCAATTCGATAAATCGTGCCAGTTTGACCTCATCTTCTACAAGTAAGATGTGCGTCATATTGATGATTTTAATGATTTCAGCAAGGTAAGACAGTAATTAACACAGACACAGAGATAGTACCGCAAGGCGGAAGTCAAAAGTCAAAAAGCTTATAGGGCAACCTTGTTGACAATTTGCAATGGATTATTATTTACGCCGTGTTCTACTACTTTGATGTATGTCTAATTGGTTCTAAAATAGCTTAGTATAGATTGAATCAGATAACAAGTGTACGTCTGTAATTACCGATAGCTACTATTTGTGACTTTCAAAGTTTAGCAATAAACTGTTATGTCTTCACCACATTCATCAGCAAGATAACACAGCGCTCGAAAACGCAGACTTACTAATTGCTCATAAAAGGGATTGAGTTTACACATTGGCGGAATGTGAAACAGTTTCCGGCCAAACAAAGTTACATCTCGTTCAAAAGGACATTGGGATGGTATAACTCTACACAAAAAATGAGCTAATTGAGTGTTGTGAATTTCTTGGCTTTCCAACCACCCACGAACTGATTGTAAAAGGTCTTTGGGTAAATGAACTAAAGTAATCGATGTCATAGTGCTTCACCTGAATGAGGTTAGAACCTCTATCAAATATAGATTTGAGTTAATTAGCTTGAGGGAATTAATGTAGCGATCGCTTGTGGCTGCTACACTCACAGATAATCTTTTTCTGGGGTAACGTCTTTAAATACATATCCTAGTATTTAGATTTCGGAATCATCTCTTAGTTCCCATACTTGCTGTATTGGACGCTAGGCTAGATATCGCTGCTATGTAAGTGCGAAGCAATGACTGACAACTTTCTCGCTAACAAGAAATCCCTCTTTAACAACTGGGCATCAAGCTATGATTGGATTTTTCCCTCAGTATTTTATCGAGCTATCCATCAACGGTTATTAGAATATGTTGATTTATCCGATCAAGTCAACGTACTAGATTTAGGTTGCGGTACTGGACGCTTATTAGCACGACTAGCCACAAAATTTCCTCATCTGCGTGGTACAGGTTTAGATTTATCTCCTAATATGTTGCGTATAGCCAGACTTAGCAACCACCATCAGCCTCGCTTAATTTATGTTGAGGGTAATGCAGAGTCTCTACCCTTCGGTGAAGCTCAGTTTGATGCTGTTTTCAACAGTATCAGCTTTTTACATTATCTAGAACCTCAACAAGTGCTGAGTGAAGTAGCGCGAGTTCTTACCCCAGGGGGACGCTTTTACTTAGTTGACTTTACCTCTAAACAAGAGACAGAACCGAAAAAAACACCAATTTCGCCTTTGGGAGTGCGGTTCTACAGTCCCAAACAGCGCGAAATTTTAGGTTCTGCATCTGGACTTATGTGTGTGAGTCATCATTATTTATTAGGGCCTGTCTTGCTAACGATTTTTGCAAAAGGTCATTAGTCAATGGTCATTATTGATTGTTCCTCTATCCTTTCCCACAGTCTACTTACTTTGATATTTCATGAAAATTACAGGTACTCTGAACAGCTTTTTAGCTAATTGAGAGATGCCAAACTTACGTACCAGAGATGAAGGAAGATTTTCAAAAGAAACTGTGATAAAACCAAAGCGGCTGTAAAATTGTGATAGTTTTTCACCCAAACATTCTAAGTAGAGTGGTTCTGTGGCTTGATTAATCAGATGTTGGGTAAGTAAACTGCCTAAACCGCGACCTCTCCAATTTGGTGTAACAACCAAACTACCAAGTTCTTGTGCGCCTGGAAAGTTACGCAGTTGTCCACAAGCAATTAAATTACCTTCAGATTCCACCACAAAGAATTGTTGCCAACGTAATTGTGTAGGGTCAAGTTTTGCTGAAAATACTAATGCGAAAATTGACCATTTATCAGCAGCAGTTGCTCGACGCAAAATACATCCAGATGGTAAAGATAGATTTTCGGTATTCATTAATTTTACAAAAGTTTAATTAGATAATTTTTTAGGTTATGAGGTATTAGCAAAATATCAAATAAACACTTTTTATTCCTTTGTAATTATATATTTTAAGTAATGAGTATTAATTATTAATTTTGTCATCTATCAATAGATATACATTTTGATATTTAAAATCAAAATTTTATATCCCCAAACTCCTAGGACAAGTCAGGGATATTAGGATAATTTGTTATCTTTGATGAATTTTGACTTGTTAAAGCAGTAACTAATGAAAGCATAAATATTAAAGATAAGCAAAATTTGGATGATTTGTATACATTGTGAATGTATTATTCGCTTCAGAAGGCTATTGTTCAGTTATTAAGACTAAATACTATTCATTTACCAAATGAACTTGTGCGAGTCGCGCATGAATAAACTTTCTGAAAAATTTATTGCCGGCGGTTTTGGTGTGGCATTACTACTACTATGTGGTGTTGGTATAACTTCTTTACTCAGTTTCCAGCGGTTAACAGAAGAAAAGCGCTGGGTAATTCATACCTATCAAGTTATAGAAGCTTTAGATAATCTGCATCTTGGTCTGAGCAATGCGGAAAGCGCACGCAATAGCTATATTTCCACAAGCAAGATAGTTTATAAAAAAGTTTATCAGCAAGAAAAGCAAAACTTAAATCAACAGATTCAATCTATCAGTAATTTGACTAGGGATAACTTGCAGCAACAAGACCGACTTCAGCAATTGGAACCCAAAGTTATACAGAAATTTGGCTTGTTACAGAAATCTATCGATATTTTCGAGCAACAAGGTTTGTCAAAAGCGGTGAAAATCGCTAACAATAATCAGGTTACAAATATTGATACACAACTTAAAAATATCACTCAAGCAATGGAGGGTGAAGAAAAAACTTTATTGCAACAGCGGATAGCAAATACAGATGAGAGTTTTAGTCAGATAATTTTTGTGATGGGATTAGGATATAGTTTAAGTTTTTTTCTGATCTTAGTGGTTTATTGGCTGCTGCAAGAGCAAATTCGGATTAATAAAGTTTTGTCAGCAGAAGCAATTCTTCTAGAACAGCAAGTGGCAAAAGCAAAGCTGGCAAACATTTTAGAGACTGTAACGGATGCTTTTGTCGCTTTAGATTGTAATTGGTGTTACACCTATGTTAATCAAAGGGCGGGGCAAATTTTTAATCGTCGTCCTGAAGACTTGATTGGGAAAAATATCTGGGAAGAGTTTCCCGAAGCAATAGGAGAAAAATTCTATCATGCTTATTACCAAGCTGTGACAGAACAGAAAATAATTGAGATGGAAGAATATTATCCACCGTGGGAGCGCTGGATTGAAAATCGGATTTATCCTAGTCAAGAAGGGTTATCAATTTTCTTTCAAGACATCACCCGCCGTAAATCAGCAGAACTTGCTTTGGAAAGAAGTGAAAAACGCTATCGTTCATTGGTAATTGCAACATCTCAAGCAGTTTGGATAGCTGATGCTAGGGGATTTCCTCAAGAATATTCATCTTGGATAGCTTTGACAGGGCAAAGTCAGGAAGAAATTGCTGAATGGGGATGGCTGAAGGCAATTCATCCTGAAGATCGGGATTTTTCTCAGTTTTTATGGAATCAGGCGATGGAATGGAAAAGTCCGTATAAGTTGGAACATCGTGTGCGAGTGGCTGATGGTAGCTATCGATTTTTTGCTGTGCGGGGAATTCCCATATTGGATGCTGATAATCAAGTTCAAGAGTGGATAGGGACTCATACTGATATTACAGACCGCAAACTAGCGGAGGAAGCACTACAACAGGCAAAAGTAGAGCTAGAAATTAAAGTTGAGGAACGTACAGCCGAGTTGCAAAAGTTGAATGAAGAACTGAGGAACTCGAATCAAGAACTAGAACAATTTGCTTACGTGGCTTCCCATGATTTGCAAGAACCATTGCGGGCGGTAACCGGCTATAGCCAATTATTAGTGGAAGAATATCAAGAGCGGCTAGATGAGTCTGCCCAAGAATATTTAGATTACATCATTGATGGTGCAAAACGAATGCAGCAGTTGATTCAAGACTTGCTGGCCTATTCTCGTGTAGGCACACGTGGTCGAGAATTTACCCCTACTGATTGTAATGCTGTAGTTGGAGAAGTTTTGCGTAATTTGGATGTGGCGATCGCAGAAAGTCAAGCTATCATCACTTGTGATCCATTACCTAACATACTCGCAGATAAAACTCAGTTAATACAATTATTTCAAAATTTGATTGGTAATGCCATTAAGTTTCACCGCAAAGATATACCGCCACGAATTCATATTAGTGTACTCAAAGAGGAAAAAAGTAGGGGTGTAGGGGAAGAAGATTTTATTCAGGACTCAGCACTAAATACCTCGCCCTATGTTTGGTTGTTCTCAGTACGGGATAACGGTATTGGCATTAAATCCCAGTATCTTGACCGGATTTTTGAAATTTTCCGTCGCCTGCATACCCGGCGAGAATTTCCGGGTACGGGTATTGGTTTGGCTATTTGTAAAAAAATTGTTGAACGTCATCATGGTCGCATCTGGGCTGAATCTCAGTTAAGGATAGGGACAACTTTCTACTTTACTCTTCATGAATCAGTTACCGGAAAAATTTTGGATAAAGACATGTAATATATGGTTAATAACAGTATTGAAAATAGTCAGGTATGTCGGCGTGTAGAAATTTTGCTAGTTGAAGACTCCCCTAGCGACGCTAATCTCACGATGAAAGGCTTTGTCAATGCCAAAATTGCCAACAATTTACACTGGGTAGAAGATGGTGAAACGGCAATGAATTATCTCCGCCAGCAAGAAAAGTTCGTTGATGCGCCACGTCCAGATTTAATTTTACTCGACTTGAATTTACCAGGGATGGATGGACGGGAAGTGCTGACAGAACTGAAATCTGATCCCAGCCTGAAACGGATTCCTGTGGTTGTGCTGACTACCTCAGCAGATGAGCAAGATATACTACGTTCTTACAATCTCAGTGCTAATTGCTATGTGACAAAACCCCTTGATGTTTACCAGTTTATTGAGGTTGTGCAGTTAATTAAAGATTTTTGGTTAGCAGCAGTCACGCTTCCACCAGATTCATCAATTTAATATTGTCTTTTTCTATTTGTCCCATATGAATTATGATTGAGCGTTGTTTTTACAATGAAAAAATCAAATGATTATTGGGCAGATTTCTATAAAAATATTTTATGCAAAAAATGATGATTCAAGTTCTACTGGTCGAAGATAGTCCGAGTGATGCCAGACTACTGCATCAAATATTTTTACATGCCTATCAACAAGAACTAAAAATATTGCATGTTGAAAGATTATCTGAAGCAATAGAGTTAAGTGTATTAGATAAGAAACACTTACAAGATGGTTGGGAAAGTACAAATCTCAAACAAGATAAATTTGATGTAGTCTTGTTAGATTTAGGATTACCTGATTCTGTAGGAATAGATACTTTGAAAAAATATCGAGCCGCAGTACCGGATGTTCCTGTAGTCATTCTAACGGGTCTTGATGATGAAGAATTAGCTATGCAAGCATTAGCAGAAGGCGCTCAAGATTATTTAGTAAAAGACCAAATTACAATCCAGCGGTTAATACGTGCTATTCGCTATGCTATTGAACGGGAAGAAATTCTCAATAAGTTACGAGAGAGTGAAGAAATTAGTCGTCAAGCATTAGCTAAAGAGCAACAACTAAATGAGCTAAAGTCTAATTTTGTGGCAATGGTTTCTCACGAGTTTCGTAACCCAATGACGACAATTCGGACTGCTATGGATATACTGCAAAATCAAACTCAATTGAATGAGGAGCGCAAAAGTTTCTATTTTGAACGTGTGCAAGACTCAATCAATCATATGCTCCAATTACTCGATGAAGTGTTGTTCCTGAGCAGAAGTGAAGCTGCTAAATTAGAATATAAACCTGCATCTTTAGATTTAATTAGCTTTTGTGAAGAAATCACAGATGTTCTGCAAATGAAGGCGGTTGGTCAGCAGAATATTATCTTTAACTATGTAGGAAAATCCAATCTCAGCTACATGGATGAGGAATTACTTTATTGTATTTTAACTAATTTAATTTCCAATGCTGTTAAATATTCTCCGCCACAAAGTAATGTCTGGTTTAATTTAAACTGTGGAGATGGTATGGCGATTTTTCAAATTCGAGATGAGGGAATAGGTATCCCTGAAAAAGACCAAATAAATCTATTTCAAACTTTTTACAGAGCTAGTAATGCGCGGCGAATTCAAGGGACAGGGCTAGGGTTGGCTATGGTGAAAAAGTGTGTAGATTTACATGGTGGTGAGATTAGTATAGAAAGTAAGCAGAATATAGGAACTACGGTAATAGTCAGACTGCCATTAAATTATCATGGCGAGAGTAAATAGTTGACTACAAATAAAGTTAAGGAATAAAGGCTATTATTTGTCAGGGTTAAAGAATTTATGAATCTAAGAATATTAATAATGATTAGCTAGAGCTTGGTAAATAAGCAGATAAGATAATTGTAAATATACTTCCTTCACCTAAACGCGATCGCACGGTCACATTCCCATTCATCCCTTCAACTAAAGTTTTGACAATAGATAATCCTAAACCACAGCCACCATTAGAACTAGTACGAGCTTCATCTATGCGGTAAAATCGCTCAAAAATCCGCGATTGATGTTGTAAAGGAATACCATAACCTTGATCGCAAACTTCTATGATGGCTTGATCTGCTTGTTGATAAAATTTTATAGTCACAGAGGTTTCGGGAGCAGAATACTTAAAGGCGTTATCGATTAAATTGAGTAAAACTTGTTTGAGACGATTGTAGTCAGCTTTAGCGGTAATTGACTGGTTAGTTGATTCAATTGTAATCTGGCGATCGCTATAAGTTTTGGCCATGACCACAACTTCTGTCACTAAGTCGTTCAATAAACAGCGTTCTAGACGAAATAGCAAATTACCACTATCCGCCCGCGCTAAATCTAGTAAATCTTGTAACAGGCGAATGGTACGTTCTGCTTCAGATGCGGCTGTTGCTAAAGCTTCTTGTTGAACTTCGGTTAAATTATTCTGCCGTCGTAAGACGCTTTGCAAATAGCCATGTACGATAGTCAGGGGTGTGCGTAATTCGTGAGATACATTACTGACAAACTGTCGCTCTTGCTCCCAAGATTGGAACAGACGCGATAACATCATGTTGTATGTTTGAGTTAATTCTCTAACTTCGCTGGGGGCGTTGTCTAAATACAGTTGTGCTTGTCCTAAGTCTGCAATGGAAATGACTTCTGTCATTTGACTTAACTGGCGTAGAGGTTGTAGGGAACGTTTGATGTAAAATGCGATCGCTACAGAAATAATTGTAATTGTGACAATACTAGCAATTCCCAAACTCTGCACAATTACTAAAAACATACTTTGTTCGCGGGTAACATCCTGTACGACAAATAATGTCCCCACAGCCTGATCTCCTAATGTTAATGTACTCCCGCACATCACAAAGTAACTTTTACCCATTTGTTGGACTATGGGTTTCATTGATATTTCACTTATATTAATTAACTCAGATATTTCCTTCTGCGGTAATTTATCTAAGTTATCAGATTGCACCAATACCTGATTTTCCGGACTTTTTACCCATAAATATGTATGTGAAGTACTTAAATTATTAATTGCCTTTTGTAACCCATTCTCCCCAGGAAGAATTTCAGTATAAAGTTCTACATAATAAGGCAAATGTTGGTTAATCTGTTGAATATTAGTTTTATAATTATTAATTAAAAATTGCTGCATTTTCCAGCTTGTCCAGGTAGCCAAGCTACCTAATCCTAAAGCTGAAACAGCAGCAATTCCTATGGTGAGTCGAACTCGTAATGAAGAAGGATCAACTATGCGAAAAATTTTCTGGATTTGATTCACTTCGGTGCTTGAGGGGTTGGTGTTAGACAAGTTTTATTAACATAATCGCACTGATAAATATAAGGTTCCTGCCAACTCAAGGGAATTTGTAATAAGTCTCTTGTACCTGTTAATCCTTGTCCAATAAATAGTAAAAGAGCTACGCAGTTTAAAATTGTATGAATTAACCGCCAGCGATAAGACTTATAAATATCTTGCACAATTGCCAAAGAAAAAACCATCAGTAGTGATGCGGTAATACCAATATAGTAGTGTGACCAGTACCATTCATTAGTCAGGCGATAAACACCATCTTGACAGCCTAGAACTACTAAACCAACACCAGTTAAGGTAGCAAAAATCCCTCGCCATAACTTTTGTTTCGCTTGATAAAGTAATACTAAAGAAGCAATAGTTGCGACAAACATTAATAATATGAAAATTACTTGAAAATTAGCCGTATTCCACAATTGCTTCTTCATAATATTTTTACCAATGGGATAGGCTAAACCAACTAATGTCAATCCAACAACGGCGCTGGTTAACCAATCACCTAACTGTTTATGTTCTTTACCAACACTAGGGGGAATTTTACTCTTACCTTCATTTAAACTTTGCAAACGACGTTGACGTGTTTGCCAAGCAAAATTAATAACAGTGCCAATTAAAGGAAAGACAAAAATAACTGCGATCGCCGGATGTAAAAGTCCTAGAAAATCTGCTATTTCCATATTTTTTTGTATGATTATTACTGTTAACTGGCGATAGAATTAGTATTCTAGACTGACTAATTAAACTCAAATACTAATATTACTGAACTCTAAAATTCCTCAGCCATAAGTAGAACGGCGCAAATAAACAGAACTATGTAACGAAAAGTAAAGTGGCTTGAAAACTTCTTCCCTCCTGCCTTCAGCCCTCTGCCTCCTGCCTTGTCATAACGACAATTTTTAACACCGACCTACTTATAGTTTAGATAGGCATGACGAAATTATTTAACCGCCTATACTTGCATAACCAAAAGTAGCATTAAATTTACGACACCAGACTGCTACTGATTTATATCCAGATAATTGAAGATTAGCTGGTATAGCGTAGCTTTGACTACCGCTAAACTTTCTCAAACGACCAACTAAAACATAATCTTTTCTCCTCAAACCATAGATTTGGGGTGCAGAAGAGCGATGTAAAATTACGTAGACATCTGGGCCACTGCTGGTTCTAAAGTTCCGATCAAATTGTAAGTATCTTGTATTGTTCTTCTTGACAATGCTGACTTTTCCTTGGGTTGCGTGTTCACCACGGCGAAAGTTAGCCGACTGACCCACAGCCGCAGCTATTTGATTAATTCCAGTAGTTGCAACAGGTGTAGCAGTGGGTGTTTGATATGCAGTTACCTCTTGAATAGAGCCTAGGCTAACAGTTGCAATTAGACTCAGAATAGCTAAACTATTAAATTTCATAGTGTTTAGATCCTCAAATATATCTATATGAGGAAAATTTATAGCCGTCTGTGATGATGAATATTAAATTAAGCTGAGAATTAGTTAAAAATTTAGTTCAGTCATTTTTATCAGAATTTAATTTTATTTTCTTGATGAATTAAGTTCATCAAGAAAATAAATATCAAATTGATTTTTTTCGCAATAATTGAGGCGTAATTTCGTCAATAGACTATATAATATTTCCATTAAAATAAATCATAATCTTTATTTTTTTAGGAGATTAATCAAGTGCAAAAACGTAAAATTGCCAGATTTAATCTTTTGAATGGGAAACAGAAACAGGCTGATAGTCTTATTCCTCAAAGAGTTTTTCTCTTTCGCTTAGTGGCGTTTATGCTCTTGAGTATTGTAATTTTATCTGGCTTACTTGTAGCAGGTTGGTTCGCTGGTGAGATGAGAATTAATGGATTTTTTGCTCAAATTGATATTTGGCAAATGAATCCGCCAATGTGGTTAGAAGCGCCAATGGTAAATAATAAGTATTTACTTTCGCTAACCTTAGCGTTGCTTATCACAATATTTGTCGTGATGAAACTTTCGCCTCAGCCTCGTGTTTGGTCACAGCGGTTAGTAGTTGCTATATTAATAGTTTTAACTTTGCGGTATGTGTTATGGCGATCGCTCTCTACCCTTAACCTAGCTGATCCGTTAAATGGCGCAATTAGTTTGGGGTTATTTGCCTTAGAAATTCTGATGATTTGTAGCAGTTTGATTGAACTGTTTTTAATGTTAAACATTAAAGAACGTCACCGGGAAGCAGATGAAAAATCCATCGCGGTGATTAATGGTGATTTTACTCCATCTGTAGATATTTTCATTCCTACATACAACGAACCAGAATTCATTGTGCGGCGTACGATTATTGGTTGTCAAGCTCTAGAATATCCCCAAAAAAATATCTATCTTTTGGATGATAATCGGCGCTTAGAAATGCAAAAACTAGCAGACGAACTCGGATGTCACTACATTAAACGAGCCAATAATCAACACGCCAAAGCCGGAAACTTAAATAATGCACTCACCCAAACTAGTAGTGAACTAATTGTTGTTTTCGATGCTGATTTTGTCCCGACAAAAAACTTTCTCACTCGGACGGTGGGCTTTTTTCAAGATGAAACTATAGCCATCGTCCAAACACCACAAAGCTTTTATAATGCTGACCCCATAGCCCGAAATCTGGGCTTAGAAAATATTCTTACCCCCGATGAAGAAGTCTTTCATCGACATATTCAGTCAATGCGAGATAGTTCAGAAAGTGCAATCTGTGCTGGTACTTCTTTCATTGTTCGCCGGACTGCATTAGAAAAAGCCGGAGGTTTTATCACTGAATCTTTATCAGAAGATTACTTTACAGGGGTTAATTTAACTGCTTACGGCTATCGCATCATTTATTTAAATGAATTACTCAGTGCTGGTTTAGCCGCAGAAAATATAGCTGCTTATGCAATTCAACGTTTGCGCTGGGCGCAAGGTACACTCCAAGGACTTTTTATTAAATCTAATCCGCTGATCATTCCTGGATTTAGTCTGACTCAGAGATTAGCTCATTTGGGAGGATTTTTGAGTTGGTTTACGACTATTTCTCGAATTTATTTTCTTTTAATGCCCCTAGTTTATTCGTTTTTAGATGTAATTCCGATTCGGGCAAAATTACCAGAATTAATTTATTTTTGGTTGCCGCTTTACTTAGTGAATATTACAGTATTTGCTTGGTTGAATAAATATTCTCGTTCTGCTTTTTTATCAGATATCTATTTTTTAGTATTATGCTTTCCTATAGCGTGGACTGTACTGCAATCTCTACTACGTCCATTCTCCACAGGATTTAAAGTCACGCCTAAAGGAATCAGTAGCGATCGCTATACTTTCAACTGGAAATTAGCCTTACCTTTAATCATATTATTTATCGCTACAGCTATTAGTTTGTGGCAAACCATCTGTATGTACATACTCAAACAGGCTATGGCTGCACAAGTACCAGCAATGGCGGAACAAACTGTGGGTATGGGTGTAGGTTGGCTATGGAGTATCTATAATTTACTCATGATTGGTTCGGCTATCCTAGTTTTGCTAGATGCGCCCAAAACCGATACATTTGAATGGTTTGATTTACGACGAGTTGTCGAGTTAAAAATTGGTCATGAGAGTTATTGGGGTGTAACCACAATGATGTCGGAAATTGGTGCAGAGATAGCAATAACTCAGCAACTCCCCATTAATTTATTTGTCAGTCAACCAGTAACAATCAAAATCGCCGAAGAAAATTTCCACTTAAGCGCAGAAATAGTGAGTACTGGATTTGCTAATGAATTTCCCATCATCCGCATTCAATTCACATCAGTAAGTATCAGTCAACATCGTCGTTTAGTAGAAATATTATTTTGTCGTCCAGGACAATGGAAGCGTCAGAATGCACCAGGGGAGTTAAGTTCCCTCTTATTACTGTTGAGAATCTTGCTGAAACCCCGCATTATTTTTGATAGAAAAATTTCTGTCAGTCCAGTGGTGGTGACTAAGGTCTAAATCGCACTATTGTTAATGATAGCGATCGCAGTTTGATTTTTCCTCAAATGTCAGGGCGAATGGCAGTTCACCCTGATCTAAACCCTCAAGTCTATAAAAGTGATTGTCTGATTCCAGTAAGAAAAGAGCGATCGCTCTTATTCAGATGAGGTTTTTACGCCACCCAATTCCAAATAGTAAAGTTAAAGGAATATGAATATAGTAATATAGCAAACCAAATTAATATTAGGTATCCCCAGCGATGATGGCGAGAAAACACCAAGCCTAATGCCCATGAAAGCGACACAATGCCATAAGCATAACGGTTAATAGACATCAGCGCTCCAGAGAATATGATGAGTAACAATGAGCAATAACCGTAGACTACAGCAGTCTTACTCAACTGGTGGCGAAAATACCACAACATATAGCCGCCACCAAATACCATCACAACTTTAATTAAACTATCTCTGCCTACAGAGATAGCATCATTCAATATAAACCACCAACTTGGTTGCGCCCATGTTTTTTGGATATGCACAAATGCTAAAGGATCTTTAAAAGCAATGGCACAATATAAACTAAATGAAATTAATCCTAATGGTACACAAAGTCCCGCAATATAAGCACTTAATGGTTTCTTTTCTTGCCAAGCAACCAAAAGAAAAGTAGGTAATAATGTAATTCCTGTAGCGCGAGTTGCACTAGCCAATGCACCACAAACCGCAGCCCAAACATATTGACGATTATCGAATGCTCGCAAAGCTGCCGTAGTCAACAGTAGAAACAAACCTTCAGTATAAATAACTGTGCCGTATAAAGAAAATGGACACCAAGCCACGACAGCCGTTGTCCATCTGGCCACATGAGTACCATGACGTTCTTTTACCCAAGAATAAAGGATAAGTAGCGCCCCCAAAAAAGCACAGTTATTCAAGACTGTACCCGCTACTTCAAAAGGTAAGCCGAACATCATGATTCCACGACTAATTAAGGGAAATAAGGGATAAAAAGCAATTGAATGTTGATTGCCATCATTCGCATAGTTATAACCTTCAACTGCAATGCTGCGATACCACTTACCATCCCAATGAGAAAATAGTTCCCAACTCAGTTTAGGAACAAAGTTAGGAGCATAACCTAATGGATATGGCGGTTGCCAGTACGTATGCACAGGTGATGTGTACATTAAAGGCACAACAACTTGCATAGCAACGATAATGACCAGTCGACTTACCAGCCACATTAAAATTACGAAAATATAGCTATTACTTGGAAAGTTAATCTTTTTAAAAGATATTAGTTGATTAATAAGCTTTCTCATAATATATGAAAATTAAAATAGTCATATACCCTACGGCTTCAATAAGTTGGGTATCTTGTTATGTATAAATTATTTAGCACTGCTATATCTTACTATATTCTCAACTACCAGCAAACTAATTGTCTTACCAAATTACACCTTAGCGAGAGTCACTATTTTTGCGTAATTCCCAGAGTGAGTAATACTCATCTTGATAAACAAGATTTAGTTTGGATTGGTCTTGAGGGGCTAATTGCTGTCGCCAAGTATTCGCAATATCGAGTAAAAAAACCTGAGTATAGGTATTAGAAATATTAGGAATAATCAGATTTTTGACTAATTTAAATCGGACTCGTGGCTCCACAAGATAACTTAAAGAAACAACATTGCCAAAATTAATCCCTTCAGCATTACTAATTAACAATGGACGCGGAGAACGATTAATAATTTGGGCAACTTGGAGATTATGATAACTCGCTCCTTTATGCCACCAAGTTTCAGCTTGATAATATACCCGCGAAGAAACTAATCCACCAATAATTAATAGTGCTATGATTGTTTGCCAGATTCTGCGTCTTGCCAAACTGCCATTATAAAGTTGTGCAGCTAACAAATAAATCACAGCAATTTGAATACCTAAATAAGATGGCAAAAAATATGGCTCAGAACCTAGCTTAATTTCACCAGACTTTAAAGCTGGTAAGATTAATGGTAGTGATGGTACTACAATTAAAATTACAATAAATAGCCAAGTTTGATAGTTAGTAGTACGACAAAGCAAATAAATCGCGCATCCTACTAAAATTAGCAAAAATGCACAGATTAAATAATTGGCATTATTATCTAATACAAAATCTAAATCAAAAAATATTCTGTTGATTTGTCTTAGTAAGAAGGGTACTAAAGGTATTGGTGCTAACTCTGTTTTTACACCCTGATTTGATATTAAAAACTGAAAAAATTTGGCTAATCCAATGATCATCCAAAAAATAAAGGCAAAAAAGGCGACAATGGATGCTAACAAATAATCTCTAACAGTTTTATTTAATTGAAAATTAGCAGTTGTGATCACATAAATTCCATGTGTGATCGCCACAAATCCACTCCATAAAGAGGTGTATAGACTTAATACTAAAATGACTGTATAAAGGCTCCAATTAGTAAACTGATCTGGGGCTAATTTATTTTCAGATTTTGATTCTAGGCGCAAAGCTCGAATTAGTGAGGCGCTGCTAACTATAATAGTGACTAACCAAAGAATATATTCTTGGGCTTCTGTGGCGTATATTAAGTAAATGGGAGAGACAGCAGTCAGAGCGATCGCTAACCAAGGTAGAGATAATGGCACAGAAAATAATTCCCGACATAACCAATAAATGCTAGGAAAAACTAACAAGCTAATACAAGCCGATAAACTTCTAGTTGCTGTAATTGAATTACCAAAGATACCTAACCAAAATCGGGCGATCGCATAATAAAGTGGTGGATGTTGCGGGTCTTCTTTCGCTAAAGACATAATCGTATCACTCAGTCCTTTTTGTTGATTAATACCTTGGAACTGAGCAAAACTTTCAGGAGTAATTACACGACTATTAAATAATTGCTGTTTGACTTCCGCAACTGTATAACCAGAAATTCGTAATGATGTATATGTTTCATCATGAGAATAAACTTTACTGTCTAGGTTAAAAAAGCGGAACAATACAGCCATCACCAGCAAAACAATAATTAAAAACCGCAACCAACTCGGAATGATTGTGTTCTGCTGCATAGTTAGATGAATTGGGGAAAAATTAGGGCGATCGCTACTTAATTTACGGTAAAAGCTTTTTTGATCGAGATAAATTTTCTTTCTTCGTAAAACACTTAGGAAAATGCCATCTTGTAAAATTTTCTAGATTAGAAATAGTCAAAAAATCAATTGTTTTAAACTGCCGATCAATGGCTGGCAAACTACATATCTTAGCTCCAATACTCAAATAAGCTTGGACAATCTTGGGAATTTCTACTTCACATTTATCTAAACAATGGTGAGTAACTTCTAAACAATATTGAGCATTGGGATAGACTACAATACTCGAATGTATGAAATTGTTTCTTTGAAAAAAATTATATGCACAAGCAGCTTGTCTAGGAGATTGTGTGAGTAATGAAGCACAGCCAAAAAAATATTTATTTTGACTCCAAATAAGATAATTAGCTAATCCTTCCCACAGTAATAGTAATGCTTGGCTGTTGCGAAATTCTTTGGCAATGCACGCACGTCCAACTTCCACGGATGCTTGCAGCACATTATCAGGAATTGTGCTGAGATTAAACACATCAGCAGCATCAAAACCCAATCCTTGAGATGCCATTTGATAAGTTTGCATCCGATAAGTGCCAATTGTTTGACCAGTATGTTTAGAAATCAAGATTAAATGATGACAAACTTCATCAAACTTATCTCGATCCATTTGGGTGAGGCTAGAACTAGAAAATCCTAAACCTAGTTCCAAATTAAAGACTTCAAACCGCAAACGGAAGATAGATTCTAATTCTTCTTCAGTTGAGGCCAGTCGCAAGATATACTTATCGGTTTGAAGAACTGGAAAATCTTTCAAAGAAGAAGAATTAAGCGAATAATTAATGTTGCGGTAAGAAATTTCCATCTGTCTTCCAACTTAGATGTGCGGAGATATCCTAGTAAATTCACAAGTTTGACAAAAACATTCGATGCACTAATGTGATGCAGTATTACAGGTGTAATTTTCTAGGATATGTTTCCAGAAAGGTTTTCTGATAAATCTTGACTTGGTAGCGTGTCAGATTTATCTGAGAATTCTCGCCAAACCTCTACTGAAAACAGTATTTATTTTCCCCATTTCCTCGACAATTCCTCTCCCCGTTATGATTTGAGAAGCTAGTAGAGTCA
Source organism: Nostoc sp. LEGE 06077 (assembly GCF_015207705.1). GTDB lineage: Bacteria > Cyanobacteriota > Cyanobacteriia > Cyanobacteriales > Nostocaceae > Nostoc_B. The sequence goes on from NZ_JADEWI010000026.1 coordinate 25,816, forward strand.
ACAGAGTGAGAAATGGGTTTTTTTATTATGCATTTGGGTTGGAGAAAAATCTGGCAATAAGATACAAATTTTGCGAATACATAGATTAATTTTGCTGTCAATAGCTTCTTGACAAAAGCATGACAATGCTACAGCAAAGTGCTGAGTATAAAACCTATAAATTCAAGGCTTTGACTTATTAACATTGTTCTCACCTAATCACCTTGAGGGTAATCATTCCATAACGTTGTGATTTCACGTAAACTTTGGTGATTTCCATTTCCTAAAATTACATGATCTAGTAACGGAATACCCAATAATTGCGCTCCTGCTAACAATTGACGGGTCAATTCTATATCTTCTGGACTTGGTTCAATATTCCCAGAAGGATGATTGTGAGCGACTATTGCGCGTGTTGCACCTTGACGAATTACTTCTCGAAAAATTTCTCGTGGGGAAGCTAGGGTTTCAGTTGCAGTACCGATGCTAATGACTTGTGTACCCAATAAACGATTTTTCACATCTAATAACAATACTGCAAACCGTTCTTGCGTTTGCCACATTAAATCTTGACTGAGTGCAGCTGCGGCCACCAATGGACTATCAATTAAAGTGCCTTCTGAAGGGCGGGAGAGAAACGCACGTTTACCTAGTTCGACCGCAGCTAAAATGGTTGTGGCTTTGGCTGGGCCAATACCAGGAACTTGCATTAATTCTGCTGGGGTGACTTCTCGTAATGCGGCTAATGGGTCACGTTGATATTTGCTTAATTCTTGCAAAAGATATTGTCCCAAACCTACAGCCGAAAGTTTTCCTGGCCCTTGACCAGTGGCTAAAAGAATTGCGATTAACTCTGCTGTTGCTAAAATTTTGGGGCCATGAGTCATCAAACGCTCACGCGGACGTTCATTTGTGGGGATGTCGGCAATTCTTAGGCAATAGGTCATAGAAGCATTCAGAAAATAGTTACCGAGATGGAACTATTTTTAGTTATCCCTTGTTTGCGCTCAAAATTATCTTAAATGGAGAAAATCTTTAATTTTATGAGCGGGGTTAGAGACTATGCGGTTTGCAGTTGAATGGAATACAGACCTAACCCCTTATCCCTTCCCAACAAGGGAAGGGGAATAAAACTCAAAGCCTCTATTTTTCCTCTTTACACTCCTTCTACAGCAGCAACCACACCAAAAATGAGAAATAAGCATCCCCCGACAAAAGTGAGTTGGCGTTCAGAAATGCGTCCGGCGATGAGTTTACCACCGATAACTGCGATCGCGGCACAAATACTATGTCCTAAAATCGCTCCAATCGTTACCCCAATTGGGTTATTACCAGCAGCTAAGGCAATAGTGGCAATTTGGGTGCGATCGCCCCACTCTGCCATAAATGTTAATAAGAAGGCTTCGGTGATAATTGCCCAAGGGGTTTTGCGCTTTGGTAGCTGTGCATCTGCTTTTTTCACCGCAGTTTCTGCTTCTTCTACGACATCTGCATCACAACTCGCAGCCGCCATTTTACTCGCGTCGTACAACAGCTTAATACCAAAGGCGATAAACAAAGCGATTTCAGCGTAATGAATGTAAATTTTTGGTAGTAAAGATGCCGCTTGCCCAAATACCACTGAGAGGATCGTCATTGCGGCTAAAGCTGCTGTCACCCCAATAAACACCAAGCGCCGTGAATGGTGCATTGCCAAAATTACAGCGATAAAAAAAGTTTTATCGCCAAGCTCAGAAACGGTAATTAATAACAAACCTGCGGTAAAAGCTGTTAACACTCTCTCAAGCTCCTGAATCATCTTTAGCGATGTGAGCTTGAAGAGAGTCAAAAGACCTCACCAAGCTCACATCTTGTCTGTGAACTTAGTGAAGGTCTCGCTTTCAAATATTTATATTTGACATCTGAACCAGGCTTATCACCAGTATGTTGATTCAGATGAACTGGCCTGATAGTTCCTGCCAGTAGCTACTCCCCTTCGATTAACCTAAATGTTACATCTATCTTTAGATAGAGTCAATCATTAAATTTTCCTGATTTTGGGAAACTACGATCATCTTAGCAGGTGACACAAAAAATTCACGATACTTTAGCCCAAACTCTTGCCGAGATCATTTTGATTGAGAAAGCGGATAAGTTCATTTTGCTTTCACCTATTAAAAATTTTGTAAAAATTTCCTATACATCAAATACTAATATTGTCTCCCCCCTGGGGATTAATAGCTAATCGCAACACTGATAAACCTAAAATTATTAAAAATAATACCAGCCCAATTGTGCAAGCATAGCTAATTTCTAAATTACTAAAAGCTTGTTCGTATAAATAATAAACAATAGTTTTGGAACTATCCAATGGCCCGCCTTGGGTCATAATATACACTTCTTCAAAAACTTTCGTTGCCGAAATCGCCGAAATTACTGCGACTAAAGCTAAATAAGGTCTCATTAAAGGTATAGTAATATCCCAATGTTTGCGAATACCATCTGAGCCATCAATAGCTGCGGCTTCGTACACATCAGCGGGAATAGATTGTAACCCAGCTAAATAAATTACCATGTAATAGCCTAATCCTTTCCAAATAGTGACAGCCATAACACTGGCCAGAGAAATTGGTACAATCCCCAAAATTTTATCTGGACTAGTTAACCAAGGAATTCCTTCGGGGAAAATTCCCAAAGTTTTCAGCAACTGATTAAGTAGGCCGTTTTCTGCATATAACCATTTCCAGGCTATACCTGCAACTACCATTGAGATAACTACTGGGGTGTAATATGCGGCTCTAAACCAACTGACTCCCAGCAATTTTTGATTGACTAAAATTGCTAACCCTAAAGGAGCAATTACCAAAATTGGTACTACACCCACCAGATAAAGAAAAGTATTTTCTAAAGTTTTCCAAAAAACTGCGTCCTTCCACAGACGTAAAAAATTAGCAAAGCCTATCCATTGTGGCGGTTGAGAAATATCTTCGTAGCTGGTGAAACTGAGGTAAAAGGCTTGTAACGCAGGCCAAAAAACAGTTAACCCCAACAGCACTAAAGCAGGTAGCAAAAACAAATATGGAGTGAGTCGTTGTTGAATGATAATCCAATCTTTAGATGTCAGTTGACTCATAAGAGTGTTGGTGAGACGGAAAAGCTAACTCATATTACACGAATAGATACAGTTGGAGGGCGATCGCTCAAACACCATCTAAGTACTTTTTGGTATATGTCTGTATTAATCACTTAAATTTATTAATTTAAAAAATAATAATATTTGTATTTATCAGAGGAACAGCATAAATTAAACCCATAAAGAAAAACCAAACGGGAATCACCTAAAGAGGTAAATTATGAATCCAGTAGTTAGACAAAAATCACAGCCGCCACAAATTCCCACGGAAGAATTAACTCGCGGACAACACCTAGCTGATAAACTAGCATCTCAGGTAGGTTCTTGGAAATTTCTGATTTGCCAAAGTACCATCTTAGCTGGATGGGTGGGAATGAACTTAGCACCAGGAGTTCCTCATTGGGATGAGTCACCATTCATTATGCTCAACTTGGTGTTTTCCTTCGCTTCAGCTTACACAGCACCAATAGTTTTAATGAGTCAAAACCGTCAATCTGAGACTGACCGCATCAACGCGGAAATTGACCATCAAGTAAACTTACGCGCCGGACAAAACATTGAACTACTTCATGAAAAGTTAGATACATTACACACTCAACAAATTGCTGAACTAACTCAAATTGTGAAAGAACAACAGCAAATGCTGCGAGAAATGAAAGTAAATTTAGCAGCTACTTCCAAAGAAATTAAAGATAATCGTATCGCCTTAGCACCAGGACTGATTGTGCAAATTAACGATAAATTTCCTAAAGAAGCACCTGTTAACCCAGCCAAAAAACAACATAAATCAGTTGGCGATAATGCCAAAGTGATTGATCAATATATTCGTTGATAATCATGAATTACCAACAGTGAGAGTCTAAATTTTAAATATCTCGATCCAGTTCTAGACTAAAATCTTGACTCTACCACTTTGAACTTAGAACCAGCATTTGCAGTATTTTCCGAAAATCAAATATTCAGTTAACTTGTGATGTTACATCTCTACGTTTGACAAAGTAGCAACTTCCCAAGTATTCGCAGACATAAATCAAGAACAAGACACACAACATCAATGTGTAGATAAAGGAGAAATATAAATGAATGGAATTTTTTCTGGAATTCCCACTGGGATAACAGCTTTTACCGCTACAAATTTGGATGATTTAGTCATTCTGACGCTGTTATTTTCTCAAGTAAATACACATTTACGTCGTCGGCACATTGTAATTGGTCAATATCTTGGTTTTAGTACATTGGTAATTGCTAGTTTAGCTGGTTTTCTGGGTGGTTTAGTTTTACCATCTCATTGGATGGGGTTTCTCGGTTTTGCACCTATCGCTATTGGGCTAAATCGTTTATTGAATGCAGATAAAGATTCACCATCAACAACAGAATCAGAGCAAGAATTAACTAAATCTTCTCCCTTTTCTGGCTTTTTATCTTCTCAATCTTTGAGTGTAGCTGCGATTACTATTGGTAATGGTAGTGATAACATTAGTATTTATATGCCATTATTTGCTAATGCAGACTTCTCTAGTTTACTAGTTATTATTGCCGTATTTTTATCACTAGTTGGTGTTTGGTGCTATGGAACATATAAACTTACCTGCCAACCAGCTATCTGTAATTTAATTTCGCAATATGGTAACAATATTGTTCCCTTTGTGTTGATTGGTTTAGGTGTCTTCATCATTTTAGATAGTGCTTCATTACCACCAATTGCTTTAGCAGTTAGCTGTCTAGTATTAACGGGATTAGTCAAACTGTATGGTATCAATGCACAGACAGAAACATCGGCAGATGCTGACTGGCAAATTTAGTAATCAATGTTTGTGAATCCAGTCAGACCAATTCCCCAAATTTTTACACTCAATAGGATAAATCTCATGAAATTCTTCCGCATTGCGCTTGTAACTTTAGTACTTTTAGTAAATTTAGTCATCGCCCCACCTTCTTGGGCTAGTAAACCAAATCTAACACAGGGTACTGATTACACCGAAGTTACACAAGCAATTGATAACCTTGTAAAATTAAAAGAAACTCCGGCTGATTCACCATATACCCCAGAAGAAATTGCCCAGAAATTGGGTGATTTAAAATTACAAAAATATATTTTAGAAACAGCCCAAGATTGGGCGCAGTGTCGTAATGAAACGGGTAAAACCTTGGCTGTTTATGCACATAAGCCGAAAAAGTTAGCTCAAGGCAATACTCTCTACTTTTTGGGTAATGGTCAAGTTACTGATAATGATTGGGATTGTGATGGTGTTTATTTACCAATTGGGACTAAATTACCTGGAGATACAGAAGGATTAACAGAACCTTTGGCTATTAAAGTTGTTGATGGTACTCAATTAGTAGCAAAAACTAATCTGGAGACTGGTGTTGTGGAATTTAATATCACCCCTGCGAATGTATTCAAATCAGGTGGCATTGATTGGTTAATTCCTAATTTGACACAAGCTGATATTGATGCCAAAATTCCTGACGCACCAATTGAAGATTAAAATTGATTCATTTTCAATAATGGGTGAACAATCAAATCCCCGATTTTCTTTGAAAAGTCGGGGATTTGAACTATAGATATAAAAAGTTTAGATAATTTTTTGCTGGCGATCGCACTTTGTGGATAAACTTAGCATTTACCCTAGAAAAAGCGATCGCGGCCAATATGCACTTCCCACTCTACAACTCGCGCGGAGTCTGCTAAAATCCCACTTTTTTCACAGATGAAACGAGATATCAAGATTCACCGACCAAGGTAAATGCAGCCCATTCGTAGGGACTGGAGTATTGTTTCATTGTTGACAGCATAGCGTTTCTTAATGCAGCAACTTCATCAGGATTTTGCCGCAGATTTTGATAAAACTTAGTCATCAAGAATTCTGTGGCATCATCGGATACTGCCCATAAGGAAACGATAACACTGGATGCACCAGCACTAATCAATGAGCGAGAGAGTCCTACAACTCCATCACCAGTAATGCGTCCTTCGCCAGTGTCACAGGCGCTCAGGACAACTAATACAGCATTAAGGTTCAGACTCAGAATTTCATCAGATGTGAGTAACCCATCATTAATTTGACCAGTATGGTCAGGGGCTAGAGCGATCGCTCCAGGCACACCCAATCCTTTAAAATCATCAAGTAGCCCATGAGTGGCTAAATGGATAATTCTCGCTTTCTTCATCTGTTGCACTATAGAAGCTTTTGTGGCAACTTTCCCAGTCATTGGCTTAGTTTTCAGGAGTCTGGCAACTTCAATAGCTTCGGCTTCCGCACCGGGTAAAGTTGGTAACTCCTGCGGTTGTTCACCAGTTTTAGTTATGATGCTTGGCATAGTTGGATTTCCTACTACTAAAGCATTTTTGCCTTGTAGAGAAGCAAAAGTGTGACTACCGGTACGTTCTCGTTTCTGGCTGATCAGATTTAACACCTGTATGGCTGGGGCTGTGAGGATACTGTATTTTTCGATTAAGTAGTGATTATTTTGGTCTTTGAGTGCTGCAAATGGAACTAAAAATAGTTCATTTTGAGGAATGAAAATAATATGTTGATTTGAATTAGTGGGCAATAAATTGGCGATTGGTTCAATTAAGAGTTTGTATAGTTGCTTTTGTTGGCTGATTTGAGAAACTACCTCGCTTTTTGGTGCTGGGGATCTACCGCGACCTCTCAAACCAAGAGAATTCCGACTACTGCTCACAAGTTCTGCTAGAGGTGTCAGTGGGAGATCAACTTGCTTAAAACTAACTACACCTGTTGGCTGAACTACCCAAATATAAAGTAGTTTATCGGAAACAATTGAATACTCAACAAGTGTAGCTTTTTGTTTTTTTGCCAGAAGCTGTATTTGGTTGATTGTTAAGGGTTTAGTAACCGATGGATTTTGGGGGTTGAGTAATAGCCGTGAGGTTAATAATTCTACAAAAGCTTTGCTTCTACCACGTTCGGCAATTTCTAAAGCCGAATTAATTTTCCCTTCAGCAATCAAAGCTTGTTGCAAGTGACGGTATGTTTGAACTTGAGTGTCAAAAATTGAAACTTTATAAACATCTGTTAATCCTGGTCGCAGAGATTCCCAAATATTAATTGCCGTCATTAGCATTTTTTCAGCAGCATCTGCTTGACCTATTTCTAACAAGGTACTGCCTAAGCTAGTACGGGTTAATGCTTCGGCTGGTGGGTCTTTCTGTTCTATAGTTATTGCCAGAACCTGCTGATATAAATTTAATGCTTTGGGGTACTGCTTGAGATTCTGATAAACAACCCCCGTTTCATGAAGAGTTGCACCTTCAAGGCGACGATAACCTGATTGTTGAGTGATTGTCAGAGCTTGCTGATATAAATTTAATGCTTTGGGGTACTGCCCCTGATTACTGTAAACTCTCCCCAGAGACAGTAAACTGGCAGCTTGTTCAACGCGATCGCCTACCATTCTCCCAATTTCCCAAGCTGCTTGTAAAGATGACAGTGCTTTTTGGTATTGTTGGGAACTGTTGTATACTTCGCCAAGACTTCTCAATGCAATTCCTTCACCGGAACGATTATGCATTTCTCTCATAATTGTCAGACTTTGTTGCAATAAACGCAGTGATTTCGGATACTCTCCCACACTTGTATATAGTTGTCCAATGTAGGTTAATGTCGTTCCTTCGCTAGACCGTGCAAGGTTTTTACTCTCTTGATCACCTACTTTCTGAAAAATTGCTAATGCTTGTTGATGAAATTTTAGGGCTGTGGCGTACTGTCCTAAATTTTGATAACTTAATCCAATATTGCTCAGAGTAATACCTTCATTAATGCTTGAAGTTTTAGTCAAGTTATCTTGATGAGAACCGCGGTATTTATGGAAAATTGCTAAGACTTGTTGATATAACGCGATCGCTTTTGTATCTTGCCCCAAAGTCTGATTTATTTTCCCCATATAGTTCAAGATATTCACTTGATCTTGAGGCTGATCGTCTTTGAGCAGAATTAAGCTGCGGCCAAACGTCTCTAAAGCTTTTTGCAAATCTCCTTTTCTATACTGCTGCACACCTTTTGTGTATAGCCGCAAAGCTTCATTGCGGTCTTTTAAAAGTATCTGTGCCGATGCAATTGGCATTTCTCCAGAGATTTTAGCCGTCTGTATGTCACAATTGAGAGACAATAGAAGACTTAGAGGCATAGACGACAGCAAGCAGTAAATTAGCCTAGTGTCCATGATAAAATTACTCCATCAAAAGTATGGAACAAGACTAATCTGAAGACATATGTGTTAAATCAATACTGTTCGGATAAGGTTAAGAATTGACTTTATTCTCAAAACTGGAACATAATAATCAACATTTTGAGAATCTCAAAATTGAAATTTTTGGTTAACCTAAATGTATTGAGTGTTGAATGCCCTTGAAGATAAATACAGCCTTGAGATTAGAATTTTAGACCACATTCTGCCTTTTAGTTCAGAAATAACATTAATATATAATTAACAAGGAACACACAAAAGATAACTTTCAACTTGTAAATTGCTCGTTACCACTTCAAAAACGAAGCTTCAATTCCTTGTTCACGCCTAATTTTGCTGTCTTTCTCAAACCAACTAATAATTTGCTGAGTTGTTAAATCTTCAATAGTAACGTTGTATTCTTGAGCAATTTGCTGCAAGAGTTTATGGGATGAAATAGTCAATCTTGTTAAAAACTTTTCTGGGGAAGATAGCAAAGCTGCGTCAACTTTTGCAGACTCTTCCAAAGTTAAAAACTGGGTTGATGGTTGCTGTGATGGTAAATCCATAAATTAGTTAATAGTCATTTGTCAATAGTCATTGGTCAATACTGCTGAGTCAGATAATTTTCCTCTCAACTCTTAGCTGTTGACTTGATAATTAGTAAAATCTATCACTAATTTGGCTATTAACCTTATCCTAATGTGGATATGAATTAGAAATTAATTCCGTAGTTATTGACGAGCCTGGACTAAATAGCCACAGCGATGCTCACCGTTGATAATCCAGTGAGTACGTTCTACGATACAGTCTGGTAGCACAGCGGCAAACATTTCCAATTCGTGACCGCAGATGCTAGGAAAAGACTCGGCGACGTTGGAAATGGCACAATGATGCTCTATTAAAACAAAGCGATCGCCTTTATCGGCAGAATTTTGCTCCTCTGGTTCTACAGAGTGATACTCTGCCATGAATCCTTCGGCTTTTCGCAACTGAACTAAAGTTTCTACCCGTTCTTTTAAAGAACCTTTACCGACGCGATCGCGGTATTCTTGGGCTTTGCGTTCCCATTGTTTTTGTAAAATTGTCTTCATTTTGTCGTGGCCGACGGTTTCTGCTAAGGTATCCAGCAGTGAAACGGCAAATTCGCCGTAACCATCACCAAAGCGATCGCTTGTTGTACGATGTAGGCGATCGCGTCCTTGACGACTCAGTTCATAAATATGTTGTGGCCGCCCCATCCCCGCCTGTGCAGTAGATGAATAGGTAATCAATTCCTCCGTCTCCAAATCTTTGAGATGACGACGAATTGCTTGCGGACTAACATTTAAAACTTCTGAAAGCTCCAAAGCGGTTGCTTGTGAGTGTTTTAGCAGATATTCGAGGATCTCTTGCTTCGTTGAGGACTGCTGGGTAGTCGCCATCTTAGTCCTAAAATTTTTTTAGAAAATTTGACTTTAACAACATTGTTGTTGTTAATTTAGCGTAAAATGAAGATACATTAAACAACATCGATGTTGTTTTAATCTCCATCCTTATTCTAACAGCCGTGTGAACCACTCGATAATGCGAGATCGGCATCGGCGAGAAACCAGCCCGTCTTCCATCCTTCAAGAGATCCATTTACGGAACACGAGAGACTACTACCGATGAGTGCCACTGTCAAATCCCTAGTCAACCAACCTTACAAGTACGGCTTTATTACAGATATCGAAGCCGATACCATCCCGCGTGGACTTAGTGAAGACGTTGTTCGCTTGATTTCCGCGAAGAAGAACGAGCCGGAATTCATGCTGGAGTTTCGTCTGAGAGCCTACCGCCAATGGCTAAAAATGACAGAACCAACTTGGCCTAGCGTCAAATATCCGCCGATTAATTATCAGGATATCATTTACTACTCTGCGCCCAAGCAAAAGAAAGAAAAGCTCAACAGCTTAGACGAAGTAGATCCGACGCTCCTGGAAACCTTCGAGAAGCTTGGTATTTCCCTGTCAGAACAAAAGCGACTCGCAAATGTCGCCGTCGATGCCATTTTTGATAGCGTTTCCGTCGCTACTACCTTCAAAGAAAAACTAGCTGAAGACGGCGTTATCTTCTGTTCCATTTCCGAAGCACTGCGGGAATACCCAGAATTAATCAAGAAATATTTGGGGAGTGTTGTCCCCATTGCTGATAACTATTTTGCTGCTTTAAACGCCGCTGTTTTCAGTGATGGCTCCTTTGTCTACATTCCCAAAGGCGTAAAATGCCCAATGGAATTGTCTACCTACTTCCGCATCAACTCTGGCGATACGGGACAGTTTGAACGGACTTTGATTGTTGCTGAAGAAGGTAGCTATGTTTCCTATTTGGAAGGTTGCACCGCGCCAATGTATGACAGCAACCAACTCCACGCCGCAGTAGTGGAACTGGTGGCTTTGGATAATGCGGAAATTAAATATTCTACTGTGCAGAACTGGTACGCCGGCGATGTTAACGGTAAAGGTGGGATTTACAATTTCGTTACCAAGCGCGGCTTGTGTCAAGGTGTAAATTCTAAGATTTCCTGGACTCAGGTAGAAACTGGTTCCGCGATTACTTGGAAGTATCCTAGCTGTGTGTTAGTTGGGGATAACTCTGTGGGTGAGTTCTACTCGGTGGCGTTGACAAACAATATGCAGCAAGCCGACACCGGGACGAAGATGATTCATGTCGGTAAGAATACTCGCAGTACGATTATTTCTAAAGGAATCTCCGCAGGTAATTCTAGTAACAGTTACCGGGGTTTGGTGAAAATCAACCCGAAGGCTGAAGGCGCGAGAAATTATTCTCAGTGCGACTCTATGTTAATTGGGGATAATGCTCACGCTAATACTTTCCCTTATATTCAAGTCCAAAATAAAGCTGCAAAAGTGGAGCATGAAGCTTCGACTTCTAAAATTGGCGAAGATCAGCTATTTTTCTTTGCTCAACGGGGAATTTCTTCTGAAGATGCTATTTCGATGATGATTAGCGGTTTCTGTAAGGATGTGTTTAATCAGCTACCAATGGAGTTTGCGGTGGAGGCTGATAAGTTGTTGAGTTTGAAACTAGAGGGTAGTGTGGGTTAGGTTTTAAACGCAAAGTGGCGCTAAGGTATGCGCTAAGGTGCGCGGAGAGAAAAGAGAGAAGAGAGAGAGAAGATGATTATTGAAAATAGTGCAGTTTTGCTGTCGGTGAAGGATTTGACGGCTGAGGTTGGTGGTACGCCGATTCTTAAGGGTGTGAATTTGGAGGTTCGCGCCGGAGAGATTCATGCGATTATGGGGCCGAATGGTTCTGGTAAGAGTACGTTTTCTAAGGTGTTGTCGGGACATCCGGCGTATACGGTGACTGGCGGTGAGGTGATTTTCCAAGGACAAAATTTGTTGGAAATGGAGCCGGAAGAACGGGCTAGGGCTGGGGTGTTTTTGGCGTTTCAGTATCCTCTAGAAATTCCTGGTGTGAGTAATTTGGATTTCTTGCGGGTGGCTTACAATTCTCGGCGCAAGGCGCAGGGGTTGGAAGAGGTAGACGCGTTTGATTTTGATGATTTGATTGAGGAAAAGTTGGATGTGGTGAAGATGGATGCAGCTTTCCTCAACCGCAGTGTGAATGAAGGTTTTTCTGGTGGTGAGAAAAAGCGGAATGAAATTCTGCAAATGGCGTTGTTAGAACCTAAGTTGGCAATTTTGGATGAAACAGACTCAGGTTTAGATATTGATGCGCTAAAAATTGTCGCGCATGGGGTAAATCAGCTGACTAATCCAGACAATGCGACGATTATGATTACCCACTACCAACGTCTTTTGAATTATATTGTGCCGGATTTTGTGCATGTGATGGCGCGGGGACAAATTCTCACCAGTGGCGGTAAGGAACTGGCGTTAGAGTTGGAGTCGCGCGGTTATGACTGGATTTTGGAGGAAAGTGCGGTTGAGGTGGGTGTGTAATGTCTATTCAAGTTTCTCCTAGTGCTATTCCTAATTCGGATGCAGTCAGTTTGGGATCTTCTCTGTTGGATAGAGATGGTTATTTGACTGGGTTGTTAAATCAAGTAAGTGTAACTCAAGCAGATGGGTTAGCGGAGTTACGCCAACAAGCTGCAAATTGGGTGCGTCACTCAACTATCCCCACTACCCGCGAAGAAGAATGGCGGTTTACTGATTTGTCTGAGTTGCGGGGTGTGGAATTTCGCAAGGCGCAGCCAGTTAATCATGTAGCGGCGTTGAAGGTAACTTATCTAACTGATAATCGGTTGGTGTTTGTTAATGGTGTTTATGTGCCGGAGTTGTCTGCTGTTAATTTACCTGATGGTATTGTAGTTGGTAATTTAGCTGGTTTAACAGTTGAAGGCGATCGCATCCGCAAATACCTCGCTCAAGCTGAGGGCGCGTTGGAAGTATTCACGGCTCTGAATACTGCTGGTTTAACGGATGCAGCAGTTGTCTGGGTGAGTAAAAATGTCGTGGTTGACACACCTATTCATCTGCTATTTATTTCGGGTGCTGGGGAGACAGCGACGATTTCTCAGCCGCGTTGTTTGGTTGTGGCGGAAACTGGTTCGCAGGTGACTTTAATAGAAGAGTTTACGAACCGCAGAGGCGCAGAGGGCGCGGAGGGTAAGAGTTACTTTACCAATGCGGTGACGGAGGTTTGGGTTAGTGAGAATGCGGCGGTAAATCATACTAGGGTGGAGAGAGAAGGCGCTGAGGCGTTTCATATTGGTAAAACTGCGGTTAACCAAGCTCGTTATAGTCGCTATACCTGTAATGCTTTTAGTTTAGGGGCAAAGTTATCGCGTCACAATTTAGAGATTTTGCAAACTGGTGAGCAAACAGAAACAACGCTCAACGGTTTGGCGATGATAGCCGGGAAGCAAGTCGCGGATACTCACAGTGCGATCGCTCTTAATTATCCTTATGGTAAAAGTGAACAATTGCACAAATGTATTGTTGGCGATCGCGCTCATGCTGTGTTCAATGGTAAAGTATTTGTACCTAAACCAGCCCAGCTAACTGACGCAGCCCAGTTAAATCGCAATTTACTACTGTCCTCCAAGGCGCGAGTCGATACCAAGCCCCAATTAGAAATTACCGCCGATAACGTCAAATGCGCTCACGGTGCAACTGTGAGTCAGTTAGAAGATGATGAAATCTTCTATTTGCAAAGCCGCGGAATTGATGAAAGTGCAGCGCGGAATTTATTAATTAACGCCTTCGCCACCGAAATCATCAACAAAGTTCCTGTGGCTTCCCTGAGAGACATCTTGCTAAACACAGTCACTAGTTTTAAGTCTCTGACAAACGACTAAAAAAGTCTGAATTCTGAAGTCTGAATTCTGAAAAAATTTGCAGCATGAACAATGAAAGCTGAAAATCCGAAGAGTAAAAACTTAAGGACAAAATTTATATATTTCACACTTCATACTTCACACTTCACACTTCATACTTCACACTTCATACTTTTTCTTAACCAATGACTTTTACAGCTACCAAAACCCTTGCAGATAAAGTCCGCGCTGACTTCCCGATATTACACCAGGAAGTCAACGGTAAACCCTTGGTTTATCTCGATAATGCGGCGACATCGCAAAAACCCTTGCTTGTCTTAAATGCCCTGCGGAATTATTACGAGCAATACAATGCTAATGTCCATCGTGGCGCTCATACTCTAAGTGCAAAAGCCACTGATGCTTATGAAGCAGCACGCGATAAAATTGCCCAATTTATTAATGCTGCATCCCGTCAGGAAATTATTTACACCCGCAACGCCAGCGAAGCAATTAACTTAGTTGCTTATAGCTGGGGGATGAACAATTTGCAGCAGGGTGATGAAATTATTCTGTCGGTGATGGAACACCACAGTAATATTGTGCCTTGGCAATTTGTGGCACAAAAAACAGGTGCAATTCTCAAATTCGTTGGCTTAACACCAGAAGAAACATTTGATTTAGAACAGTTTAAACAACTGATTTCTGAAAAAACAAAACTGGTGTCAATTGTTCATGTTTCTAACACCTTGGGTTGTATTAACCCAGTGAAAGAAATCGCTGATATTACTCACAGATACGGTGCGAAATTCTTAGTTGATGCTTGTCAAAGTGTGCCACACATGAAAGTCGATGTTCAAGACATCGGCTGTGATTGGTTGGTGGCTTCGGGACATAAAATGTGCGCTCCCACTGGCATAGGCTTTTTATATGGCAAGCTGGAATTGTTAGAAGCAATGCCACCATTTTTTGGCGGTGGGGAAATGATTGCCGAGGTATATTTAGATCATTCTACCTATGCAGAATTGCCCCACAAATTTGAAGCTGGGACACCTGCAATTGGAGAAGCGATCGCCCTCGGTGCTGCGATAGACTATTTATCAAGTATAGGGATGGATAAAATTCATGCCTATGAAGCTGAGTTAACCGCTTATTTATTCCAACAATTAGAGAAAATTCCCCAAATTCGCATTTACGGCCCCAAGCCTAATGCTTATGGAGAAGGTAGAGCCGCTTTAGCTGCATTCACAGCCGGAGATGTCCACGCCAACGACTTATCTACATTATTAGATCAAGAAGGCGTTGCCATCCGTTCTGGACACCACTGTACTCAACCATTGCACCGCTATTTAGATTTACCAGCAACCGCACGGGTAAGTTTATCTTTCTACAATACCCGTGCGGAAATTGACGTATTCATCAAAGCATTAAAGGAAACACTTGATTTCTTCGCTGGTATCTTCGGTTAATTTGAGTAAATATTACCAGAATAATTGTGTCAACGCTCAGTCTCATACACGGCTGATAATTGGCACACTTTTAGTTTGGGGAGAAATTCTGCTATTAACTGTTGATGCTAACTGGAATTTCAATGATGAATTCTGCGCCATTACCAAGCTCAGACTTTACATCAATACTACCGTGATGTTTTTCAATAATTTGATAGCTAATTGCTAAACCTAGACCTGTACCTTTATTAACAGGTTTAGTGGTGAAAAATGGGTCAAATATTCTACTTTGGATTTCTGAGTTAATTCCCGCACCATTATCTATAATTCTAACTTTGATTGTTTTTGAGTCAGTGCCTTCAGTTCTAATAATAATTTGCTTTTGAACGTCAGCATTTTTATTCTCTAATAAAGCATCTATGGCATTGTTAATAACATTGAGAAATACTTGATTTAATTCTGCTGGGTAACATTCTACCAGTGGTAGATTTGCATATTCTTTAATTATTTCTATTTCTTGCTTCAGCCGATGATTTAATAGAAATAATGTGCTTTCAATTCCATCATGAATATTGACAGCTTTTTTATCAGCTTGATCCAACCGGGAAAAGTTTCTTAAAGATAGCACTATATCTTTAATTCTATCAGTGCCTACTCTCATGGATGAGAGGATTTTTTGAAAGTCATCGATGATAAAGTCCAGATCAATATCACCAATTTCATTTTCTATGAATTTTTCCGCTTCAGGATACTCTTTCTGGTACATCTGTATTAACCTTAAAAGAGTGTGAATATGTTCATGGAGATAATTAAAATTACCATGAATAAAACTAATAGGATTATTTATTTCATGGGCTAATCCACCAACCATTCTACCCAAACTCGACATTTTTTCGGTTTGAATTAGTTGTTTTAACTTAGCATGACTTTTGATTTGCTTGGTGAGTTCAAAGCCGTTCATCCGTGGCATATCAATATCTGTAATTACTAAGTCATAATCACTACCGCGCACTGCGTTCCAACCATCCATCCCATTAACGGCGACATCAACTTGATAACTGTTATTCTCTAAAAGTTTGCGTTCCATTTCTCGGACGGTAATGGAATCATCGACCACTAAAATTCGCTTGTAAGTTTTGGTCAATGTTGGCTGCGTGGTCTGATTTATCTGACTAAGTTGTCCACTAGAAACAATAGACCTCTTGCAAAAGTCCCATGAGCGTGGGAAAAGTAGCTGAGAGCTTTCTTGACATCTATGAGCTACGAAAAGGTAAAGAACCTCAAACCAGAAGAATTCAAACGGCTGTGTGGTGTGCATCCGGAGACTTTTAGCCAGATGGCAGAGGTAGTGCGCTCGCGCTCAAAAATCAAGCTGAAAACAGGACGACCTGGGAAACTGAGCCTGGAAGACCAATTATTAGACCTCTTGCAAAAATGACTCTGTAAATGACTCTAACCATTTGTTGGCAACTATCGTTTCTCCTGCTAATCCCATCAAGCGATTGAGATTATCTGTACTAACTCGCACTGTGCGGTTTTGCGGATTAACTAATTCTTCTATTGGGGATGAAGGGGTGATTTCTGGCTGGAAAATCTGGACTTGGGGAATAATTGCGGGGATAGTGACAGCAGTGGAAATATTAGCGATCGCATCCACGAGAGATTGAATCTGCGGATGATTACCTTGTTGCAAATTGGGATTGTCGGCGATGTCTTGCAGCATATCTACTCCTTGCAACAACACATCAACGCAATCTGTGGTTAAATTAACTGTCCCTGCTTGCGCTGCACTAAAACAATCTTCCATGACATGGGCTAGAGTGACAGCTGGCTCAATGCGGACAATTCTCGCAGCGCCTTTAATACAATGGGCTGCCCGCATTAAGGCTGCTAATTCTGATTGGGGTTCAGGGTTAGTTTCCAGCGCCAACAAATAGTTATTGAGTAGCACAACCTGAGTTTTGACTTCCATGTTGAATAAATCCAACAAAGACAGCTGGCTAAGATCGGAGTCTTCGATCATTATTGCGCCTTCCTCGCCAAAGTAGTAAATAAGAGTTCATCATCCAAATAACTGACTGTGTGCGATATGTGGTGATTAGCAGGTTGCCAGGAAAATAACCCTTTCGTATAAGTTTGGGTTGATTGAGTCATCTTTCTCAAAGCATCACGCAATTCTCGACTATGAAATCGGTGGACACCATAGATTTCATCTACTGGAAATACCCAAGCGTTACCTGCCTTTTCAATGACTACCATTCCGGAATGCACTACTGGACTCAGCCCTTGTAGAGGAGTATCATCGCTAGATTCGATATTTAACAAGTGACTTAAGGAAACACACAATAGCAATTCACCACGAATATTAATTAATCCCCTTAAGACTTGGTTGTGACGATGGGGTAGGGTATGAATCACGCTAGGAGGAGTTGTCTCTTTTAAGACTTGAGCCGGAAGCGCCAGCCATTCTCGTTGCAAACGAAAAATCACCACTGTCAAAGTTTCCGTTGTCCGCACAGCGTAGGTAGGCAAATGGGAATTTTTTTCAGATGAAGATTCTGCCAGTAATTGTGTCCACTCATGACGATATTTTTCTGGGGTTGGGCGTTCTAGTAAGTAGCGACCAGCCGCCGAATAAACTGGACAATTGCGACAATGAGCATAGGTAGATAATTGCGAACAAGTGCGATCGCCTTCAATCCCAATTACATTCCAACAACGTTCAACTTTAGTGGTCATAAGTCAAGAGTCAATAGTTTACAGTCAATAGTTAGTTGTTAGCTCGTTATTCTCTCCCCGCCGCCGCTGCACCCCGGACTCCTTAACTCTTGATTAAGCAGCTGCATCAACTGGGTTTAAGGATGAAAGATCATCGCTTTTGACTTTGAAGATAGAAACTTCTTGACGCAAACCACGGGAAACTTGATTAAGTTGAGCGATCGCCTGATTAATTTCCCGCAGAGAATCAGCAGTTTGCACTGAAGTACTACTCAACTGCACCATTGCTTCACTAATTTGTTGCGCTCCTAATGACTGTATTTCCATCCCTTGATTTACAGATGCAAAATAGGGATTTAAGTCTTGTACTTGTTGGATAATTTGCCCAATCTGCATACTAATGCTGCTGACATCTGTCACACTCCGTCCAACTTCCGCGGCAAATTTGTCCATTTCCATTACCCCTGTTGATACAGAAGATTGCATCTGTTTGACCATCTGTTCAATATCCAGGGTGGCGACTGCGGTTTGATCTGCTAATCGGCGAATTTCTCTGGCAACTACGGCAAAGCCTAAGCCATATTCCCCGGCTTTTTCAGCTTCGATGGCAGCGTTTAACGATAACAAATTTGTTTGGTCGGCGACTTTCGTAATGGTCAGAACAATATTATTGATGTTGTTGGCTTTTTCGCTAATAATTCCCAACCTAGATGCAATGGTATTTGTGGCTTGTGCCAACTGGCGCATACTATTTTCCATTCCCCTTAAATCTTTTTGGCTGATGTTGGCGGCGCTGGTTGTGGCTTGTGACATTGTGACCACTTGTTCCATTGTGTTCACTAGTTCTTTGGCTGTGCTGGCGATTTCTTTGGCTGTGGCTGTGACTTGATTGGTTGAAGCTACTTGTTCTGCTAGTGTTGCTTCTAATTGTTTCCCTGATGCTGCTATCTGTGTCGCTGAGGTTGTCACTTGAATTCCTGATCCTTGCACTTGACGAATTAAGCTACTCAATTTCTGCGTCATTGTTTTGAGTGCTGTCATTAACTTGCCAATCTCATCATCGGCGGTGATTTCCACATTACTCGTCAAATCTCCGGTAGAAACTCGGTCTGCTAAATGAAATGCAGTCTGTAAAGCACGAGCCAACTCCCGACTGGGAATGAGGATAATCCCTAAACAAACAGCAATTGTCACAATCACAATACAGAAAAAGTTTCCCCAATTAACCAAGACTACAAAGCTCTGAACTTGATTAGCTTGTTTTTTTTGTTCTGCTAAACTTTTGTCTTCCACTTCCAACATTTTATTCATTTTGACTCTGATTTCATCCATCAGTTTTTTGCCTTTATCTGAAAGAATCAGAGCTAATAATTCTTTTTCTTTACCAACTCGTTTCATGTTGATAGTTGTTTCCAACTCCATCATTTTGATTTGGCTCAAATTTTCAATTTCTCTCAGAGTTCTAATTTGAGATGAATTATCTAAAATTTTATTATTTATTTCTGAAAAAGTATCTTTTAATTTTATTTTTGCTACATTAAATGGTTCTAGATACCTTTCTTCCTTGGTAATTATAAAACCCCGTTGACCAGTTTCCGCATCAATTAAAAATTTCTCCAGTTCTTTTAACTGAGCTTTAATGGCGTAAGTATTATTCACCCAAGTGTTAGAATCTATTAAGGAATTGGTAGTTGAATTAGAAATATAGTTAGTAAAAGCTGTTAACGCAACGATAATTGCACATCCACCCATAACAAATTGATTAATTTTGATAGCTTGTGCCATATTATTTTCCTAGTTTATTTTTGCTTTTATCAAAATAGCTATTAATTATGAATAGCTAAGAATAGTTTTTATCATTGGTAAAGTTGAATATGTAACAAAAGCTGAAGCTAGGCGAATTAGCCATTAATAGCTTTTTTAGAGGAAGATTGACATCCGTATTTGAGGATAATTATATTGAACTTACGATAAAGTCGGTTCCACAATATTGTTGTTGACTTTGAAGATAGAAACTTCTTGACGCAAACCACGGGAAACTTGATTAAGTTGAGCGATCGCCTGATTAATTTCCCGCAGAGAATCAGCAGTTTGCACTGAGGTAGTACTCAATTGCACCATTGCTTCACTAATTTGTTGCGCTCCGACTGTATTTCCATCCCTTGATTTACAGATGCAAAACGTGGATTTAAGTCTTGTACTTGTTGGATAATTTGCCCAATCTGCGTACTAATGCTGCTGACATCTGTCACACTCCGTCCAACTTCCGCGGCAAATTTGTCCATTTCCATTACCCCTGTCGATACAGAAGATTGCATCTGTTTAACCATCTGTTCAATATCCAGGGTGGCGACTGCGGTTTGATCTGCTAATCGGCGAATTTCTCTGGCGACTACGGCAAAGCCTAAGCCATATTCCCCGGCTTTTTCAGCTTCGATGGCAGCGTTTAACGATAACAAATTTGTTTGGTCGGCGACTTTCGTAATGGTCAGAACAATATTATTGATGTTGTTGGCTTTTTCGCTAATAATTCCCAACCTAGATGCAATGGTATTTGTGGCTTGTGCCAACTGGCGCATACTATTTTCCATTCCCCTTAAATCTTTTTGGCTGATGTTGGCGGCGCTGGTTGTGGCTTGTGACATTGTGACCACTTGTTCCATTGTGTTCACTAGTTCTTTGGCTGTGCTGGCGATTTCTTTGGCTGTGGCTGTGACTTGATTGGTTGAAGCTACTTGTTCTGCTAGTGTTGCTTCTAATTGTTTCCCTGATGCTGCTATCTGTGTCGCTGAGGTTGTCACTTGAATTCCTGATCCTTGCACTTGGCGAATTAAGCTACTCAATTTCTGCGTCATCTTTTTAAAAGATTCCAAGATTTGGCCAATTTCATCTTGATGATTAAATTCACTCTCAGCCAAAGATAAGGTTAAATCACCAGCAGAAATCTGATTGGCTACAGTTAAAGCCTTAGCTACTCTGTTACCCAAAGACTGGGAAATTACTGACGTGGTAAAAACTGCGATCGCTACACTTGCAAGTGTGACCAACACTGCTAATAAGCTCATAAAATTGAGCATTAATTTTGTACCTTCAATTCTTTGTCCCATAATTTCTTTTTGTCGATTGGCAAACTCCTCATTTATTTGGCGAAATTTATCGGACATATCTCTGGATTTTTCCAGATATTGATCAATTAATTGTTTATTTTTATCGAACCCTGGTGTTGTAATAGTAACTTTCACTAAACTATCAAAGTCCTCCAAGATATTTTGCATTACTTGTAATCTTTGCATTTGTAATTTATCTTCAACAACATTAGATGTGCGATTAAAATTATCCTGGAAACCTTTGTGAAAAATCCTGTATCTTTCCAGTGCATCTTGGTGCTTTTGCGGATCAAATAAATATCGACGAATTGCCAGATTCATATTAGCTATACTTAAAGCCATATAATTTGTCCCAATAATGGCTTCGTTTGACCTGCCCACTTGTCTATAGATGATTCTTGTCTGATTGCTAGTGGCATATACTATGACACTAAAAATAAAAATTAAAATTGTGGGTATCGAGAATCCTAGTAAAATTTTATCTTTGAGCTTCCATTTATTTAGCATTTTTATGTTTTATATTGAATTAGAAGAAAAATGCAAGCCTAAAACTATATTTTTCTAGCCAATTAGTCCTGCTAGAATTATTTATATAATTCACAAGTTAATTAATAAAGTCTTTGAATGATTAACCTAAAAATAGTCAGAGACTAATATTAAAACTAGAAAAGCTTACAAATACTAAAATTCCCAAATTGAAGACCAAAGTAACAATTAATATATTTAAATTTTAGAAATATTATTAATTTACTTAAATAAGTGTAAATTTTGCTCAATTGACTAAGATGCTGTCTTCACTTCTAGCGTTTTAATCTGTAGATACGCTGCCACAGCAAACTAGCACTAACTCTATCTCCCTGTTGTTCTTTGAGTAATGCTAGATGAGTTAATGCTGCTTCATGATTAGGTTGGATATAAATTGCTTTGCGAAAATATTGCTCCGCTTGCTCATTTTCTCCCATTGCTTGCTGCACTTCCCCCAGGAGAACATAAGCTTCAGCATTCATTTGATTTTGATTGATGTAGTCGTTACATAGTTGTACGGCTTCATCTAAGCAACCTTGATTAGCCGCAGTTTTAGCTAGGTCTAATAAGTCTGTATTAAGGTTGTTTCCTACTATCTGTTTTTGTGGAGCAATTTCTACTTTGTTGTTGATAGCGAGTTCGGGTAATTTCGGCAAAATTATTGGTTTATTAGTGATATCAGATTTCTGCACAAAATTTTGCTGTTTACTCAACTTTCGATAAGCAATAGCCGACGATTGACGTACAGATAGCAATTGCGTTTTCATAAGTAATGCAGCTTCAGCGTAGGCGACAAATAATAACCCACCTGTAACTAGTAAATTTTCGAGAATGTGAGTAGTTTGTTCTCTAGTAACACTATCAAAGTAAATTAATAAGTTGCGGCAAAAAATCACATTATAAACTTTTTGATTAGCTAAAAAATTAGCATCAGCTAAATTGCCGTTAATAAAATTTACTAAGTTTTTGACTGAGGCTTGTAGATGATATTGTGAATTTATTGATTGAAAATAGCGTTCCTGAAAATCAAAATTATTCCCTCGAAATGAATATTTATCGTAAATTGCTCGTTGAGCTTTTAATAAGCATTGTTTGCTAATATCAACAGCATCAATGTGAAATTGAGCAGATGTTAATCCGGCTTCTAAAAGAGCGATCGCAATCGAATATGGTTCTTCACCTGTAGCGCAAGGTACACTCAAAACTCGCAATACACATTGTGGTTTCTTGGGCAACCATTCCGATAATACATAGCTTTTGAGCAGTGCAAATGATTCCGGCTCACGAAAAAACCAAGTTTCTGGGACAATTACACGGTCGATCAGTGCATCCCATTCTTGAGGAAAATCCTGGAAATGTCTTAAATAGTCAGATATTTGCGATATACTACAATCTGCCATTCTTTGAGAAATAGCACTAGCGATCGCACCAGAACCAATTGAGTTCACATCTAAACCAATTTTGCTTCTCAGTAAAGCTTCGATGACAGACTGTGCCATTATTACTGTCTTTAAACTAAATAGCTGGATTTAAAAAATTTTCCGCCAAGAAGTTAACTTGTTCGGCTTCAGATAACAAGTACTCAATTTGTACGCACTGAATCATCCCTTTTTCATCTAAGATCATCTGGCCCAAGTATGGTGCAGTCTCTATTTGAATACGAGAATCAATAAACTCACTTGCAGATTTGTGTAATGTTTCCACAACTTGTTCTGCCATCAAGCCCAAAATATGTTGAGTATGATTATCTCGACAATAGTTAGTTAATATAATTCGCGTACTCAAGTTATCGCCACAGGGTTTACCCTCCATCAATTGGCATACATCAATTACTGGTACAATGCGACCACGATAGTTAAATACGCCAGCTATATGTGGTGGTGTGTGTGGTAAGGTTTTCAGCAAAACCAGCGGGATAACTTCCACAACCTTTTGAGAGGCGATCGCGTACCGTTCATTGCCAACGTTAAACAGTAACATGAGCATGGATTCATTTCCGTATGTTACTTACTCAAGTTACCCATTTTTGGAAAGAAACAAACGTAAATTCGACAATTGATTGGACTTGTTGCAAAGCACAATCAAAAAATTTGAGCCGCGTTTCAGCAATTGATTGAGAAACAAAATATGAATGAGGCGATCACTCTTAAGATACGAAATGAGGCTTTCTCTCGCAAAATATCCAAAATAGTCTTAAAGTATTTATGCGATCGCTGTTAAAGAATAATCACCTATTAAAACACAAACTTAAAAATCTAGAATTTCTCTAATCACACTCTTCAAATCTACATCAGCAGGGCGTTTTGCAAATTGCTCATGACTATAAATCCAAACTAGCTTAATTGTGTAAGTCTCTGCATTGACCAAGTACATCAGCCTAATTTGCCCTGAAGCCCCTTTGGAAAACCAAATTTCTAGCTTATGAAATGTCCATCCTTCTGGTAACTGAATCTTTGCAGGTAGAGGTTCGTTACGAGAGTTGTTTGGGTACTGGTCATCAATCAAATCTTCTAATGTTTTTGCAATCAGTTCAACAAAGTTATCTTTATAAACTTTTGCAAGTTTTTTAAAAGAACGCTTGAAATTATCGGATTCCTCAATCGAGAAGGGAGTTGAGCCAGTCACGCACTTCTCCTTTACCAATCCGATTTGAGGACTCTGAAGCTAATGTATCCTGCAAAGTTTCAGACATTGTTATTTGATATGCAGGATTATCACGTTCTATCAAATCAAGTTTTTGATAGCCCAATGCTTTCATATCATCTAGAAGTATTGGCTCTGTTGAGCTTGCTTTAGGTGGTAGACCTTTACGAGCTTTCCTCCAAGGAAATTCTCCGTGAGTCATATTACTCAATCGATAAGCATGGTATCCACCAAAGTATTCCCAAATTTCTTCTAAAAGTTCTTTCTGCTCCCCAGGAAGTTCCAACAAGGTTTCTTGACCAGGGATAGGTAACTGTTTAGCCTCAAACTCACTATAAAATCTGTATGCGGGAGGACAAACAGGGCCGTAGCGCCATGCTTGAATTTCCTCTTCAAACAAAGGTTCATTGTAGAGTGCCAAATGTACGCTTTGAGCATAATACAGAAGCTTCTGAACTTTCATATTGGTCATTTCAGCTTCTATACAATCTTCATAAGCTCTCATAATAAAGTAACGAGCCGCAATAAGACAGTTTATCATAGCCTAATAGGCAGCTTGAGATAAGCATTCTATCTTAACAAGTTTGTAGAACACCAACAAACATCATTATAGACGAAATCTGTCTATAGTACAAATATACTGATTTTTGTAACAAAGCTTTTTATCTTTACTCAAATGTGCAATAACCTGATTTTCTAACAAGGTGTGATTGGTTGACCGCTATCTAAAGTGCGGATAATTAAGTGATCACAAAATTCAATATTTAAATGAGAATTTCTAGATATTTTCTAAAACGCGATAATAAAATAATATACATCTTTGAGCTACGAGAGTCATCTATATCGCTATGAATAAAAATATGGAGTTAGATGAACTGAAGAGCCTTGTCAGACAGGGGAAATTTGGTGCAATTACTATAGATACTTCAGTTTTTGATGCTCAAGGTTTGAGGCTGGAATCTGGATTACTTAAACAATTAGAGCAATTTCGAGATAGTTCTACCAAGGTGATTATTTCTGAGATAGTTAAAGAAGAAGTATTATCACACCTAACTGAAAAAACAAAAAATGCACAAAGAGAACTTGAGAAATATTTAAAACAGGCTAAGGATTATTGGCAACTTGAGAATCGTGAGATTGAAAATATTAAAAAATTAGTTTTTGATGGACGTGATGCACAAGAAATTACATTAGATAGATTTAGTAAATTTATAGATGCTACATCTTTAGAAATTATAGAGGCTCAAAACTATCTAATCGTCAGTGATTTAATACAAAAATATTTTCAAGCTAAACCACCATTTTCAGAATCAGGAAAAAAGAAAAGTGAATTTCCTGATGCAATCGCTTTAATGTCACTTGAAGCATGGGCTAAGGAAAATCAAACAAAAATTATTGTTGTCACCTCGGATAATGACTGGGCTAACTTCTGCAAAGATTCTGAAAGACTTTGCTCTACCAATGATTTTGCAGGAGCTTTGGGACTGTTTCAACTTCAAGATGCTGAGGATATATGTAGATATTTATCGGAAAGATATAAGCAAGGTTATCTTGATGATGTAAAAGAAGCTGTTATAAATGCTTTAGAGTATCACATTTCTGATATTGATATTTATCCAGAAGTTCATTCTTCTTTTGAGTATGAAGAAGAAGAAAAATATATAAATGTTAATAGATTTGATTTTAGAGTACTTGAAACTCCTAATTTAATATTTAGGCCGGTCAATTATGATAATGGTTTGATTGTTGAATCAAAACTGATTGTTGATGTTAACATTGAGTGTAGTTTTTCTTTCTCAGTATATGACTCTATCGACAAAGATTACATCGGAATGGGTGGCAATAGTGTAAATACTCAAGCTTATTTGGAGATAGAAGTTTTAATTACGTTTGTAGGTGACTTGGATAAAATTGGTGCAGAGGTTGAAGTGGATGATGTTGAAGTTGAGACCAAATCGCCTATCAGTATAGATTTTGGAAATATTGCTCCAGACTGGTGGGTAGATGGTGATTATGATTACTGATAAGCATATAAAAACCCAATGCACTTGACCACCGAAAGATTATCTGTCTGCGGCGTTTTGAGTTATTGGTTCGTAAAGTTTTTACTGTCTATTATTAACTCAACTGTGCCACGAGTTGATTTTCTAGCAATGTGTCATTTGTTAACAAATCTTCAACGGTGATACGCAAAAAGCGTTTGTCATCAACTTGAAAGAGGATTTTCACGCGATCGCTCCCCGGATATCCTGGTGGGGTGAGTTGAGCAATAGTTCTCGCGCCTGCACTATCATTTAGAGGTTTGACGGTGGTTTCACCGCTATCGAGACGGCGAGTAATTAAGCGATCGCCATCAAAATAAACTTCGGTGTTGCCTGTGTCTGCGCCTAATTCCCCGATAATTAATTCAATGCTGGGTTGATTCTCGACAGATGCGCCTAAAAATAACTCTACAGCTTGATTCATCGGGTAAGCTTGTCCTGATTTGATAATCGGATGCCAACTGTGGCGTTGGTTGCGCCGATCCCAGTAACGAATTCCGTAGCTGTGGTAGAGAAAGTCTTTGATTTCCACGCCTTGGGATAACTGCAATGCACCTTGGGCGATCGCTTCAAACGGCCGTTCACAACGGATTTTTTCTGGCTCAAAATACTGTTTTACCCATGTCTGCACTGCTGGGAGTTGCACCGTTCCCCCAACTAACAACACTGCATTGATATCTGTTAATTCTATTCCCTGGCGACGGGCTTGCTGCAACAGATTTGTCATCGACTCATCTAATCGCTCAAAAAATCCGTGTTCTTTGAGGATATTTTCTAAATTATCGCGGTCTAAATTTAATTCGTAACTCTCAAATGTTTCATCATCAAAATAAACTTCACTGGCTTGGTTTTGCGTTGATAGTTGAATTTTGACTTTTTCTGCTAATCTCGTTGTTAATGGACTGGTTGCCAAGCCTTGAGTTTTGGCAAAGTAATCAACTAACCAATTGTCAATATCTGTACCGCCTAAATTCTGCCCAGCTTTCGCCAATACACGCGCTGTTTTGACTTTTTGCTTGGAATTTTCGGCTAAAGATTTGTTCCCCCACTTCAGCAAAAATCCGATGGGTTTAGTATTTCCTTGTGCGCCTTTATCCAAGCTGACTAGAGATAAATCTAAAGTACCGCCACCAAAATCAATCACCAATAAATTTTCTTGATCAGCCAAGCCATAACCCAAGGCGGCGGCTGTAGGTTCATCTAGCATCCGCACCTGTTCGACGGGAAGGCTTTGACAAACCGTTCCTAACCAGTGGCGATAAGCTTCAAAACTATCTACCGGGACGGTTAATATGAGCGAGTCTAAGCCTCCTTCTAAGGGTGCTAGTTGTGCAATTACTTGATCGAGAAACCATTGTCCTACTTGTTCAAAGGTGACTGCTTGTCCGTCTAATTCTGGTAAAAAGCCTTGAATTTCTGCGCCGATACCGCGCTTGAAGCTGCGAAAAAATCTTGCTTCGCCTTTGAGATCTAAACCGCGATCGCGTACTTGTTGCCCTACTAAAACTTTACCCTGGGCTGCGTCTTCTACATACACCAAGCTGGGGATGAGTGGGGGATTGAGACTTTGTTGAATTGATAAACCAGGTAAAGACAAAGTTTCTGCCTTTTGGGTGACAGGGTTCCAACGGGCAATAACTGTGTTACTAGTACCAAAATCGATTGCGATCGCCATAGTCTCTTTATTATTTCATCGAAAGGCGCAAAATTTTCTCAACAAACATATTATTGTCCCATAAGCCACCAACTACGCAAATGGGCGATCGCTTCTTCTTTGCGTTTGGCTTCCACTTCTATCCACGGTGCTTGATGATAGATACTGGGCATATCAGTAATCAAATCGCTGTGTTTTCGATCTTTAAAAGCTGTTTCACCGTTGGAAATATGCACTAATTGCGAATCAGGATTTTTCCAAGTTGATTGCGCTGCTGCAAGCATAGTAGCGACACTCGGATCATCATAGCTATCTAAATTTTCGTGGCAAATATGGTGATGAGCGTCAAATACTAAGGGTATTTTAGCTTCTTGACAGACTGCTAAAATTTCACTAGCACTATAGGCGTATTCGTCGTTTTCTAAAGTTAAGCGACTTTTAATCGCTTCTGGTAATTGAGAAATCACTTTTACTAACTGTTCGGCGCGTTGAGATTTACCACCATGAATGTTCATCAACGACCAAGGCGAACGAGGTAAACCGAGTAAATCTAAGTCCCGCGCGTGTCTTGATAATATTTTGATACTTGTTTGCACAATTTCCGGCGAATCGGAACTCAGCACGACAAATTGATCAGGATGTAGTACCATTCTGATACCCAATGCTACTGCTCGTTGACCAATTTTGCCCAAATCAGCGCTCATTTCTTCTAAGATATTCTCGCCAATTTGGTCTTCTAAATCATTCATCGGGAATAAGTTAGAAGTCATTCGATAAAGGCGAATTTGATTTTGCTTACAAAAAGAAAGCGCATCATGTAAACGCCGCAAGTTATGTTGATAAAGTTCTCTCAAGATACTTTCCCGTTCATCCAGGGAGAGTTTTAAATAGCGTGTACGGGTAATTGTTTTAAAGCGGACTTGCTGAGAAACTGTGATACAAACTAAGCCTAAGTTTGGCAGACTAGTTTTAGCCTGCTGTTGATTCTCTAGATTTTGGCACTGAATAGTGGTCATTTTCGCAAACGCTAAAGTCTTATCTACTTCTTGATTGAACTAATTTCTGGTTTCTGTGTTCAGTCTCTCTAGGATGAACTTTCCAGATATTGAACTTAAACAGCAAAAATTCATCCCAACGTTAATTTATCAAGTGCGCTGTTGGGATGAATTGCGATCGCTAACACAGTCACGATATCAGGCAATTATAAATGACCGTAAAAGACTGTAACCTGTCACCTGTAACCTGTCACCTATCACCTGCTAAACTTTAGTGCGATCGGTCAAAATTTCATAACCAGTTTCTGTCACCAATACTGTATGCTCAAACTGAGCCGATAGAGAATTATCTACTGTTACCGCTGTCCAACGGTCAGCTAATGTGCGCGTGTGTTTGGAACCTGCATTTAAAATAGGTTCAATGGCTAAAGTCATTCCCGCGCGCAATTTCACATTCGGCATATCTCGTGTGCGAAAGTTAAATACTGAAGGTTCTTCGTGCAAGTTCCGACCAACACCATGTCCGGTAAATTCTTCCACGACACTATAGCCATTAGCTTTTACATGGTCTTCTATAGCGCCAGCTAGGTCAAGTAAATATGCACCAGCTTTGACTTCTTCTATACCTTTATATAAAGCTTCTTCAGCTACACGAATTAAGTTAGCAGCTTCTGGGGTAACTTCACCGACAGCAATTGTGATGCAAGAATCGCCGTGGAAACCTTGATAATAAGCGCCTGTATCTACTTTTAATACATCTCCAGCACGGATGACTTTTTTCGGACTGGGAATACCATGTACTACTTCATTGTTAATACTGGAGCAAATAGAGCCAGTAAACCCGTGATATCCTTTAAAGCTGGGAGTTGCGTCCATTTCCCGGATGCGTTTTTCTGCGTAAGCATCCAAGTCAGCTGTTGTCATTCCTGGTTTGACCAGTGCAGAAATTTCTTTTAATACCGTTGCGACTATTTTCGCCGATTGCCGCATAATTTCAATTTCTCGCGGCGATTTCAGTTCTATTCCTCGGCGTTGTTTTTTGGACGGTGTGATTTTAACTGGTTGAGAAAGCAAGTTGCTAAAAATGTTCATGTGCTGATAATAATTACTAATGCTTTGTCGCTACGGTGTCGGTGCTTGTTCTAGGATAATTGAGAAACTATATCTATATCTAAGTTATAACAGGTAATACCCTTGAAAGTCTGTTGGTGTCTAGAGTTCGCTGATTAGTTTATGTCCTCATCTAACTCAGAACTGATAACTGATTTATTCAAAGTAATTACGAATTACCAATGATAATTTCTCCTGTCATTCCGGCTTCAGTGTGTCCTGGAATGGGACAGCGTAAGCTATATTTTCCGGTTTTTAAGGGGACAAAAACCCATTCAGCTTCAGCACCTGGCTTTAATTCTAGTTCGTGAATTGCGCCTTTAATTTCTACTTTGCCTGCTTCTACTTTTTGTGTCCAAATGCCATCAGCAAAATCTTTAGCTGTAAAGTAATGCTTTGATTGGCTAGGATTTTTGAGTTGTAGTAGATAGCGTTTACCAGCAATTAACTCTAGATGATTTGGTACAAATTTGAGTTCGTTAGCAGAATTACTTAAGTTGACGGTAATTTCTGTGGCTGGTTGCTTTAGCAAATCACTAGATACATTTTCTGCAATAGCTGAAGCAGGAGGTAGGATGAAATTTAGACTTAGTATCAAAGACAATTGAAGTATGAAATATAAAGTCTGAAGTCTAAATGCTTTGACAGGGAATTTTTTCATTACTTCTTTGTCCTCGCTAAAAACAAATGATAAATGATTATTTATCTGCGACAACAGTCGGCCCTGCTGTCACCACCACAATTTTATCTGGGTGGAGTAACTCACGGGCGGCTTGATTGACTTGGGTAAGGGTAACTTGTTTGATTTTATCCGCGAAGGAATGTAGTTCTGTGATTTCCATACCTCGTACCTGATTCATCAGCATGGTATGTGCTAATTCTTCTGGGTCAGCGAGGGAAACTTTGTAGGTACTAATTAAGGTGTTCTTGGCTGTTTCAACATCATTTGCTGTTACGCCTTGTTGATGAATTTCTTGTAAGAGTTTGCGGGTACTAGCGATCGCTTTGTGACTATCTTCAGGACTAGTTTGCATTTCAATCCAAAATGTCCCGACATTTTTTTGCGCTTGCAAGTAGCTATAAATACCGTAGGTTAAGCCTTGGCGATCGCGCACTTCTGCACCTAAGTAACTAGATAAGGTATCGCCCCCCAAGATTTGATTCAATACTAAAGCCGCGTAATATCGCGAGTCTTGACGGTTAATCCCTGTGTTACCCATAAAAGTAATAGACTGAGCTTTACCGACAATTACAGGGTTTACACTTAATCCCTTGTTAAGTACATTCACTGTTGGATATTGTATTGTTGGTGCTTGACCGCTAACTTGCCAGTCGTCAAATGCTTTTTGGATGAGCGATCGCACTTCGATAGGTGCAAAATCTCCTACAATCACTAGCACTGTTGTATCTGGACGGTAATGTTTGGCTTTAAAAGCAATCACATCCTCACGCTTAATTCTTTGCAGACTCTTTTGGGTGGGAAAAGTATGCAGGGGATGTTGTTTCGGGTAAATGGATTGAACAAAAATTCTTTTGGCAACTTCTGCGGGATCATCTAATTCTTGTTTTAAGTCAGTTAAAGCTTGCTGGCGATTCAATTCCCATTCTTTTTTGGGAAATGTACTGTTTTTCACAGCATCCGCTAAAGTTTGAATCAAGATGGGTAAGTCTGCGGCTAAAGCATCACCTTCAATTCTGACACCTTCACGATAAGCGGTAAAATCGAGCGATGCGCCTCTATCTTCTAAGGCTTTAGCCAGAGTTAAGGCATTTTTGCTTTTTGTCCCACTCATTAAGTTATCAGCCACCAGAGATGCTAGTCCAGCTTGATTTTCTAAATCAAATTCTGTTCCGGCTTTGATATGGCCGTTTAAAGTTACAGTAGGAGTACTTTTATCTGGTAATAGTAATACTCGTAGACCGTTATCTAAAGTGAATTGCTCTGGTAGCGCTGGGTTAGAAGTTTTATGATTTGCACTGTGGGAGGCTTGCTTAACAACCTCTGTGGTTTCCTCGATTGCTGGTAGGTACTTATCTAACTCGGATACAGTTGCAGAGGTAGCAACAGCTAAATTTTCTGTAGTTTGGTTTAAGTGTAATTTTTTACCAGTTTCGTTTGCGTCTGGAGTAGTTGGCTGGAACAACCCAACTACACGGGTTTCTGGTTTGAGGTATTTGTTGACTACATTAATAATAT
This sequence comes from Nostoc sp. LEGE 06077, assembly GCF_015207705.1. Classification (GTDB taxonomy): domain Bacteria; phylum Cyanobacteriota; class Cyanobacteriia; order Cyanobacteriales; family Nostocaceae; genus Nostoc_B. The sequence goes on from NZ_JADEWI010000026.1 coordinate 57,805, forward strand.
CTGCGCCTGTCACCTGACTAACAGCGGCTAAATAACGTTCAGTATAACGATAGTCACCTGCGGTTGTTTCATCGTTACCTAATTGCATTGCTTGGCTGGTGATATCACGATTACTCAAAATCACTCCAGCTTCTACCTGCATTTTAGCCCTAGTGATTTCCTCTGGCTTGACTCCTTTTTGCGCTAAATTAGCGATCGCTCGATTTAATACGGTTTGAATCTTTTGCAAATCTTGATGATCATCTGCTGTAACTAGCAACTCATACCAGCCAGCATCTTGCAAGGTGGAGACAGATGCTGTGACTTCACTCGCTAAACCAGATTCCACTAAAGCCTGATATAGCCGCGAATTCCTTCCCTCTGTCAAAATGTAATCCATCACTTCTAAAGCAGGGATATCTGGGTGATTTAAATCAGGTAGTGGATAAACTACTTGCAGCATTGCTGTAGCGCCCTGTTCTTTAAGTAAGATGGGAGTGCTGAGTTTTGAGTGCTGAGTTTTGAGTGCTGAGTGCTGAGTGCTGAATTCTGTAGCGGGGCGTTTAGCCCGTGTGGAGTTTTGAGTAAAAAATTCTTCCCCTTCCTCCTGCCCCCTGCCCCCTGCCTCCTGCCTCTTCGGTAATTTACCAAATATCTCTTTGACTGTTTCTAGAGTTTTTGTAGTTTGGAAATCTCCGACAATCACTAATACAGCATTATCAGGAGTATAAAATTTCTGATAATATTCCCGAACTTGCTCAACTTGGAACTTTTCTACATCTGCTTTGTTACCACCAACAGGTAATCCGTAAGCATGGTTGGGAAATAGTGCTTGCATGACAGCACGGTTGAGGCGATATTCAGGACTATTTTCGTAGCCTTGTAATTCTGATATTACTACCCGTTTTTCATTGGCTAGTTGCTCAGGCTCAATGAGAGCATTTTGCATTCTATCTGCTTCTAGAATTAGCAGTGCTTTGAGTTTGTCACGTTCTACGGTGCCATAATAAGCTGTTTGGTCATAACTAGTAAAAGCGTTTGAGTCACTACCTAAAGCACTAAATAACTTACCAAATTGAACTGGACGGTTTTTTGTACCTTTGAACATCATGTGTTCCAGTTGATGTGCAATCCCATTCACCCCTGGTATTTCGTGGCGTGAGCCAACTTTGTACCACATTTGCACACTCACAACTGGCGCAGTATGTACTTCTTTAGTGAGAATAGTCAGACCATTTTCTAATACGGTTTTACGCACGTTTGCTGTGATAGTTGAGTTATTTATATGACTTGCAATCAATTTTGTTTTAATATTTTCGGATTTTAATATAGCTGTATACTTGCTGTTAGCTGGTTGATCAACTAGACAAAATACTGTAATTATCCAGAGACTTAACAGTAATAATGACCAACGATATCTATACCCTCTAAAAAACACAGACATTTTTTTGGTAGATGTATTTAAATTAAATTACATATTTATAAGCGCGGTTCACAATAGTCTAGTCTTTCTTTGGGATCAGTGAAATCAGCGACACTACCAAATAAAAATTAGTCTAGTAATAAAAGTATATAAAGAGAGCAGCTAACTTAACCAAGTTGAGCTAAAAGCCGAATAAATTCTAAAGGTAAATTATCACTGTCTGCAATAAAGGCTACTTCCCAGATGCGATCGCCTATTTGCTGTTGTGTTGGCTCTAACAGGACTTTGAGGGGTGATAATTGTTCTGGCTGGCTTTGTGATGCTAATGCAAAGCGTGTTTTTAAATCTCTTAGCCAGCTAGGTAAATCTGGGGTGAAATCCGTTAAATCAAAGGATAAATGATAGTACCCCACATAATGCTCATCATCAAAAGCATCGGGCGCTGGTTTTGGTTCGGGAATTTGAATCAGTTCAATTCGACCGCTTAATCCTTCCATCCAACAAGCCAGGGTATAGCCTGTAGTAAAGCGTTCACATACTGTAAACCCCAACAACTCATAAAATGCGATCGCTCGATAAATATTCCCAGTACGGATAGAAGCGTGGTGCATAGTTTAAAAAGTATGAAGTGTAAAGTATGAAGGATAAAGTTAAGAAATCTTTTGTACTTACTCACTTTTTATACCTAGAAAAATTCCCAGATTTAATAGTTAAAGTAATTTCATACTTCATACTTCATACTTCAGTCTTATTCAAACAACCTAAAATAAGGGTAGCGCACAGGAACTCCCGGCTCTTTTTCCAAATCGAAATTAATCACTTCCCAGCACGGTTCTTCTGCGGAATCGGGACTAAATTCTACTGGTAAGCCATAAAGTCGCGCCGATGTCGTCTCTGGCTGTCCAGAACGCCAAGGAGTGCTGCGTTCTAAGTAGCCACTCATCAACTCCTGATAACGTCTGGCGATAACTACCCTTGTTGCTCGGTAGCCTTGGGTATACAGTTTGTCTAAAGCTTCGTGAATTTCAAACCGTATCCCATCAGGATGAGTGTGTTGTCTATACCATTCCCCATTCCATCTGCGCCAATGACGACCTGACTGTAGATGAATTAACTCCTCAGTCGTAGGGTTGGCTTCAAACGCGCCATGACGAGGACAAAGGTAGGTATCTGTAAGTGTCAAAGCCGGAATAGTTTGCCGACAATGGGGACACTGAATTTCGTGACCAAATATTGGGTACTGCAAACCTGGATTCATCATGAAGTGCGTACAAACATAATTTCTTCTTCACTAGCACCATTAGGTTCGATTTTACACTTCGGCTCCTCCATCTTGGGCAAATTGTTGGCAACTGCACGGAAACGTGTTTGCAGTTTAGAACAATTGTAAACTGTGTTTTCCTCAGTGTAGAGGTTTAACAACATGATAATCTAGTTGTGTAACCAGCCCCGCAAAGGTTGGAGTTTCTCCAGTGTTCCTGGGTACCATATTTCTATTCTATCGTGTCTACTGCTTCTTACTGGCCATCTCCTGATTTTTCTCCAGCAGCCTTCGTCGCAGATAACGCTGTTGTTATTGGTTCTGTGAAAATTCAAGCAGGTGTAAGCATTTGGTATGGAGCAGTCATTAGGGCAGATGTCGAACGAATTGAGATTGGTGAATGCACCAATATCCAAGATGGAGCCATTCTCCACGGCGACCCTGGTTTGCCCACTATTTTAGAAGATCATGTGACTGTAGGACATCGTGCTGTGATACATTCTGCCTATATTGAACGTGGCAGTTTGATTGGCATCGGGGCAGTAGTTTTAGATGGTGTCAGGGTGGGCAGTGGTAGTATTATCGGTGCAGGCGCAGTCGTGACCAAAGATGTACCGCCTTTATCTTTAGTTGTGGGTGTTCCTGGTAAAGTTTTACGTCAACTGAGCGAAACCGAAGCCGCAGAACTAATCGAACACGCTGAACGTTACAAAAAGTTAGCCTTAGTTCATGCTGGCAAGGGTAGTGACTTGGGTTTTATGCTCCGTGAAGGAGAAAATGGAACAAGGGAAGGGAAAAGAACTCATGACTAATGACAAAATTTAATCTTTCTTTACATAGAAGTTGGGAAAAAATGCCCACTTCAGCTAAAAATAAAAATGAGAAGAGTTGATAAAACTTTAATTTCTACTTAACAGAGGGGTTCTAAATTATGGATATCGATTTTCGTGTAGCGATCGTTTTAGCGCCTATCGCTGTTGCAGCTGGCTGGGCTGTGTTTAACATTGGTGCAGCAGCTTTGAGACAAGTTCAAAACTTTTTAAACAGAGAAGCCTAAACATAAATTTACATTACCACCTTCAAACCGACTGTTTCTGGTAAAGGGCAGTCGGTTTTGTTGATAGAAGGCAGAAGGCAGTGGTTCGGCTCCTTTCGGCTTCGCTCAAGGCAAGTCGCTCACCAACCAGAGGCAGAAGGTTAAAAAATAAAATTTCACACTTCATACTTCATTTGTGAATATCGACTCCTTACTTCAACCCTTGCAACATTTTGGTGTAAATCTGGGACTCTCACGCATTGTCAAACTGTTGGCAAACCTAGGCAATCCCCACGATCGCATTTCAGTAATTCACGTTGCTGGTACAAATGGTAAAGGTTCTGTCTGTGCATATCTCTCTTCAGTACTTACAGAAGCGGGTTATCGCACAGGGCGTTACATTTCGCCCCATCTCATTGATTGGACAGAAAGAATTTGTATCAATGAACAGCCAATTTCTTCAGAGGAATTGAGTCAACTTGTACAAACAGTCCAGGCGGCTGTTTCTGGTGATGACGAATATCCCACTCAGTTTGAGATTATTACCGCAGCAGCTTGGTTGTATTTTGCCCAGCAACAAATTGATATCGCAGTAATAGAAGTTGGGTTAGGTGGCCGTTTAGATGCGACTAATGTCTGTTCTGAACCTTTAGTGACAGTGATTACTTCCATTAGCCGCGAACATTGGCAACAATTAGGGCCGACGGTAGCTGATATTGCTAGAGAAAAAGCAGGAATTATCAAGCCTGGGTGTCCGGTTGTTATGGGTTCATTGCCAACTGATGCCGAAAAAGTTGTGCGATCGCGTGCCGAAGAATTACAATCTCCAATATTTACACCCCAACCCGCCCTGCAAATATCTCCCGGATGGGCAGAATATCAGACACTTCAATATCCTTTACCATTACAAGGGCAAATTCAATTAACTAATTCAGCTTTAGCTTTAGCAACATTAGAAATTCTCCAACAAAAAGGATGGAAAATTTCTCAATCAGCCATCATCAACGGTATGGGAAACACCAAATGGCCAGGACGAATGCAATGGCTGATTTGGCACAATCATAAACTATTAATTGATGGCGCACATAACCCCGCAGCGGCTCAGGTATTGCGTAATTATATTGATAGTTTAAATAATCAAAATGTAACTTGGATCATGGGAATGCTCTCAACAAAAGAGCATAGCAAAATTTTTCAAGCTTTACTCCGAACAGGCGATAAATTATATTTAGTCCCAGTCCCAGATAATAGTTCAGCCAATCCCACAGAATTAGCAAATCTGGCTAATAATATTTTTCCAGGACTAAGTTTTTGTCAGACATACAATGATTTATCCTCAGCATTAGAATCTGCATTTACTGACACAAATAATTTAGTAGTTTTGTGTGGTTCCCTTTATTTAATTGGTCATTTCTTAGCAACATTAAATCACGCATAAACAAAAATAACCCCGACTTCTTCAAGAAGTCGGGGTTATGAGACTTTCAAAGTTAACGATTATTCCACTGTTGCGCTGCATCTTCAACAGCTTTATCTACAGTTTTCTGACCTAACATAGCTGCTTGTAAATTGTCATAAACTGCTTTTTGCAATTTCTTGAAATCTTTTAGTTTTGGTGTTAAAACCTCAGCTTGTTGTAATTGTGTAGCGCTAATAACTCTGGCTTTTTCAACTGTAGAAGCATTAACTGACATATCTTTAAAGTAACTATTAGATAGTGCTTTAGTTGTCGAAGGTAAAACATTAGCAGCTTTAGCAAAAGCTAATTGATTTTCATCATTAGTCACAAATAAAGCAAACTTAGTCGCCGCATCAGGATGTTTAGTAGCGCGAGGAATAATTACATTCATCACTGCTACATTTTTCTTACCTGTATCGCCAGTAATTTGTGGTGCTATAGCTGATGCTTGTGCAATTTTTGGCGCATTATTAGCTATGGTTTTGAGAAATTCTGGCCCCGAAGCTAAAAACGCAGTTTCACCAGATTGATATAAATCAATAGCATGACGATGGCCTTGGGTTAACACCTCTTTGGGGAGTAGTCCTTTTTTGTATAAATCAACCCAATATTGAAATGCAGCTTTACCTTGTGGTGAGTTAAAAGCTGCTTTACCTTCAGCATCGACTAAAGTCACTCCCATCTGTACCAAAGACTCCATCACTTCACCGGAATCTTGCGGTGCAAAAGTGATAAAGAAAGCATACTTACCAGTCTTATCTTTAATTTGTTGTGCGACTTGTGCTAATTCTGCGTATGTAGCCGGTGGTTTACTGATACCTGCCTGTTTCAATAAATCAGTGTTATAAATAGTTAACCGTGTTGTGAGATACCAGGGAATTCCAAAACTTTTGCCATTAAGTGTACTGGCTTTCCAAATATTAGGTAAATATGCAGAACGCACATCTTGGGGAATTGTGGTATCTAAGTCTAACCACGCATTTCGTCCTGCTAATTGGGACGCAAAATCTGGATTGAGGTTAACAACATCAGGTGGCGTTTTTGCGGAGACAGCTGTTAAAATTTTGTTCTCCATAGCAGACCAAGGCACATCAACCCAGTTAATTTTTACACCGGGATTTTGTGACTCAAAATTAGAAATCAAAGTTTTAAAGTAGTCAGTAAATTGAGGTTGGAGTTGCATTGTCCAAAACTCAATATTGGCTACTTCCGTTGTCGCTTGTTTTGGACTTGTGCCGACGTTACCTGAACTGCAACTAATAATCCAACTGGTCAATAAGCCAATTATTGCCCAAGCTGTTAGTTGTTTGAATTTTTGCAATCGAATCATTTTACCAGTATTTTCACCCTTGATAGAAATGAAAAGCTTATGGAGAATTAACGAGATTATAGGCTAAATCAATTACCCGTAAAAACGCAATATACTGCGTTGACAATTTAAATTTTCAATTTTAGTAGTCCGGCGGAACTGTGGTGAAAAGCTTTAATAGCCTGTTTGGCAAATCTAATAAAGGGGTTGGCATCGAACTTGCATCAGAACGGGTAAATATCGTTCAGTTACGCAAGCAGCGCCAAGGCGTAAAACTAGAATCTTTGATATCTGTACCAGTTCCCGAAGGTGTGGTGACAGATGGTCAAATAACTGACCCTCCAACAATGGCACAAATCATTCAGCAAGGATTGGCTGAAAGTAAAATTAAGGCTTCTCGTGTTGCTACCGGTGTACCTGGACGAGATTCTATCGTACGTCTTATCCCAGTGCCATCTGAGTTGGATGACAAAGAATTACGGGATATGGTGCTAAATCATGAAGCTGGCTTGTATTTACCATATCCCCGTGAGGAGGCTGATGTAGATTATCAAAAACTTGGGTACTTTGTAGATGAGGATGGCATTGAAAAAGTACAGGTATTATTAGTTGCCACTCGCAAGGAGGTAACAGATGCCTATCTAAGTACGTTTGAGCAGGCAGGATTGCAAATCGATGTTTTAGAGATTAACAGTTTTGCACTGATTCGGACAATCCGTGACCAACTGCGGCAATTTGGCCCACAGGAAGCGGCTGTACTAGTTGACATTGAGTTTGATAGTACAGAAATAGCCATCATCGTGAACGGAGTACCACAATTTTCGCGGACTGTGCCGATTGGCACTTATCAAATGCAAGAAGCCCTTGCCAGGGCTATGAGTTTACCGACATCACGAGATATGGAACTTTTGCAGGAAATGACCATTCCGGCAACTCCTATGGATGGTGGGCAAACTGGGGTGACAGGAATCAACCCTGGTATGGCAGCGATGATGAGAGTTTTGGGAGAACTAACGGATGAACTACGCCGTTCTATCGATTTTTACTTGAATCAAAGTGAAAATTTGGAAATCGCGCAGATTTTATTGGCTGGGCCAGGTGGCGGGCTGCAACAGCTAGATGAGTTCTTCACACAACGCTTAAGTTTGCCAACTACTGCAATAGATCCGGTTGGAGGATTATCTTTGCAAGTTGACGAACAAAAATATCCAGCTTTACAACGCTCTAGTTTAGCGATTGTACTTGGCCTCGGAATGCGGGAGGTATAACGAAATGTACAGTTTAGATGTTAACTTTCTTAAAGATCGCCCAATTTACCAAAATAAGAGTGATAGAAAAGCGGGTCGAAAGCTTCCAGCGGGAGACCCTAAACCAATTGTTTTGGGAGTTGGCTTGGGCTTATGTTTACCGATTTTTGCAGGGGCTGGTTGGTGGATACTGCAAGGTAAAAATGGTGAACTAGAGCAGAACATAGCACAGTTACAGCAAGAAGTCACTAAATTAGATACAGAAATAGGAAATATTAACAAAATCAAGGAAGAAACAAATGCAGTTAAAGGAGAAACTCAAAGTTTAGTAACTGTATTTGACCAAATTCGACCTTGGTCAGCGATGTTACAAGATTTGCGCGATCGCATTCCAGCCGCAGTCCAAATTGAAAACGTCAAACAAATTCCACCTATTGCAGCCGCCGAAGGTCAACCGCCTAGTAATCCGGCTGGTGGTATCGAAATCACAGGAGTCGCTCGGTCTTTTAATGAGGTCAACGATTTCTTATTGAGTCTGCAACAGTCTCAATTTTTAAAAGCTTCAGAAAGCAGAATTACCACTGCAAACTTAATAGATGCGCCGCTACCACCAACTGCGGCCACATCTAAAGTACAAATCAAACCGCCACCAATAGTTAAATACAGTATCCAATCAAGTTTAAGTGATGTTCCCGCTTCTGAGTTAGTCCGGGAGTTAGAACAGAAAGGCACGATAGGACTAGTAGCTCGAATTCGCACTATGCAACAAACAGGAGTCATCCCAAAATGACGCTGAGTGAAGATTTAAATTTTGCCGATCAAGGCGAAGAATTTGATTCAGGTGCATCACCCTATCCCGTAGTCTTTGGTATTACCTTTACTCCCCAAATTATTGGCATGATCGCGGGAGTACTGGGACTTGCTGGAGCTTTATTCATCGTACTCAACCTTGTGCTACCAGCATGGGATAACTATCAACAGCAGCAAGCAAAAAGTGGTGAACTGCAAGGACAAATTGACCAGAAAAAAGCCACCCTCAAACAAATCGACCAAGTAAAAAAAGACTTAGCCGATGCAAAACAACAAAAAATTCAGGTATTAGGTTTGTTTTCTAATGAAAAAACTTTAGATACTTTGCTGCTAGATTTAAATCGACTGGTTGAGTCTGGTAATGCTCAAGTACCTCCTAACGCTGTCAAAGCTAAACTTCAAAAATTTACACCTGTTACTAATCAAGCAGAAATTATTACAGATGGCTCTTTGGGTGCAGCAGTTAACAACAAGCTGAAACGTTTGAATATAAATGTCGAATTTATTGGTACTTATGAGCAAACCCAATCGATTCTGCGGAATATAGAGCGTTTACAGCCTTTGTTAATAGTTAGAGATTATCAGTCGGTATTAGCTCCAGTACAAGCTAATACCCAATCAGGCAAAGTCGTACGTCAAGTAGGGCCTCCGCCAATTACTACATCTTTCCAATTACAGGCTTTGATACCACTTACGCCAGAAGAATTGGCTGCGGCCGCTCCTAAAGCGCCGCCTAAGCCTTAATGAAATTGCTAAGTGCTTTTTCTCAATAAGTGTTGCTTAAAAATGTTTATCAAGTGAGGAATGAACTGTGAAACAGCTTCACGGTAATAGTTTAATATTGGGTGCTGCTGCTTTGACATTTTTGGCAGCTCAACCAGGGTGGGCGCAGATAACTCAAGTTAATGAGGTCAAGTTAAATCCTGTTGATGGTGGCATTAACGTTGTTCTAAAAACTTCTTTAGGTTCTCGTCCGCAAGTTTTTACAACAAAAAGAGGCAAAACGTTAGTTTCTGATATTATTAATGCTCAACTACGTTTACCACGGGGCAGTAACTTTCGTCAAGATAAACCTGCGGCGGGAATTGCTTCTGTTGAAGTCGTTCAACTAGATGCTAATAGTATTCGGGTGATAGTAACTGGTGACAACGATGCGCCTGGTAGTCAACCAGTATTGCGAAAAGATGACAGAATCACCCTCGGCTTTACCCCATCAACAGGAACTACTGCATCAGTCCCAACACCAACAACATCGACAGTGCCTTCTGCAAATGTGCCTGTGCCTGTGCAACCAAATCAAAAGCCAGATGTTCTTGTTCCTAACCCGGAAATTAGTATTGATGGCAGACCTGCTCAAGCCGCAGGCCCTGGTCAACCAGCAAGCCAAGCTCCGCCTTTTTTGCCTAGAGCCGTCGCGCCACCGGTGGGAGATATCGCAGTTTCGGCTACAGATGCTTCTCCGAGCGTGATTGATTTAGGAAGCCAAGAACGCGTTCCTCGGTTGGTGTTGCGAGATGCGCCAGTACGAGAAGTTTTATCTCTTTTGGCTCGTGCAGCTAATCTCAATTTAGCTTACATCAGCGCTGATACTTCTGGAGGTCAACAAGGTGCTGCTCCTGCAAATGCTGCTGGCTCTCAAACAATCTCTTTAGATATAGAAAATGAGCCAGTGCAAGATGTGTTTAACTATGTCTTGCGTTTAAGTGGTTTAGAAGCTAACCGCAACGGTCGTACAATTTTTGTTGGTACTAAATTACCTAATTCAACTCGTGATGTTGTTGTGCGTAGCCTGCGGCTAAATCAGGTAAACGTGGGAGTTGCGTTGAACTTTTTAGTAGGGATGGGGGCTGAAAGTGCAGTCACCAGAGAAAGGCAAGTAACCAATGTTACGGCTGTACCTGTGGGCGCTGGATCTAACCCAGTCACTCAAAGTCAGACAACTACAGAAACAAGAATTGAACGCCTCACTCTTGATGATTCTAAATACACAACACCTTTATTGCGAGGGTTACAAGCATTAGGGGATGAACGGACAAATTCTATAACTTTGATTGGCCCTGCTAAACAGATTGATATAGCAATTTCTCAACTAACACAGCTGGATATCCGTCGTCGTCAAGTGGCAGTTAACGTCAAAATTGTCGATGTTAACCTTTTAAATACTCATAATACTAACACTAGTTTTTCCTTTGGTGTTGGCAATAATTACTTTACTAATGATGGTGGTGCAGCAGTTCTAAACTTTGGTGGTTCTAGACCAGCTACTAGTGCTGAGGCAGCAAATAACTTAACTGGTACTCCCGTTACTAGTAACCCACTTCAATCAGGTAATATTTTCCTCAACTCAACTGATCCGAGTACAGGAACACCTAGTGCTGGTGTTAGTTCCAACCCTTTACAAACAGGACTTACAGCATATACACCAGGAACTGCGGGAACAAGTACAACTGCGATTGTACCAACTGCAATTGATCCTACTACGGGACAACCAACTAGCTACGGCTTTCAGACCACTACAACTGCGGGTACTCCGGCTACATACACATACAGCTTGCCATCTCTGTATCAATTCCCTAGACGTTTCCTTGCTAGTTTGCAAGCTCAGGTGACAAGTGGTAATGCCAAGATTTTGACAGACCCCACGTTAATTGTGCAAGAAGGTCAGACTGCTAATGTTAACCTGACTCAAGAAGTAGTAGGCAATATTAAGAATGAAGTAACTCGTGGTGATAATACTTCTGTGCAAACAGTTACTGCTGAGAAAACAAGTGTGGGTCTAACATTAGCTGTCAAAGTTGACAGAATTGATGATAATGGTTTTGTTTCATTATCAGTAGCTCCTGTTGTTAAGGCTCCTCAATCTTCAGCAGAGATTAATGTTGGTGGTAATAGTCAAAGTATATTCTTAGTATCTGAACGATCGCTCAATTCTGGCTTAATTCGTTTACGTGATGGTCAGACACTAATTCTTTCAGGGATTATTCAAGACCAAGACCGAGTAACCGTTTCTAAAATCCCTATTTTGGGAGATTTACCACTGATTGGTTCACTGTTTAGAAGAACAAACAAAAACAATCAGCGTAATGAGGTAATTGTGTTACTCACACCTCAAGTTATGGATGATTCGGAAAATTCTTCTTACGGCTATAACTACACTCCTAGCCCAGAGGTGCGACAAATTCTTGAGCGTCGTGGTTTGAGTGCGCCTAAACGGTAAGCTGTCAGACAAACGATAATATCATTAAAAAGCTTAGATACCCGATTTCTTGAAGAAGTCGGGTATCTATTCGTTCACTAATGATTCCCTGATTAATCTGATGGTAGAGCTTTGTTATTCGGTAAATATTGAGGATTTTCAAGAGGTGGCTGCTTGATGATGGGTGTTGATTGTGGAGTAATTTTGAGAATGCTTTCTGGGGAATAACTGCTATTTTGTTGCAAAAATCCGATTTCTCTTTCAAATTTTTCTCTTCCCTCGCGGAAAAAGCTGGATTCTCTGGGATGGTATATACCGTTAGCTACAGTTTCAGGGATTTGTTGAGCATTGATTGGAGTGATTGATAACAATGCTTCTATAGTCACCAATGTAGCCATAACTAGGCTGTAGGATATGGAGTATTTCATCTTTTTCATGTTGTGCCAAGCAGAGCTATAGCAATCTGATTTGGTTCCTGAAATTATTTTCTCGGAAGGCCACAGGGAACAGGAAAAACTTTGGCCGCAGTACGGAATTTTGACAAAAATCCCGTAGGAACCCTATAGACAAGATAGCATATACTGAGCATCGGACTTTTTGTTGTGCAACCAGTTGACTTTACGACCCTGACTTCTGCTTGTAGCGAACTACGCGCTTACTGGCTGCCATCGCGTTTAGAACAAGTTTATCAGCGCGATCGCTACACTATTTCTATTGCATTACGCACCCTCAAACAACGGGGCTGGCTGGAAGTTTCTTGGCATCCCCAAGCTGCAAGAATTTGTATTGGTGATCCGCCACCGCGATCGCCGGATACTTTTACTTTTAGCCAACAATTAGTACACCAATTGGGTGGTTTGGCTTTAATTGGGATTGAAGCGATCGCTCCTTGGGAGAGGGCAATAGATTTACAATTTGCTCGTCGTCCGGGAGAATCTGCCCTATATCACTTGTATGTGGAAATTATGGGCAAATACAGTAATGCTATTCTCACTGATGCCAATAATTTCATCATTACGGCTGCCCATCAAGTTAGTGAGCAACAATCCAGTGTTCGACCGATTCAAACTGGACAACTTTACGAATTTCCCCCCAAGCTTACAGGCCCAGTTCCCAGTTTGAGCGAATCTCCCGCACGTTGGCAAGAAAGGGTGAGCTTAGTTCCCGGTGCAATTAAGCGTCAGCTAATCAAAAGTTATAGCGGTTTAAGTACGGCGCTGGTAGATTCTCTATTGTTGGCCGCGAATATTGCACCAGAAACCACAACTGATCAACTTAGTTCTGAAGATTGGCAAAAACTGTTTCAATGTTGGCAAGAATGGTTACAAGCTTTAGATGTAGGTAAATTTCAACCAGCTTGGACAGCAACGGGTTACACCGTGATGGGTTGGGGTGCTGTTGCACCAGTTAAAGATACTCAATCATTGTTGAATAAGTATTATACTGACCAACTAAATCAACAGGTATTTAGCCAATTACGCCATCAACTGAGTCAGAAGTTAAACAATATTCTGGCGAAGTTAAAAGTTAAAGCACAAGCCTTTACAACCCGGTTGCAGCAATCAGATCAAGCTGATGATTATCGTCAAAAAGCAGATTTGTTGATGGCTAACTTGCAAAATTGGGAACCGGGAATGAAAGAAATCACCTTAGCTGATTTTGAGACAGGGGAACCAGTCGCGATCGCACTTCAGCCTGATAAAAATGGCGTACAAAATGCTCAATATTTTTACAAGCAGCACCAAAAACTCAAACGCGCTCGTTCCGCAGTAGAACCGCTATTATTGGAAGTACAGTCAGAAATTGATTATTTAGAGCAAGTAGAGGCAGCGATCGCCCAAATTGAAAACTACGAAACAGCCGAAGACTTGCAAGCTTTAGAAGAAATCCGCGATGAGCTAGTTGGACAAAAATATTTAGAAGATCCAGGATATCGCAATCGCAGTACTAACGAAACTGCTATCACTAACTTCCGTCGTTATCGCACTCCTAACGGCGTAGAAATCTTAATTGGCCGGAATAATGGGCAAAATGACCAATTAACTTTTCGCATAGCCGGAGATTATGACTTGTGGTTCCACGCCCAAGAAATTCCCGGAAGCCATCTCCTAATGCGTTTAGAACCGGGTACTGTTCCCGACAAAGATGACCTGCAATTTGCGGCTAACCTCGCTGCTTACTACAGTCGCGCCCGACAAAGTGACCAAGTACCAGTAGTCTATACTCAACCAAAACACGTTTACAAACCCAAAGGAGCCAAGCCGGGAATTGCAATTTACAAACAAGAGCGCATTCTCTGGGGGAAACCGCAATCAGTTAAGGGCCAATAGTTAATAAGTAGGTGGGCGTTAAAAATTGTCGTTATGACAAGGCAGGAGGCAGGAGGTAAGAAGCTTTTGGGCAACTTTACTGTTTGTTATGTACTTTTGTTTTTGCGCGCCGTTCTACTTAGTTCTCACATATCTTGCAGATAATCCCTACACCCTTAGACCCCCATACCCCTTCTTCCCCTATCTCTTGCGGTTTGGTGAAATATTCTCAAAGATGGAAGTAAATCCGAAATGGTTTTATCTTTTTTTAGTAAATTTTTAAGAAAAAACTGTGTTGGCTGTTACAATATTGTTAAGAAAAGTTGCCCGTTGCATTTTTGGGAACGCGCAATCGGGTTTTAACTCTATTGAGAAGACAACGCGAAAAAACATTTGATAGACCAGCTGTGGGAGGCTGGTCTTTTTATTTGCAAATAAATGCTTACTCATAAATCTGTCTTTTGGCACTGGTGAAATAACTGAGAAACAGACCATGATGCTATCTGGAAAATGACGAAAAAGTGTGTATTTGATGACATTTGCCGTTAGCAAATATTTATTTAAAACATTATGTAAAGGGAGGATACTGTGTGAAAATTGGCGCTCACTACTTAGGTAACGGAGAGTGTGAGTTTACTGTTTGGTCTCCCACATTAAACAGTATTGCAGTAGAAATTTTAACGCCAGAGCCGCAGTTAATTCCGCTGAAACCCCAAGCAGAAGGATACTGGCAGATAAAAGTCAATGATGTGTATCCAGATACACTTTATCGATATAGATTAAATGACCTGGAAGCCTTTGCTGATCCAGCTTCGCAGTTTCAACCCCAAGGCGTTCATGGAGCCTCCCAAGTTATCGATCATCAGTTTGATTGGACAGATGCAGCTTGGGCGGGTGTTCCTTTAGAAGCGATGATTTTTTATGAACTCCATGTGGGGACATTCACGCCAGAAGGAACTTTTGCAGCGATTATTCCTCGTTTACCAGAACTGCGGGAGTTAGGAATTAACGCGATTGAAATTATGCCGATCGCTCAATTTCCCGGCGATACTCATATTCAGCCTGATTTGGCATACCGTAACTGGGGATATGATGGCGTTTATCCTTATGCAGTACAGAATTCCTACGGTAGTCCAGCGGATTTAAAGCACTTTGTGAATGCTTGTCACGCCAATGGAATTGCTGTGGTGTTGGATGTGGTTTATAACCACTTTGGCCCAGAAGGTAATTATATGGGTCAGTTTGCGCCCTATTTTACAAAAACATATAAGACACCTTGGGGCAACGCGATGAATTTCGATGATGCCCATAGTCAAGGTGTGCGAAATTATTTTATTGAAAATGCTTTGTATTGGTTGAGGGACTTTCACATAGATGCTTTGCGGCTAGATGCGATTCAAGCAATTTATGATTTAGGCGCAAAGCATTTTTTGTGGGAACTGGCGGAAGTTGTACATAATTTCTCTCGTGGGGAGACATGGAAACGCCATTTAATTGCGGAAAGTGACCTGAATAATCCCCAAATTATCCGCCCGCCAGAGTTGGGGGGGTATGGAATTGATGCACAGTGGAGTGATGACTTTCACCACGCATTGCACACATTGTTAACAGGCGATCGCTTAGGATATTATCAAGACTTCGGTAAATGTGCAGATTTAGCTAAAGCTTATCAAGATACTTTTGTCTACGATTGGCGCTATGCTCCCCATCGTCATCGATTTCATGGGATATCTTGCCGCGATCGCCCATTATCTCAGTTTTCTGTCTGTATTCAAAACCACGACCAAATAGGGAATCAAATGAAGGGGGAACGCTTAAGTGCGCGGATTTCCTTTGCAGGTTTGAAGTTAGCGGCTGGTGCGGTGTTGTTGTCACCCTATTTACCGTTGCTGTTTATGGGTGAAGAATATGGTGAAACTGCACCTTTTATCTATTTTGTCAGCCACTCTGACCCCGATTTAATTCAAGCTGTGCGTGCTGGACGCAAACAAGAGTTTGAGGCGTTCCATTATGCAGAAGATCCACCAGATCCCGAATCGGCGGAGACTTTTTTGCAATGTAAATTGAATTGGGAATTACGTCACCAAGGACAGCACAAGGTTTTATGGGATTGGTATCGTCAGTTAATTCATTTACGCAAAACTCATCCGGCGTTGTTGAATTATGACCGCGACAGTATCGCCGCAACGAGTGATGAGGAGAAAAAGATAGTTGTGGTACGGCGTTGGTGTGAATCGAAGGAAGTGATATTGGCGATGAATTTTAATTCGTCGTCGGTGGGGGTGAGTTTACCTATTCAGCAACGTGCGCGGAAGTTGTTGGACTCAGCAGACAGTTCTCAAGCCTCTGACAAACTATCTGTGGGGGACGAAGTTAGATTACAACCCACAAGTTTGGTTTTGTATGAGGTGGAGGTTTAAAAGCTTTTTAACGCAGAGGTGCGCTGAGGTAGGCGCTGAGGGGCGCGGAGTGTTTTTTGAGAACTAGAGGAGGAATTTATGCGGATACCGAAGGCAACTTATAGGATTCAGTTTACACCCCAGTTTGGGTTTGATGATGCTAGAGCGATCGCAGCCTATTTATCAGATTTAGGTATTTCTGATTTGTATGCTTCGCCAATTTTTAAGGCGAGGACTGATAGTACACATGGTTATGATGTGGTAGACGCTACGCAGTTAAATCCTCAATTGGGAACTACAGAAGACTTTGAGAATTTAGTAGCGAAATTACAATCTTTGGGGATGGGTTGGCTACAGGATATTGTGCCGAATCATAATGCTTATAGTAGCGAAAATCCCTATTTAATGGATGTGTTGGAGCATGGTGCAGATTCTAGCTATACAGACTATTTTGATGTTTGCTGGAATTCTCCATTTGCTAATAGCCATGAGCGAATCCTTGCGCCTTTGTTGGGAGATTTCTATGGTGAAGCTCTGGAAAAGGGAGATATTCAACTGCAATATGAACAAAATGGTTTAACTGTTAACTATTACAGTTTAAAATTACCTTTGCGTTTAGAGTCTTATACTAAGTTTATTAGTTACAATTTAGGGAAACTCACCCGCACTTTAGGCAGGAATCATCCTGATTTTATTAAACTTTTAGGTATTCTTTATATTCTCAAAAGCGTTCCCTCGGAAGTTGCAGGGAAGCAGCGTCAAGACCAAATTGCTTTTATTAAAGGTTTGATTTGGGAACTGTATAACAGTAATGATGATATCCGAGAATTCATTACCGAAAATCTGAAAATATTTAATGGAGAGCCAGGTAATTCAGAAAGTTTTAACTTACTCGATGATTTACTCAACGACCAGTTTTATCGTCTCGCTTTCTGGAAAGTTGGCGCGGAGGAAATGAACTATCGCCGGTTCTTTACTGTTAACGAACTTATTTCGGTGAAAGTTGAAGAAATGCGCGTGTTTAACAATACTCATAGTTTGATTCATAAGTTGGTAGACGAGGGTGTATTCACTGGCTTAAGAATTGATCATATTGATGGTTTATATAACCCGACGCAGTATTTAGAACGGCTGCAAGAAAAAATGGGCGATGTTTATATTACCGTCGAGAAGATTTTAGAACTAACAGAAGATTTACCCAATTATTGGCAGATTCAAGGTACATCAGGATATGACTTTTTGAATTATGTTAATGGTGTATTTTGTCAAGTTCAAAATGAAAAATTATTTGATAAGATATACAGTTACTTTATTGGTTCACGCTTTAATTATCCATCACTTGTGCAAGAGAAAAAACATCTAATTCTCGAAAAGAATTTAGCGGGTGACGTGGATAATTTAGCCAGCTTGCTGAAGAATATTGCCAGCAAATATCGCTATGGTAATGATTTTACATTGAATGGATTGAAACGAGCGATCGCGGAAGTCCTGATGTTATTCCCCGTCTACCGTACTTATATCACTCCCGATACAATTCCAGATAGTGATAAAGCCTGTATTCAACAAGTAATTAACACGGCGAGAAAACAAGTACCTCTGTTACAGCATGAAATGAACTTTTTAGAAAAAGTCATGTTGTTGCAGTTTGATGAGTCTCTTAGCCAAACAGAAAAAGAACAGTGGATCTATTTTGTCTTGCGGATGCAGCAATACACAGGCCCACTCATGGCTAAAGGTGTGGAAGATACTACTTTATATGTTTACAACCGACTAATTTCACTCAACGAAGTCGGCGGAAACCCTAGTCATTTTGGAATTACTATCGAGCAATTTCATCACTTTAACCAACAGCATCAAGCGAATTGGCCTCACACCATGAACGCCACAGCTACCCATGACACCAAACGCGGTGAAGATGTCAGAGCTAGGTTAAATGTGTTGTCCGAAATTCCCCAAGAATGGGAACAACAAGTAAATAACTGGAGTGAACTCAATCAACAACATCGTAGCCTTGTGGATCGCAACGATGAATATTTTCTTTATCAAACTTTAGTCGGCGCATTTCCCTTTGCGGAACACGAACAAGCCTCTTTTGTCGAACGGGTGCAAGACTATATGATTAAAGCCATCCGCGAAGCAAAAGTTCACACTGCATGGTTGCGCCCTGATGATGAATACGAAGCAGCCTGTACCACCTTAATCCAGAAAATTCTTGACCCCAACTTATCACCGCAATTTCTCGAAAGCTTCCGCCCTTTTCACCAAAAAATTGCCGAATATGGCATATTTAACTCCCTTTCTCAAACTCTCCTGAAGATCACTGCGCCTGGTGTCCCCGACTTCTACCAAGGAACAGAACTCTGGGATTTAAGCTTAGTTGATCCAGATAACCGCCGTCCCGTAGATTTTGAATTACGACGTACTTACTTGAGTACCATCCAAGAGCAAATCAAAACCGATATTCTCAGTTTAATTACAGAACTCCTCACCAATAAAACCGATGGGAGAATCAAACTGTTTCTAACACTACAAGCACTCACAGCCAGAATCAAATATCTCTCATTATTCCAAAACGGCGAATACCAACCAATAGAAATCCACGGAACCCACGCCAACCATATCATCGCCTTTGCCAGACAACATCACAATCAAACCGCGATCGCCATTATCCCCCGTTTCCTCACCACCCTCATCCAACCAGGACAAACCCCACTCGGCGAGTCGGTATGGCAAGATACACACCTAAAACTCCCCAGCAAAACTTGGCAAAATCTCCTCACCCAGCAAACTCTCCACACAGAAAACACCCTACCCATCGCCACCGCCCTCTCCTATCTCCCCGTAGCCCTATTAATTTCTGAGTAACTTATACAACCCACGTAATCAGAAAATCTCTCTTTCCCCCTCTCCGCGTACCTCCGCGCCAACCTTTGCGTACCTTTGCGTTAAAAAACATGACCCAACAACTTACCAGCCCCCCAATAACCAGCGTCCGCACCTACATCAAACAAACCTGGAAAACCCTCACCCGTTCCCACCAACACTTATTAGAATCAGCCCAAGACACCAAACTAGAACACAAACCCAACACCCCGTGGCTAATTTACATCTCCCCCCAAGAAGACTGTAATACAGTCAAATCTGTATTAGAGCGATCGCTATCTGCCCAAGAAATGCAGCAAATAGAAATTCGCACCTTACCCAGCGAAGTCGAAGCCATCGAAGAACACGGGTTGTTATATCTCCCTGGCGCTTATGTTGTTCCTGGCGGACGTTTTAACGAAATGTATGGTTGGGATAGCTATTTTATCTTGCTCGGTTTACTGCGAGATGAAGAATGGGAACTTGCTCAAAGTCAAGTAGATCAATTACTTTATCAAGTCCAGCATTACGGGACGATTCTCAATGCCAACCGTACCTATATGCTGACGCGATCGCAACCCCCCGTCCTGAGTATGATGGTGTTGGCGTTGTTCCAACATACCCAAGACCAAGCATGGTTAAAATCAACCCTGCCATTATTAGAACAATTTTATTACTACTGGGTAGTACCGCCCCACCTGAATTCGGCAACAGGCTTATCTCGGTATTATGCTTTAGGCGAAGGGCCAGCACCAGAAGTTTTGTTTTCGGAACTAGATGAAGCCGGACGCAGCCACTACGAACGCGTCAAGGAATATTATCAAAAATTTGAGATTGATGACTATGATGTCAGTCTGTATTATGACCGAGAAAAAGACGAACTGACAGACTTATTTTACAAAGGCGATCGCTCCATGCGCGAGTCTGGGTTTGATATCACTAACCGCTTTGGCCCCTTTAGTGTTGATATCATCCACTATGCGCCAGTGTGCTTAAACAGTCTGCTTTATCAAATGGAACAAGACTTGGCGCAAATCCACGAAATTTTAGGGAATCCTGAACTTGGACAACAATGGAGCGATCGCGCTAGTCTCCGCCATGAACGTATCAATCAATACCTTTGGGATGAAGACCAAGGACTGTATTTAGACTATCACTTCTACAGTAACCAACGTCGTCATTATGAGTTTGCTACTACCTTCTATCCTCTATGGACAGGGCTGGCTTCTTCTACCCAAGCCCAAAAGATTGTCAAAAATTTGACTTTATTCGCCGCACCTGGGGGAATTTTCACCAGTACCCACGTCACCGGAAATCAATGGGATGCGCCTTTTGGCTGGGGGCCATTAACATTAATTGCTGTCCAAGGTCTGCACCGTTATGGATATCATTCAGAGGCCAATGATATTGCTGATAAATTCCTCACTATGGCAATTAAAGAATTTACACGATGTGGCTTTTTTGTCGAAAAATATGACGTTGAGCGATGTTCTGCCCAAGTTTCTGATGAGATTTGCTTTGGCTACAGTTCTAACGAAATAGGTTTTGGTTGGACTAATGGAGTCATTTTAGAACTTTTAGCACTGCAATCAGTCAAAGAATAAAGTAATTGAGGACAAGCTATAGCGGTAGTCAATACTGCTCATTCTCCCTATCCCCCCTGTACCCCTGCTGCCTCAACGAAGAGATGTCTTAACCGAAAAGTATTGCCTTCTGCTATAAAAGCCTATCCTCAACAAAATTAATCCTTACCGTTTCACCACTACTACAGTCCCTGGCTTCGTCCAGTTGAACAACTTCCGCGCTTGTTTCACTGGTAAATTCACGCAACCGTGGCTGACTGGAGTACCAAAACGGTTATGCCAATAAGCGCCATGAATCGCATAACCTTCATAGAAATACATTGTGTAAGGAACATCGGGAATGTCGTAACCCCTACCCCGCATTCTATTAGTGCGATACTTCGACTGAATATGAAATCTACCAATGGGTGTAGGGGTAGCGCGTTTACCTGTGGATACGGGGAAGTTGTAAACCAGCTTTTCACCATCCCAGGCTCGTAAGCGTTGCTGGGATAAATCAATTTCAATCCGGCGAGGTTGGGATACTCCCCGACTGTCAGATATTTTGATGCTGTTGTTGTTGAGTGACGCGGCTGTAGCTATCACAGAATTTGGGTCAGCTGTTGGTAGCGCTGAGGAGAGAAAAGTGGCTAACAGCAGCGCGACACCTGTACAAAAATTTCCTGAGCGACGAATTCCAACAGTTCTACTTCGGGTTTGCATTCTGCATCACCTGCTAACAACGCGAAAAATATGTTGTAGTTTTCATAAACGCTCCAAATTGCCAAAACAATTTCTAGTTGTTTATGGAATGTCTACGCGAATTATCCGCCAATACCAGTATCAGGTGAGACCGCTAAAACAGCTACGTACCAAGGTTGGATCTTGTAACTAGGTCGAAAGAAGTAGGAATACCAGGGTTTTCATCACTTATACCCCTACATTTCTATCCCTTTGTGCCTAGAGTTGATTTGCCTCTCACTGCTGAAGTTATCTCAACTTTGTTCGAGTATTGACGGCGATTTATTTAACTTTGTGAATTGAAAAAGTGCAAACTACTTAATTCGATATTTGCACTTGTAATTTTCCACAGGACTTACGCAAAAATATATCGGCTGACTAGAGTACTCTAGTCTTCTATTTCTTACTTCAAGTTAAGTTATGGCGATTCCGGAGTATGACTATAGCAATGTCTTGATTTGCTGTCATTTGCCTATCTGCTTACTTATGAATGACCACAGGTGTTCCTAACGATGCCCAATTGAATAGCCATTTAGCATGATTAGGTGCAACATTGATGCAACCGTGACTTACTGGTGTACCAAATTTGTTATGCCAGTAGGCTCCGTGAATTCCGTAGTTACCTTGGTAAAACATTGTATAAGGAACGTTGGGAACGTCATAATCTCTGCCGCGCATTCGTGCTGATTTATGCTTAGATTGAATTTTAAAGCTACCAATCCTTGTGGGCGTGGATTGTTTACCAGTGGAAATAGTCACTGCATAAACAGGTTTTTTCCCTTCCCATGCGGTTAATCTTTGGGTTGAGAGATTAATTTGAATCCAACGTTGGTTAGATTTTTGTAGAGTTTGGATGTTTTGTTTGATTGTCTCGTTTTTAGAACTGGCTGTGACTGCATTTGTGCCAACACCAATCACACTCAAACATATTGCTGCACCTATAACCAATTTTTTTAAGTGGCGTATGGGGTGAGAATCAATCAGACTTTTCATGATGTATGCACTTGAATGAGGGAGTCTTAAGAATTTTTTCCTTTTTACTTTGTAGCCTAAAAATTCAGTAAGTGTGTATTTTGCTACGCTAAATGCTGAATTAAATTATTGGCAGATTGAGCGATCGCCTCCCAATTTTCTGTTGCTACCAACTTTTTCGGAAACAATTCACTACTTAATCCAACAGCCACAGCCCCAGCTTGGATAAATTCTGGCGCATTTTCTAGTGTCACTCCACCAGTTGGAATTAAAGGAATATGCCCCAATGGGGCTTGTAGACTCTTGATATAACTGACTCCTCCCACAGCTTGCACCGGAAATACCTTCACGCAACTAGCGCCATGATGCCAAGCATTGACAATTTCCGTCGGAGTCAGCGCCCCAGGAATAATTGGCACATCTTTAGCGACGGCGGCGTTAATCATTTCTATGTCAAGATGGGGCGAAAATAAAAATTGCGCTCCAGAGGCGATCGCATCTTGTAACTGTTGCACGTTGAATAATGTACCTGTACCAATCAAACAATCAGGTAATTTCATGCGGAGTTTAGCGATCAGTTCTGCGGCGCGATCGCTATTCCAGGTAATCTCTATTAGCTGCATTCCCCCAGATACTACCGCCATTGCCATCTGTTCGCCTAATTCTATTTTTGAGGCACGGACAACGGCGATCGCTCTGTTTTTTCGCAACTGTAATAACCAATCTTGATTAGACATTCTCGCTGGGACTTGAAATAAGGCATAAAATTCTTTTCTACCAGCGTGACACATTTATAGATCAAATTAAGTATAACTACCCAGAAAAATCAACTGTACTAAAACCCTCTTGCCTTCTGGCTGCTCATAACGACAATTCTTAACATCGACCTGGTTATGATATGCAGGCGATCGCTTAAACTATCTTCCTGCTGGTGGAATATTTTTTGTGCTATCTTATCCAACTTAAGTATTAAGCTAACTGGTGATGAATCCAGAGTAATCTATTGATATTTTCATCATAAAGTATCAGTCGTTAACAATAAATCTCTTACTTAAAGTCAGCCGTCAGCCAGAGGATTTAAAACCCAATAATTTTTAGCTTAGAGATATAAAAATATATCCTCAATAATTTCTCAGCTATGCCTCTTTATAAACTCGAAGAATTTGACCCCCAATACCGGGAAACATTTGGCGGTGATGATGTTAAAGATTTGGATCTCTATACTGAAGGCGGAATCAAAATTGGTTCAGTAAGTGATGCTTTAGTTGACCAAGACGGGCGTTTTCGCTATTTAGTTATAGACACAGGCTTTGATACTCTTGGGAAGAGAATATTACTACCAATTGGTCTTTCCCATATCAATTATCCCGAACAAAGGGTATATGTTGATGGACTTAGTAAGCAGCAAGTAGAAATGTTACCTGAATACCACGAAAGCTATACAGTTAATGAAGATTATGAAGAAAAAGTTCGCAGTGTATTTCGTCCAGTAGACAGTAACGTAAACTACGATCGCAATACATATAATTATCAACAAGAACCTAATTTATACGATTTGCATGATCAATCTCATCAAACTCTCAAACTTTACGAAGAACGTCTAATTGCTAATAAGCATCGCGTTAAAACCGGAGAAGTAGCAGTGGGTAAACATATTGAAACAGAAACTGCACGAGTTACAGTCCCCATTCAAAAAGAGCGTGTTGTCATCGAGCGAGTTTCACCCACAGAAACAGGAACTGTTGTTGATTCTAATGAACTTCAATTTCATGAAGGTGAAGTAGCACGCATAGAAGTTTATGAAGAAACACCAGAAATTCGTAAAGAAGCGTTTGTCCGCGAAGAAGTACGAGTTAAAAAATTAGTAGAGCAAGATACAGTCGAAGCAGAAGACACAATTCGTCGGGAAGAGTTAGATATTAACACTACAGGTGAATTGCGTGTAGATGATGCGGCTCGGAATAGACAGGAAACTATTTAATTAAGCGACGATTCCGCTAAATTGCTTAACCACCTGTAAAAATCTTCCTAGATCAATAGTCATTTGTATATACACATGGCTATTGACTCATAATCATTTATTTATAGATAAATTTTAGTGAGACGGAATCAGCAAAAATTTCATTTTGTATTCCGAATCATGAGCTAATTAAACTTGGATTTATCCATGTATAAAAATCTATGACTTTTGATAATCTTTACTTGATGTAATTCATTCGATAGAAAGAGGTATCTTAATGAATAAAATTTTACATTAATAATTGAAAGTCTTATGAGAGTTCAGAGGTAAAATATAATGGCTCTTTACAAATTAAATGAATTTGATCCTGACTATCGTGAATCTTTTCAAGGTAACGATATTAAAGGATTGGGTGTGTATACAGAAGGAACCGATGAAAAAATAGGTAGCGTCAATGATGTTTTAGTAGACGACGAAGGACATTTTCGCTATTTAGTTGTTGACTTAGGTTTCTGGATTTTTGGGAAAAAAGTATTATTGCCAGTAGGTCGAAGCCGCATTGATTATGGTCGCGATCGCGTTTACGCTGTTGGTATGACCAGAGAACAAGCAGAAGACTTGCCAGAATTTGATGAACGCCAAGTTGATTACGATTATGAAGAACGGGTACGTGGTGTTTATCGTAATCCCAAATATAGCAGCACAAATGTAGACACAGCCACACCTCTAGATACAACTGCAACATTAGATACTGGTTATACAGCTACACCAACTACTCCAGTCACCACGCCAACTTTCAGCCGTGACAGCTATAACTATAACGAAGAGCCTTCTTTATTTGGTTTAAATGAGCAAAATCATCAAACCTTGAAACTATATGAAGAGCGTTTGGTTGCTAACAAGAGAAGACAAAAAACTGGTGAAGTAAATGTTGGTAAGCGCATAGAAACTGAAACTGCAAGAGTTGCAGTACCAGTAGAAAGCGAACATGTTGTAATTGAACGCATCACCCCAGATGATGCGGGTAGGACGATTTCTCCTGGCGAAGCTGACTTCCGTGAAGGCGAAGTTGCGCGTGTAGAAATCTACGAAGAAACTGCTGACATTCGCAAAGAAGCATTTGTCCGAGAAGAAGTCCGAGTCAGAAAAGTGGTCGAACAAGACACCGTTGAGGCTCAAGAAACAATCCGTCGGGAAGAGTTAGATGTGAATGCTCCCGGCCTCCCAATTGAAGAACGCTAATTAACAAAATGATGAGTGAATAAACCCCTTTGGGGTAGGGAATAAGGAACAGGTAATAGGGAAGAGAAAATAAATTAAAAGTATCAAATTTTCCCTATTTCCTCCTATCCCGAAATCAGTCTTGTTCTCTTTTACTTAATTATTTACTAATTATTAATTAGACCTAGTACAGGTGATGCTGTTTACTTGGCTTTACCTGTACTAAAAATTCTCAAATTAGGGTGATGAATAGCCAAGCAATGATAAATAATATTGAACAAATTAATCGAAAACCTAGTATTTATAATTTATTAGCAACTTTAAAAATAAAGGTTGCCAATTTTGATGTAATTGATAACCAAGGGCAACTGGTTGGCAAAGTCAGAGATTTAATTTTAGATAATCAGCGGCGACTGAATTTAGTTATATCCCTCTTCTGTCACTTTCCGAGTATTCTAAATAAAAGGATTAAAAGAAAAAACTCTGGAAGGTAAGCAGGGCAATGGATGTGGAATTACAAATCCTGAAACATTTACGTCGAGACGCTCACCCAACA
>NZ_JADEWI010000027.1 GCF_015207705.1 Nostoc sp. LEGE 06077
TGTTTTCTCAGCCGCTCACGTAATTCCTCGGCTGACTCTTTTATTTTTACTTTGGTGACTCCTGCCATGAACGTCTGCTCATATTTCTGATTTAACTATTTCTATCATGTTTTTCGTGAATTGGTATGAACCTCAACATTCAAGCAAAAAGGCTGAAACTCCACCCTCAAAGGCTCACCTTTCACCCTTTGAACCTCAAACTTGAGCCTCAGAACTCGGATAATGACGAAAAAGTAAAAATGAAAAATGCCAGAACCCCGGCTTTGATAAAAACCGGGGTTCTGGTTGCTCAGAAATTATTGATGACTACATCAAAATTACTTGCTGCTATCAGCAGTTGTAGCAATCATTTTGGCAGCATTTTCTTCGCTTTCGAGAATACCGAACTCAATCAACAATTCTTCTAGTTCTTCCATTTCAATTGGGGTAGGAATTTTTAGATTTTCGTTGTTGATGATTTTGTTAGCCAAGGTGCGGTATTCGTTACCTTGTGCGCTATCGGGTGCGTACTCGTTTACTGTCATCCGGCGCAATTCAGCGTGTTGAACAATATTGTCGCGGGGTACGTAGTGAATCATTTGGGTGTTCAAGCGTTTTGCCAGAGTTTCGATCAATTCGATTTCTCTGTCAACGTTCCGGCTATTACAAATCAAACCACCCAAACGCACGCCGCCTGTGTGTGCATATTTCAAAATACCACGAGCGATGTTGTTTGCAGCGTACATCGCCATCATTTCACCGGAGGTAACGATGTAGATTTCTTGTGCTTTACCTTCACGGATAGGCATAGCGAAACCACCACACACAACGTCGCCTAATACGTCATAAGATACGAAGTCAACGTCTTGGTAAGCACCGTTTTCTTCTAAGAAGTTAATAGCGGTAATAATACCACGACCAGCGCAACCTACACCGGGTTCTGGGCCACCAGACTCTACGCAACGAACACCACGGAAGCCTGTGAGCATTACTTCTTCTAGTTCTAAGTCTTCTACTGCACCACGTTCAGCAGCCAAGTGCAATACTGTAGTTTGTGCTTTAGAGTGCAACATCAAACGGGTAGAGTCAGCTTTAGGGTCGCAACCTACGATAAGGATGCGTTGACCCATTTCAGCCATAGCTGCCAAGGTGTTTTGAGAAGTGGTAGATTTACCAATACCGCCTTTACCGTAGAAAGCGATTTGTCTGATTTTTTTGTCAATAGCCATGGTTGGTGTTTTCCTGTGATGATTGTGATTGGAAAGTTGGAGAGTCAATAGCGTTTAAAGGTTGCATACCTGAGAATTTATCTTTCTGGAATATTGCAAGTATTACCAAATGCAGATTCAGATAAATCTCAAGAGATGAAATCGGTATTTGTAGCCTGGTTGCTATCGGGTGTGTGCAGACATTTCATCTCATGAAAAGCAAAGTTGAGAAAAGCTAGACATAAACATTACAGGTTGGTGTAATTAAATCCCCATCGGTTGCTCAAGCCTTAAGAGTGGTGACAGTGGCAATTGACATTTCCCCAGGTTTTAATAAACCCAACCAACCAAAATTGCACTACACTCTGAATGGTGATCAATTACAATTTACCTGTTTTTGGATATGTCACAACTACTCAAATCTTCTCATCACGATCGCCCCAAATGATATCCTGAGATATTGAGCAATCGCTACTTTGGTATTGCTAACAAATATTCCTGAAAAATTACTCAATCTGCTAGTAATTAATGCGGTCAAATCAATCCTTTATGACAAAGATAGAGTTTGTTAGGCTTGCATTATTTTCAGTAACCTTTCTGATTTTTTTAGATTGCCAGATTGTACTAAGAGTCTTTCTTCCCAGGCTCCTAGAGTAATTATTTCTGGCTGATAATACTAGCTTTTATAGCCAATTCTGACTAGTAATTATCTAAGCAAGTTTTCACTGACTTCAAGGTTGTATAGAGGTTACAATCCTGTTTATCTGGTTGATTTCTACCGTTAGCCAAAAGCGTCACGATATTGAAGTGGATTTACCAGAGCAAAAGGACTTTATTGAGTAAACTCAATTTTTTCTTGAAGTCTTTTGCGTTCTTACTTTTTTGATTCCTACAGTCAGCTTAACACCGTTTGACTAATTTTCTGATCGAATTTTGAAGTATTTTTGCTTTTAGTTAATGATGCTAATTAATATTTTACTTAGACATTAATGCTGTCATGAGATTGGTGAGATTATAAAGTTTTGGCTGACATTTTAATTTTTCCTTTTTGTTTGATTTGAACTTATCTACTATCACTAACGATACGTGAATAACAAAAACCCTGACTTATTTGAGAAGTTAGGGTTCTGAACCTACACAAGTTATTTACATATTTTGACAAGATGAGTTTTTTACCTAATTTTAAATGTATCTTTATTTCCGTTGTGAGGCTTTCGCTCTACTATCCCGATATCATCACTTAATACTGTAAAAGCTAATGAAAACAACTATGACTGGGAGCCAAACAAGTGCAAATCACTAAGCGCAATGTCGAGTTAAGAGTAGATGACAGCTTGATGCGGGTGTATGTCGCCTCTCCCAAACCAGCGGGAACTTACCCAGGCGTTTTGTTTTACAGTGATATTTATCAATTAGGTAGCCCAATGATTCGTTTGGTTAACTACCTAGCAGGATTTGGCTATGTTGTCGCCGCACCCGAAATTTTTCATCGCTTAGAACCAATTGGTGCAGTAATTGAACCAGATGATTTAGGGAGAATGCGCGGTAATGATGATGCACGCCGCACGGCGATCGCAGAGTATGATGCAGATTGTCAGGCTGTAATTGATTTTCTTAAAGCTGACGCGGCTGTTAATCCCGATAAAATCGGCACTCTCGGCTTTTGCATTGGCGGACATTTATCTTTTCGCGCCGCCTTCCACAATGAAATTAAAGCTGCTGTCTGCTGCTACCCGACTGGTATTCCCAGTGGCAAACTTGGTAAAGGCATAGCTGATACTATTCATAGAGTGAGTGAAATTAAAGGTGAAATCCAGCTAATACTCGGTACTCTTGATCCTCACATTCCCGAAAGCGATCGCCATACATTAATTAAAGCAATTACAGATGCTAATGTACCTCATCAAGTATTCTTATATGAAGCTGAACATACCTTCATGCGCGATGATGGTTATCGCTACGATGCTGTTGCGGCTACATCTGCTTGGTCAGAAATCATCACCTTCTTAACCAAAATATTTTCTTAGTCAAAATTAGAGAGGCGCACATTTGTGCGCCATATCAGTGCAGGGTGATTACCCTCATTGAATATTCTTAACTCCATGTTATTGTTGCACCAGAAATATTAGGATGCTTTACGCTTTGCCTCCATGACTAGGAGGCATTTATTTTAGGAATTGCACAAGTACTTTGATTCGATAAAAATCATATTGAATTTTTGAACCAGAGCAATAGGAAATTTCACTTCATATTCCTGGAAGCTTAGGGCAAATAGCCGTTTGCACTTATCGAGATTTTTTCAGAAAAGCTTCTTTCCTATTCCCGCACTTTTTGAGAGCAATGTAAGACAATAGTCTAAAATCTAAGTTTACATATCCAAAATCAATGGATCGACGTTCATTTTTGCTCAGTACAGGTGGATTGGCACTGTCGCAACTACTGGTTGGGTGTGACAATAAAAACCAAACCAAACTCAGCATTCAATTATTGAAAAATTCTATTCCTAGTCAAGTAGTCGATAAATTTAGCCAAGCTTTGCAGCCAAAGGCGCAGCTAAAATTTGCCCCAGTTGACCAAATACAAAATTTATATCAGCAATTGCAGCGTTGGCAAGAACAACCAAAAACTAACGATAAACAAGCTTGGACTCGATGGATTCCATTTATCAATTCGCAAACAACTACCGTAGTTGACTTGGTAAGTTTGGGAGATTACTGGCTAAAAAGTGCCATTGAACAGAAATTAATTCAACCTCTACAAGATACAGAAGTCAAACAATTAAAATATTGGTCGAATTTGGATGAAAGATGGCGACAACTAGTAACGCGCAATGACCAAGGTAACTTAGATCCTCAAGGTAAAGTATGGGCTGCGCCTTATCGTTGGGGTAGTACAGTGATTGTATACGATCGCCATAAATTCCAAGAATTAGGCTGGCAACCACAGGATTGGAGTGATTTATGGCGAGATGGGTTGCGATCGCAAATTTCTTTACTAGATAATTCTAGAGAAGTAATCGGCTTAGTGTTAAAGAAACTTGGCAAATCATACAACACAGAAAACCTCGACACTGTACCCAACCTCGAAAAAGAACTACAAACCTTAAACCAACAGGTAAAATTCTATAGTTCTAATACCTATCTAGAACCTTTAGTGACTGGAGACACTTGGTTAGCCGTTGGTTGGTCAAGTGATGTGTTACCACTACTGTCACGTTATCCCCAACTAAATGTAGTTATCCCCTCATCAGGAACAGCCATCTGGGCAGATTTGTGGGTACGTCCCACCAAAGCCAGCAACAACGACATATCATCTAAATGGATTGATTTCTGTTGGCAACCAGAAATCGCCAAGCAAATTACTGCCAAAACTAGAACCAATTCGCCAATTTTTCCTGATATTGCAAAGACTGATATTTCCGAACCAATTCGTAGTTTGTTACAGACAAATCATCAACTTTTTACTAAAAGCGAATTCTTGCTACCATTACCGACAACAACAGTAAAACAGTATGAATCTCTGTTTACCAAAATCAAAACCAGTTAATTAATTCAAAATACTACTAACTCTGTAACCTATAACCTATCACCTTCACTCAGAAGATTGCTGCAATCCTAATCTATTTAAAGAATTTATCTGAATGCGGCATAATGTTGGGTTTGTCTGGAAGTTACAAGTGTAACTCCCCAAAAGTTCCTGCTGATAATTAAACACCCGCAGATTATAAACATCTTTTCTGGCAACATTACCTAAGCGATTCACAAAGCTGTAGCGTTCTAGATAATCTAGTATGCTCCAAACTTGCTGATTGACAATCACATCTACTCGCCCAGGTGTTTTTGCAGAAGCCGGATACGCTATCCAATTATCCAACAACTTATTTTCAGAATTAGCTTGAGCTAACCATAAACTTGGAGTGGTTAATCCCTGTGGGTTAATAGTATTAGCTGTAATTATATTGCTGTTGGGTTTAGTCAATAAGTCTAGTTCCAAAGGTGCATCCGAAGGTAACAGCACGGAGGATGTTTCGGCTAGTGAGGGAGAGAAGGACGAAATAAAAATTGCACTCAAGCTGAAACCCAGAAATATTGGCAACGATTTTTGCAGTTTCTGTCTAGACATAAACTAACACCCTTTGATTGACAGACTAAAGGTAGTGAAATTTACCACTTATATCCCCAATGTATCTAAAATAAATGTCTGCCTTTATCTGCTAAAGTTCCACACAAGCTAAACTTTGATAGCCAAGATGCGAATTCTTCGATAGTCTGCTATCCAAGCATGATCTCGGTAAAGTGTGGGTTTGAGGTAATCTTCCACTATACGTATAACTTCAACTTGTTGCTCAGTCGATAATGGTGCTAAAAAACTATTACCAAACATTTGCAGCCAATTTTTTATACCTACTGTCCCATCAGCTAAAGGAGTGGGGCGACTAAACAAAATAGCTTGGCTAACTTCAAAACCTTGCTGTTCTAGTAAGATAGTATACTCACTAATGCTGGGAAAATACCAAGGATTTAAAGCTTGGGGGTTGGGTAGACCAATCTGTGCAAAAGCCACGTACAATGCTTGTACGATCGCCTGGACGTTACCTTTACCACCAAACTCAGCCACAAAACGCCCGCCTGGCTTGAGTGTTTGATATATAGATGCGATCGCTGTCTCTGCTTCTTTGATCCAATGCAATGTAGCATTAGAAAACACTGCATCGAATGACTTGTCTATTTGTAAGTTCCGCGCATCAGCAACCTCAAACCTTAAATTTGGATAATTTTGTCTAGCCTTATCAATCATGGTGGCGGCGCTATCAATTCCCATCACTTCAGCACCAGACTCGGCAATTTTGGCGGAAAGTTGCCCAGTTCCACAACCAATATCTAAAATTAACTCTCCTGGTTGAGGGTTCAGCCATTGCAGCAAATCTTCGCCATATTGCCACACAAAAGCGTGTTTATCTTCATAAAGTAAAGCATTCCAATTATCTTTGGATGGCGAAATCTTATTCATATTGCAATACGGTTCAGTTAAGAAAATAAATTAATTGCTACACATAAAACAGATCTATTTTTTGGAGGGGGTTTGGGGGACGCAACCGTTCCCCAATCGGGGGTTTGGGGGAGAATACCCCAAGTCTTGGTTCTTCTGAGATCGATAAGCTGACAACCTTAACTGAACCGTATTGATTCATATTGAGTAAAATTTTCCGCAATGAGAGGAAAAATCAAGAGTTTGGAGGAGGGTGTAGGGGCTTCGCCGTGAGCGTCAGCCGAACGGTGTATTTGTTCAAAACCCTTACACCCCCACACCCTTAAACCCAACTTCAACAACTAACCTTTGTGCGTCAGTCTTGAATTGAAATTACGCCGGATAAATCCTTAAGCGACGATTGGGTTCTTCGCCAAAGCTATGGGATTTGAGGCGATAGTGTTCTACCAACTCATGCTGCATTTTACGAACTTGGGGAGAACGGGGCAATAATTCGACTGGTTGTCCTTTAGGAATGACAATTTGCTCAACAGCAAGTCTTGCTTCTTCCAGGGCATCAATTTCATCATCGCTACCGCTGTGCAAGAAAAGTTGCAGTTCGCGGTCATCAGCAATTTCTGGTTCATCAATGTTCAGCAAGCGTCGCAAACCACGGGTAATTTGGGGAATGGTGCTGGCCTTGATCATGTGGATGGGTACATGACGGGCTTTGGCCAGTTGCCGAAGTTTAGCGTGGTTTTTGACGTGCGATCGCAACGCCAAAATTGCATCTGCACTATCTATATCTTTTGTCAAGACTACAGGTAAAGTCAACACGCTAACTACCTGTTCTAGCTGATGGCGACTTACCCCATAAGGATAAACGTGCAGAGGCAAATCCTCCCCATTTGGCCCAGCAGTCTTCGTCGCAGCGAAATCAATGCTGTCTGAGTAGTTAAAGGATTCCTCTAACAAGCGGTCAAACTCGCTCTGCCCAATTGCCTTTTCTCGCTCTATAGTCAATGGTGGTAAGGCTACCATCTGTCCCGATGCACGCCAGCCAGTAGGTTGTTGTCGCCCAGAAGAAAAAGTGTCTTCCCCGCTGGCTAATTGTCCACCACGACCATTAACCACAGATAGCTGCCGAGTCATAGCGACTTTGCCTTGGTCATCCACACTGCGTGTTTGTGGGCTTGGTTGTCGTCCACGCAACAAAGTATCTACTGTGTCAGCAACACTATCGTGAACTACCCAACGCTGTCGTTCTAACATTTCTACAGCAATCTCAAAGGTAGGAGGAGCTTTGCGTTCTAACACCGTTTTTTGCGAACCGCGCCTTCTGGCTTCGTCGTCTCCCAGTGTCACAGCTTGAATACCACCAACCAGATCAGAAAGTGTGGGGTTTTTGATCAGGTTTTCAATTTGGTTTCCATGAGCAGTACCTACCAGTTGCACACCGCGTTCCGCAATGGTACGGGCGGCTAAAGCTTCTAGTTCTGTGCCGATTTCATCAATTACAATGACTTCTGGCATATGGTTTTCCACAGCTTCAATCATGACTTGATGCTGAAGTTCTGGATGAGCTACTTGCATCCTTCTAGCACGACCAATAGCAGGGTGAGCAACATCACCATCTCCAGCAATTTCGTTGGAGGTGTCGATAATTACTACTCGTTTGTTTAATTCATCTGCCAACACACGGGCAATTTCCCGTAGGGCAGTAGTTTTACCCACACCTGGACGACCCAGCATCAGAATGGATTTACCTGTTTCTACCAAATCGCGGATCATGCCAATAGTACCGAATATTGCACGACCGACACGACAAGTTAAGCCGATTATTTTACCATTACGGTTACGGATAGCACTGATCCGATGCAAAGTTTGCTCAATTCCTGCTCGATTATCTCCGCCAAAGGTGCCGACTCGCTGAATGCAATCATCTATTTGTGCTTGAGTTACGGGTATTTCACTCAGATACTCAGCTTGGTTAGGAAAGCGAGCCTCTGGGCGACGACCCAAATCCAAGACTACCTCAACTAAACTATCTCGCTGAGGATGATTTTCTAGTACTTGTCGCAAGTCTTGGGGCAAGATGTCTAATAACTTTTGGAGATCGTCTTTAATCGTCATGCTTTCTATGGTGACGTTTTGAGAGATAACGAACGAGCGATTATCGCTCCTGCTGTGACTTGATCTGGGAAACGAGAGAATGGGCAAGCGCTACAGCTTCCCACAATAAGTCTGGTTCTGCTTCCAGGCGGACAGTCGCTTTCACACTGCTTTGACTCACCTCCTTATTCTCCAACTTTTCGAGAATTGGCGACAGCAATACACGGGCATAGCTACCATAGGCGACTCCTGCGATTGAGGCAGAGGGGCAGAGGGGCGGAGGGGCGAAGGGGAAGGAAGAATTGTTCTCCCCTGCTCCTCTGCTCCCCTGCCCCCTTGCTTGTTTCAGTAGTCCCATTGCCTTTAACTTAGCAACGGTGTAGCTATTTGTGCCACCTGCTAATTGCACATATCCCGGTAAATTAGCTGCCAAAACTTTTTTTCCTAATTTGACTGCCGCCAGAGTGGTACCATCTCCAATATCACCACTCATAGGACGACCATCAGTTTGCCAAATTAAGGTGCGCGGACGTGGGGTAATTAGGTTATAAATTGCGCTTAGGTATTCAATCATGCCTTCGCCATCGGGACAGCTGATAGCCAATACCTTCAATTGTTCAGCCCAAGGTGAAATAGCTTGCCATAATTTTTGAAATTCTCCTAATCGTCCTACTTGTGTGTGAATTTCTACGGCATCTACTCCCGTGGAAATTATCATTGGCGCGATCGCCGTTGGCGTTGAGATATAAGAGCTAGTATAAATTATACCGTATGGGCATATTGGTATGCAACGACCGCAACCGTAACATTTCTGAGATTCTACTCCTGAAAAATTATCTTGTGTCCGTTGAAATGCGATCGCTTGTGCTGGACAAACTCGCTCACAAGGTCTAGGACAATCTGCGGGACACTGAAGCGCATCAAACTCAGCTTTCCGAAAATGGGGATCTTCACCATCATTCAAACTCACCATTAACAAGGGGGAACCACCTTGATAACTCAAGCCTCGTTGTTGGGCTTCTATCGTCAAGCTTTTAGCTACTTGCAGTCCGGCTTGAGCTGCTGCTATCACCGCCGGATCAGCAGCCACATCTATGCAGTCAGCACCCGCCAAAGTGTAGGCTAAGGTTAAACTTCTGACTGCTGGTAGATGCTGGTAGCTGGCTCCACAAATGAGCTTGAACCAGTTACCTTTTTCCAAGGAATGTAAAGGGGCAAACAAATCAGTCACATTTCTATTATGCTGTTATGTAACTGAAAATAGTAGTCTTTAATCGATAAAAATTTGGCTAACACGCTGCTGTATTTCTGAGTACCCAGACTCTCATTTTTGATAGATTCCGTCAATTAACTACGGCAAATATTTTTTATTTACCCAGAAAATAAATATATATGTTTTTATATAAATAATTGTAACTATAATTACTTTACTCGTGTTTCTCTAGCTCTACAAGTGATTCACACATCATATAGAGTTACTATATTTACCACTGAGGCATAGATGCAATAAAATCAATTACTAATTGTTGTTCTAGAGGTTGAGAAAATAGAAAACCCTGAGCAAAGTCACAGTTTAAACTTCTTAATTGTGTTACTTGTTCTTCGTTTTCTACGCCTTCAGCAATTACAGTCATACCCATTGATTTAGCAATACTAATTATTGTTGGTACTAATCCCATACTATCTTGATAAAATTGCATTCGGTTAACGAATGATTTATCAATTTTCAATGAATCTAGTGGCAAGCTATGTATATAGCTGAGGGAAGAGTAACCAGTACCAAAGTCATCCATAACTAACTTAATGGTTCTCTGCTTAATTTCTTCAATAATTGTTCTCACAAAATTAGTATTTTCTACAATGATACTTTCAGTAATTTCTAGTTCTAGATTTGATGGATTTACTTTGGTTTTATCAATAATTTTATCAATCTGGAAAATTAAATTAGATTGAGTAAACAGACGCGCACTTAAATTGACACTAATAGTTAGATTTTCTGGTACAGCTGGATGTGCTTGCCACATCCGTAATTGATGACAGGCTGATTGCAAAACCCAGATGTCGATATCGTTAATTAAACCTGTTTCTTCTGCTATGGGGATAAACTCTGTAGGAGCCATTAAACCCCGAACTGGATGTAGCCAACGCAATAGGGCTTCAAATCCCGTAACTCTACCTGTCTGAAGAGAAATAATTGGTTGATAGTAAATAATTAATTCTTCTCTTTCAATAGCTCTACGCAGATCATTTTCTATTTCTAGAAGTTGGATCGCTTCGTGATACATTGCCGGATCAAATACTTTATACCTCGCCTTTCCTTGAGCTTTAGCACGATACATAGCTGTATCAGCATCGCGCAATAAATACTCTGGTTTTTCGTAGTCTTTACTACCCCAATTAATCCCAATACTAGCATTCATGAATACTTCATATCTAGACAATTTAAATGTCATAGATAACTCTTGCAGCATCATTTCAGCAACTTGGATAGCAGAATTAATATCTGTAATATTTTCTAGAAGAATCCCAAATTCATCACCACCTAATCGTGCCAGAGTGTCACCTGGGTTGAGACATGATTGCAGACGATGGGAAATAGCAATTAGTAATTCATCTCCGACAATATGACCTAGAGAATCATTCACAACTTTGAAGCGATCGCAATCTAAATACAGTACAGCAAAATGATATTTGATATCTTCTCTAGCAAGGTTGAGAGCCTTACCTAGTTGTCGCAAAAATAGCACTCGATTTGGCAATCCAGTCAGTGAATCATGTAAAACTATATCTAGCAATTTATCTTGGAGTTGTTGCCGAGAATCAATTTCTCTTTGCAGTTTTTGGAGAGTATTTTCTAGTTCCCAAGTGCGAGATTTAACCCTTTGTTCTAGTTCCATATTCAGTCTTAGTATCTCTAAGCGTGCGGATCGAAGCTCCAATTGATTTTGGACACGTACCACAACTTCTTCAAACTCAAAGGGTTTAGTAATATAGTCTACTCCTCCTAATCTAAAACCCTTGATTTTATCGAAAACATCATCTAATGCACTAATAAAAATTACGGGAATATCTGCGGTTAAATCCCAGCTTTTAAAACGCCGACAAACTTCATAACCATCAACTTCCGGCATCATAATATCGAGTAAAATTAGATCCGGTAAAACTGTTTGACAAGCAGTTAAAGCCATTTGCCAATTTAAGGCTTTACGAACGTTGTATCCTTTTCTAGCCAGTAGAGAGGATAAAACTCGCAGATTATCTGCCTTGTCATCTATTATTAAGATATCTTTTTTATCCGGGTCTAACTGTTGGTAGTTCATTATGTCTTGCTTATAATCAATTCCATAATTTTCTCAAACTGATAGTTATTAGCTAAATCCTTCAAAAACCGGCACATTTGCTTTCTATATGAGCCTGAAAATGCTCCCTTATGAGATTGCAGATTTCATCTTCTGCCTTGCGTATTTGTGTGATGATTTTGGTGATGTTGTGAAATTAGCATTTTGCCTGCTTTACAAGAATTATTGCTTATAGCAGGTTTCATTTATATCCGGCACATAACACTAGCCTCTAGTTCCTAGTCTAAGCGCCTCTTTCCCGCTATCAAAATGTACTTTGCTAAATGGATAAATGCTGGAATTCAGCAACACCTTGTTTTCTAACTGAGTAGCCAGTTTTTTTATCACAGTATATCTATCTTGCAACGCAAGATGGATATAGAGACTAATCACAGACTTAATTAGAACTAATCTTATGGGTATCTTGGCATAAACTTTGCCTATACTGAGGTTAAGCGATTTAGCAAGTTGAAGTTTGGATAACATTGTTGTTTGGTTTTTCCCTAACTCCAATTTTTGGAGAACTTAAGCTATATCAGATATATACTTTGAGCAAGGTTATTACTATGTGCAAAGTTAAAAACAGCAAATGATATTACTATTTTTAGTATAAAGATTTACTTTTGCCAAGTTATACGCATATATACTATCAGCAAATTAATTATTATACTAAGTCTTCAAACCTTGTTATAGTAACGTAAATTACTTGCTCTAGCTCAGTGATATATCAAAATATCTGTTTAGCCAAAATCAACAATAGATTGATACTTGCTCACCCAAGCCTCTTGCATAAAAGTTGAAATTATATATTCTCAGCAGAGAGTTTATCAACATTGCATTTGCAACTAAAAGCCTGAAGATAAAAATTTAACTCTGTCTAGCAAAATTACATACTAGTATAGCGGGGCGTAGATAGACATACCATTTACAACAGATACAAGCCTCGATATCTTCAATTTTTAATATTAATGAATGTCAGAAATTATTTCAATTTCATCGCCAATCTCTAATATTTTCCCAGATTCTGATGTGGGCAGTCTAGTATTCACGCTCAACCGATAGAAATGATTAAAGTGGGATGAGTTAACCCAATTGGGTAATGTTGCTTGTCGTTGTTGGATAAATATTTTTTGAAAATTTGGATAAGCTGTGGCTGACTCAGGATGGCGCATTGGTACTATACAACGCTGACATGGGTTGACTCCGAAAAACAGCACATTTCCCACTCGAAAGGAAACTAACTTATCTGGTTGACTAAATAATTGATCTTCCCAAAAGGGAGGTACGCCTGCAATTTCAATGTTGGCACGTAGACGACGACGCATTTCCTCAATACTTACCCCAGGAAACCAAGAAGCCACTTCTATTAGAGTTGCCGTACTAATCACGGTTGGCCCAGGAGAGTCTGTATCATCAGGAAAGCCCATCAGTGGGTTCTGCCCTATGGTTACAGAAAACCCAAAAAAAGCACTTAAAGTTGCGGCTAATTCTTTTTTTTCTTGATCCAAATCAAAAACTAGTGGTAAATCCTGGTTAGGGATTTGTAGAGATATAGTTTTGTGGGAAATGCTAAATTGTGATTCTTCAAATGGGCTGGCGTAATTAGCTCGTAGTAAATGAATTTGGGGATAACGCTTACCATTAACAAATTTATCTTTTGCATCAAAAATAGCAAACTCGCGATCGCCCTTTAATGCGCCACTAGACAAAACCTCGGCTTGTGGCACCTCTACCCCATCTAGTGACTTAATCGGGTAAATTAAGATTTTGGCTAGGTATGGCATTACAGGATCACTCGGTTATGGATACACTGGCGATTTATCAATACCACCAACATGATTTAGAGGCCAAAAACGCAGTACAGCGCGGCCGATAATATTCTCACGCGGCACAACACCCCAACAACGGCTGTCGTAACTACTGTTACGGTTGTCCCCTAAGACTAAGTAGGAATTCGGCGGTATGGTTTGAGGGTTTGACAAGAAAGCGGGTTGCTGTCCAGAAGTGCAAACATCAACGACTGTACGCTGATTAGAACTGAGATAATTTTTTTCCTCAAGAGGTTTATTATTGATGTAGACTTCACCATTCCGTAGTTCTACTGTTTCTCCTGGCAAGCCAATTACACGTTTAATAAAAGCATCTTGATATTGTTCTCTTTTGAGTTCGTCAGTTGGTGAAAAAACAACAATATCTCCTCGTTGGGGGCTGGCAAACTTATACTTCAACTTATCAACAATAATCTTGTCTGCCTCCCACTGATTTTGGGTACCATGCAAAGTTGGTTCCATAGAACCAGAAGGAATCCAGCGAGCTTCAGCAACAAAAGTACGAATGCCAAGGGCAAGAACGATACTTAATACAACTGTTCTACCTAACTCGGCGATCCAGGAATTATCAGGTTTTTGACTAGAATTTTGATCAGACACTTGATTTTGCATGAAAGTACTGAAGTAAGGAAAAGTGTAGGAATTAACTAGCGCAGGGAGACTCTATCTGTTAATTTTAACGGGAGTATTGACTTTTCACAGTGGGTTTTGGCATCTTCACAGACAGATTCATAAGTTAAAAATAAACTTTTTTTTAATAAGCTGCAAAAATTGATCACGCAAAGGGCAACCAAGTTTAACCTAAAATCAGAGTTCTCAGAAACACATAACTCCTTAAGTAAATTTTAAAAACTCCATGTCATCTTTACAAAGTTTATTAATTCGCCATGCTCAGATTGCCCTACCCAGTGGTGAATTTATGCTTGGGGACGTACTCACACGCGATCGCCGCATCGTGGAAGTAGCACCAGAGATTGCTGCTACCATCGCAACCAGAGAGATTGACGCACAAGGGTTAACTTTGTTGCCAGGTGTTATCGACCCACAAGTGCATTTCCGGGAACCAGGACTAGAACATAAAGAAGACTTGTTCACTGCCAGTTGTGCCTGTGCTAAGGGTGGTGTCACCTCGTTTTTAGAAATGCCCAATACCCGCCCTTTGACTACTACCCAAGCAGCGCTAGATGACAAACTTCAACGTGCTGCGAGTAAGTGTGTGGTGAATTATGGCTTTTTTATTGGCGCAACCGCAGAAGTTTTGCCAGATTTGCTCACAGCCCAGCCAACATCGGGAATTAAAATTTTTATGGGGTCAATGCACGGTCAATTACTCGTTGACCAAGATGCTGTATTGGAAGCTCTTTTTGCTCAGGGGAAGCGCTTAATTGCTGTTCATGCTGAAG
Organism: Nostoc sp. LEGE 06077; assembly: GCF_015207705.1. Taxonomy (GTDB): domain Bacteria; phylum Cyanobacteriota; class Cyanobacteriia; order Cyanobacteriales; family Nostocaceae; genus Nostoc_B. The sequence continues at coordinate 14,838 of NZ_JADEWI010000027.1, forward strand.
ATCAAGCACGCATCAACCAACGGCGACAAGAATTTGCTGGCATTCATGACCCAGCCATTCACTCGCAAATTCAAGATAATCAAGCTGCACTGTTGGCGACACAAAAAGCTTTAAATCTTTCTAAAAAATATCAGCGACGGCTGCATATTTTACATATGTCTACAGCCGAAGAAGCCGAGTTGTTACGTCAGGATAAACCAAGTTGGGTGACGGCTGAGGTGACACCACAGCATTTGTTATTAAATACCAGTGCATATCAGGAGATTGGCACTTTAGCACAGATGAATCCACCGTTGCGATCGCCCCACGATAACGAAGTCCTCTGGCAAGCTTTACGCGATGGTGTAATTGATTTTATCGCCACAGATCATGCCCCCCATACCTTGGCAGAAAAAGCCCAAGAATACCCCAATACGCCTTCAGGTATGCCAGGGGTTGAGACTTCTTTACCTTTGATGTTAACTGCGGCAATGGAGGGCAAATGTACTGTGGCACAAGTTGCTCACTGGATGTCACAGGCGGTAGCGCAAGCATATCAGATTCCCAATAAAGGAGCGATCGCACCTGGTTATGATGCCGATTTGGTACTCGTAGACTTGGATACTTACCGTCCAGTCCGCCGCGAAGAATTATTAACCAAGTGTGGTTGGAGTCCCTTTGAAGGCTGGAACCTCACAGGCTGGCCTGTAACTACTATTGTTGGGGGACAGGTTGTTTATGAACGGAATCAGGTAAATACGGAAGTGCGCGGTCAAGCTTTAACTTTTTTGTCGGAAACATTGAACTCAGACTGACGTAGTTTAGAACTAAAAAGCAAAAGGCATCATCGTCATCATCTTCAGGTCATAATTTGGCTCCTTGATGTCAAATTTGGGCTGAAATCAAAAAAACTACTATGTCCTTCAGAATATTAAGTTTGGACGGGCAGTATTCGTGGCGTGATCACAGCAGAAATCCTCAAAGAAGTTGAGTAGCCAATTTTTCAACTCAAGGGACAATCTCTCCATTCATTTTTTGACTTAATTCTTTTGGTCAAAGAAGCAATTAAATCTTTTATTGCAGCTAACTAGACTAACTACGTAGAAATACTAGCATCCAGATTTTGAAGAGAAAAATTTAGTGTTTATACGATTCTAAGTCGTATAAATACTATGCTACTTGGTTAAAAATATTTAGGCTTTATGAAGAGTTATTCAGTATGAATATAAGATTTTCTTTTAAAAATACTTAATTTAAATTACTTTACCTCATAAGTTTATCATTAGTTACTTTTTGATTGCAGATCCTAGTCTTAACTTGGGAATACTAGGTCAATGGATAGATGACACGATGGCTATAGCGATCGTCAATCTTTTAACCTTCTTTAACTAGCCTTTTGTGTTTAACTATCCGGATTTTTCAGCTAAAAAATGAAGAGAATTAATAGGGTTAAGTAAACGGGCAAATTTCTGTGAAAACTCAGTTTTATACATATATAAATTTTATATGCACTTAATTTGGACGATCTTAAAACCTATTTTTTACACTTCTGATTGATTTTTTTCTCAGCAGTTGGCACTGAAAAAGCCAGCCGCAGTAAGAAAACTGGAGTTATCGCCAAATAAACTGGCATCCAATTAAACACACTAAAAGAAACAATTTACTTAGTTAATCAAAGGAAGGTGCGAAGAGAAACAGAATACAAGTAGATCAAACAAATGTACCAGTACGTACTGGCTAACTGTAAGTCATCTGTTTATGAGCCTTCTCAAAAAGATGATTCCCTAGACAAAAAATTAAAGTCACTTCTTAATTTGAATGTAATTGCCCTTGAGTGCAGGCACTCAAAAAATCTGGCAGTTTGCTAGATGTCACTCTCCAAAGGATTGTTTCATTCAAAAGTTTTGACTCAATATTTCCGACATCTACAGCAATATCATCTGCGAGCATACGCCAAATTTAGCTAAACGCAGTAGCTAGTAAATGTCAATCAAGGCCAAATTCCTATTGCACAGTATTTCATTGATTTTTGAATAATGAAGGCAGTAATGTTAGTCAATTTCTTCGATGAACGCGGTAGTGGTAGATAGAACGAGTGTATTATCCGCCCTCGGCTATCGGCAAAATTTTGTAGTGTCATCACAATGTGAGGCTGATTTGGCTAGGACACTTGTCCTGGTGGTTCACTTAATAGAACCACATCCAGAAAATCCTCTGAACCTACAGCAATGAAGTATGAATTCTGAGCGGCAAGTTTTGCCGCTCACACTTCTTTTGGGTAGGATAATCTACACATCTTCTGCCTACCCAAAAGTTGTTTACATGACACTGCATAATTCCGAAGAAATATATAGTATTTTCGCTAAATGTAAATAAATTATTCAGATTTTAGCAATGAATTCATGGATGTTGCAATGTATTGCTGTAATCTCGGCTTGCCGATTACCATCATCTCCATTTATTAAACGCAATCTCAGATAACTCTCCGGCTGGTAAGGCATTCTTTCCGCCCACTCTATCGCGACAATTCCGGGTTCTACTTCCATAGCTTCCCAATAGCTTTCTAAATTTAAAGCGGCAACTTCTTGTGCTTCTAGGCGATATAAATCTAGGTGATACAGGGGTATGCGCCCTTGATTGTATTCATTAATCAGAGTAAAAGTAGGACTAACAATTGATTCTGTAATTCCTAAACCTTGACCGATGCCTTGTACAAGTGTAGTTTTACCAGCACCTAAGTCCCCTTCTAGTAAAAGAACACTCCCTGGAGTCAAAGTTTGACCTAGTTTTCTACCCAGATAGAGGGTTGCTTGTACATCTGCAAGAAAAATTTTCATTATTGGTCAATAGTCAATGGTCAATAGTCAATGGTTCACTCACTATGAACTTTTGAATATTCACTTGGGATTAATTATCATTTTCCATGATGTGTGCCACTGTACCACCGCAACAAAACTTTGGCTAGTTTCTGGGGATTGTGACGTACAACACCAGTTTCATCCTCATATAATACATTAGCTAAAACAACCCGTCGCCCTAATAACGATACATCTTCTCTATCTACGAAAACTGGATGAGAATTTTGTTGAGCATAACGGATGAGCGACTGGGGAGAAGGTGATTTTTTGTGTACTAGTACAGCATCAAACAAACGTCTGTTGCCACAAGCTGCATCAATGGCTCTGATATGGTCAGCAACAGTGTATCCTTCAGTTTCTCCTGGCTGAGTCATAATATTGCAGACGTAGATGCGAGGGGCTTTAGTTTGAGCGATCGCATTCGCAATTTCTGGTACTAGTAAATTAGGAATTAAGCTGGTATAAAGACTACCCGGCCCAATAATAATATAGTCAGCATCTTTGATGGCTTTAATGGCTGCGGGTAACGCTGGTGGATTAGCTGGTGTGCAGCCAATTTTCACAATTTTACCGCCAGCTTTGGGAATGCTCGATTCCCCATCTATACGGCGGCCATCTGCTAATTCAGCCCACAAGCGAACATCACTCAGGGTTGCTGGCAAAACTTGTCCACGAACTGCCAACACTTTAGAACTAGCAGCTACAGCCCGTTCCAAATCCCCAGTAATATCACTCATAGCAGTTAAAAACAAGTTACCGAAACTGTGACCAGTCAATCCATCGCCAGCCCGAAAGCGGTATTGGAATAATTCAGTTAATAACTTTTCTTCATCAGCTAATGCTGCTAAACAATTGCGAATATCTCCGGGAGGTAGCACGCCAAATTCTTGACGTAACCGCCCAGAAGATCCGCCATCATCAGCGACGGTGACGATCGCACTAATATTAGCACTATAAGTTTTTAGTCCCCGCAGCAACGTCGAAAGTCCTGTACCACCACCAATGACCACGATTTTTGGCCCACGGTACAAACGGCGATGCGCCAACAGAAGATCAATCAGTTCTGCTTCACCTTCTTGTTGAAACGCCTGAGTAATTGAGCCGACAGTGCGAGTTTGTCCCCACAACAGCAAAAGCAAGCCCCCCAGCAGCACCAAAGGGCCACTGATATAGTTGGGTAAGATGTTAGTAATGACTCCCAGAAAACCCCTCAACAACTCCAACAGCCAAAAAATTGGGGTCAACTTCACCCATATAGCTAACCCCAGACTTGCCAAAAATACACCACCAACACTGATAAGTAACCAGCGTTTTACTGATAATCCAGGAGATAACCACTTAAACCACTGGTTAACCCGATAAGATGTGCGGCTGCGCGACTGCTGTTGCAGGGCGTTGAGGGCTTGTCTGAGAAAACCAATTGACATACCTGATTTAAAGCAGTGCTACAAACTAATGAATAACAGAAAATCTACACTAACTGGTTTTAACACCAAGTGTGTCATTATGAAATATTTCAATGCTTTGAGACTGACAACAATTAAGAGGGAGCAGGCAACAGGCAATTGACACCCAATTTCAACAAATATAAGTTCTGCCGAGTAAAACAATACCCTGGCTTGGGCAAAGTTAATTTAATGGAAAAACGAATTTTAGGTTTAGATCCTGGATTAGCAATTTTAGGATTTGGCGCAATTACTTGCAAACAAAGCCTCGACAAGGGACAAGACACAACGGTAGATATGCTTGACTTTGGGGTAATTAGTACCTCAGCAGGTACAGAAATGGGGCAGCGCCTGTGTACCTTGTTTGATGATATGCACACCCTGATTCAGGAATTACAACCAGATTTGGTTGCGATCGAAAAGTTGTTCTTCTATCGTATGTCAAGTACTATCCTTGTTGCACAAGCCAGAGGTGTATTGATGCTAGTTTTGGGACAACATCGCTTACCTTATGTAGAATTTACCCCAGCACAAATTAAACAAGCTTTAACCGGATATGGCAATGCGGATAAATCTGATGTGCAAGCAGCTGTCGCACGGGAGTTGAATTTAGAGACAATTCCGAAACCAGATGATGCCGCAGATGCTCTGGCAGTCGCTTTGGCCGCATCATTTCAAATATGATTGTTAGAAAACGAGAATAATTAGTTGAACTGAACTGAAAAGTCAGCGGTTTAAAATTATATGGCTATTGTTAGCGCGATCGCATGAACCGATCAACTTTGGTTGAGAAAAAGCGATCGCTTTTTGCTGAAAGCTGAGATTTGTATCAGTTGCCAGAATTCTGTTTTAATCAAGCTGTCAATGCAAAAAGTCCATTGTTGCCTTACTTACGTATAATTACTGCTAAGTTTAAAATTACAATATTTGTTTTCTGAAAAAGTATTTAGATAAAATAAATCATTCATAAAAGATTGATGAAAACCTTTATTTAGTAAGTGATCAAGATAAAAGTATTTTTAAGTCACATACTTAAACATTTTTGCATAGGTATTGATTATAGTGTTTTTATGAAGTTAAAGATTTGAATTAACATCTAGACCTTTAAAATAAGCTGTGTCAAGATAAATTTCTAGCTGCATATTTTTGTCTTCGGAAATTCAGATGATAATTTTCCAAGCTAGATTAAAAAATACATCAGTATAAATTGCTGAACAAATATCTAAATCTAAATTTAGTAATTTTTAGAAGAACTAGTAGTATTGCCCACTTTGCCATAATTTGTGGAGCTTTTCTCTTTTGAATATACTCTGCCTCTTGGCAAAGACTTTGTTTAATAATAAATAGCTTTATGTCGCTATCATTTATCCTGTAGCTTCTCAATTGATGTATGCAATTCGTTCATCAAATCAATATATCCACAAGTCACATAGGATTTACATAGCATCTCAAATGACCAAGCAAATGAGTAGGGATTGCTAATATTTCTATTCTATTTTTTTACCAGTTTCTGCTTGAATGCTTCAGTCTTATCATTTCTATCTACCCACATCTAATGTCGCATTTTTTGAGCAAATACGTATCTGTAATTATAATGAATACTCAAAATTCCCCCATCCATCAAACAGTAGTTTCTCTAATAGATTTCGTGTTTCAGAAATATCATGATGAACTGGCTGTCATTATAGAAGATCAGCAATTTACTTATGGTGAATTACAGCAGCGGACAGAACAGTTATCTCAATACTTAACAGCCCAAAATTCGCTAAAACCAAACAGTTTAGTGGGATTGTGTATCGAACCTTCTTTGGAAATGGTGATTGCAATTTGTGCCATTTTAAAAGCAGGTGCAGCTTTTGTTCCTCTTGACCCTGATTTACCTCGTCAGCGGCTCAGTTATATGATTGCTGACGCTAAATTAACCACAATTCTGACACAGCAAAAATTTGCCTTTGATATCGAGCCAGCAATGCGGCAGAGTGGTTTGGATGGACAGATGTTTTTTTTAGACACTCCTACAGTCTGGCAACCTTTAACTACATCCTCTTCATTACCTTCCGTAGAGCCTGATCAATTAGCTTACATCATCTATACATCTGGTTCTACAGGCGTGCCTAAAGGCGTAATGCTGACCCACCAAGGGTTGCTCAATCTTGTAGAAGCTAGTTGTAACACTTTTAATATCACGCCAGGTTTACGCTTACTTCAGTTTGCTTCTATCAGTTTTGATGCAGCAGTTTGGGAAATCTTCACAGCCTTATGTGGTGGAGCAATTTTAGTACTTGGTGCAAGAGAGCAAATGCTTCCTGGACAACTTTTGGCAAACTTCATCACAAAACACAGCGTAAATTGGGTGATGCTACCTCCCTCTGTACTTGCAACACTCACACCTTTCCGCAATTATTTACCTGATTTACAAATGGTGGTAGTAGGTGGTGAAGCTTGTCCTGTATCACTTGCTCAAGCCTGGGTTTCGCCACACACACGCTTTTTCAATGCCTATGGGCCAACAGAAATAACAGTTTGTTGCACAATACATGAGTTTAAGCAACAGGATATTAGCCTGCCTATTGGTTATGCACTACCAAACGTAGAGCTATACATTCTCAACGAAGAACTCCAAATTTGTCCTCGTGGTGAAAAGGGCGAGCTATATGTAGGTGGTATGGGAGTAGCTCAAGGCTATCTAGATAAACCGGAGATTACACATTATCGTTTTCTCGACAATCCATTTGGTGTGGGCAAAATATATAAAACGGGTGATATCGTTTACGAAGATCCATCTCATGCAGGGCTGTTACACTATGCCGGTAGATCTGATCATCAGGTGAAAATTCGGGGTAAGCGGATAGAAATAGAAGCAATTGAAATGATACTTGCCCAACATCCTGGAGTACAGATGAATGCAGTTAAAGCAATTAGAACTACACATATAGAAAGTAGTGATGTGCCAGAAAATTATGGCGTATCGATGCTTGTAGCATATATCGTTCCCAAGGCTGGACAGTTTTTGATAGAAAAGCACCTACAACGCTTTGCCGCCGAACAACTACCAGATTATATGGTGCCTACTCGGTTTGTGTTCATGGATGAATTACCTTTGCTACCTAATCGCAGCAAAGTAGACCGAAATGCTTTACCAGAACTGCCTCAAACACCATCTTTTGTTACTGATACGATGGATAACTCTATCAAAATTGCGGTAGTTTTTGATGAAGCTTTAGAATTGCCTACGGGTACTTGCAAGCCTCACTCCAATTTCTTTGAGATGGGTGGTAGTTCACTGTGCATTGCTCATATCTTATATGGACTCGAACGCGATTTTGGTGTCACCATTCCTTCTCGTTTGATTTATGAGTATCCCACACCATCGGATGTAGCAAGATTATTAGAGCAGTTTAAACTCAAAAGCGAAAGTGTTGCTGATGATAGACACATTGACTTAAAAGCAGAAGCCGTACTTTCTCCAGATTTGAATACATCAATTTGGCAACACCCACCACAAGCTAAATATGACTGTGCATTAATTACAGGTACGACAGGTTTTCTGGGCGCACACTTGCTTGATGAACTCTTGACAAGAGGTAGCTATAGAAAAATTTATTGCTTGATTAGGGCAGAAAGCCAAGCTATTGCAATTGAAAGGCTACGTACAACCTTCATACAATATCAGTTACCCACAGCAAAACTGGAACGGGTAAATGTCATTAATGGCGACATCGAGCAACCACAGTTACAATTATCAACACAGTTATTTGACCAATTGGGTGAAGAAGTTGACCAAATTTATCATGTCGCTGCTGATACTAACTATATCAAACCTTACTCACTCATCAAAAAATCTAATGTTGATGGGACTGCAAATATCCTGACTTTAGCCGCACATCGTCGTCATAAAACGCTGCATTATCTATCTACCCTCGCAGTTTATGGCTCAATCACATCATTACTGGGTATAAATGAAGTTGCAGAGGAGTTTGATATTGATCTATGTGAAGGAATTATATCTGTAGAGTATGGCTATGTAAGGTCAAAATGGGTAGCGGAACGGATGTTGCACTCAGCCCAAGCAGAAGGATTAGCCGTTTCTCTTTACCGTCCTGGTTTTATTTCTGGACACAGACAAACCAAAGTTGCGAACCTCAATGATATGTTCTACCGCTTTGTTAGTGGTTGCATTCAGATGGGTATGTATCCAGATTTTCCCGAAAAACGTTGGGTTCCAACACCTGTAGACTATGTTGCTGAGGCGATCGCCCATCTTTCTTTGGATGCAAAATATACAGGTGGTCAGTACAACATCCTTGTACCCCAGGAAAAGGAATTAAGTCATTTAGAAATATTTGAATACATTCAAGAGTTGGGCTATCCTCTACAAAAGATTTCTCCCAAAAACTGGTTGAATTCTCTCTCTACTTTATCAACAACGAATCCCTTACATCCATTGATTTCATTCTTTCAAGAGAAAGTATATCAAGACCGTAGCACTATTTTAGAGGTACACCATCGCACTCCCAACTTTCAAACAGAAAACGTCCTTCATGCTATTCAGGGGACTAATATTGAGTGTCCAACAATAGATAAGAATCTCATTAGACAATACTTACCCAACTTTGATAAAAATTTCTCGACTAAACATCTCCAAGATACAGCATCCCTAAACTATTAGGATAAAATTAGATTCCCGATTTTTCTCATAAGTCGGGAATCTGAAAACTTCATTTTCTTAAATGAATAGGCTGACTAGAGTATGAAATCCTTAATTTATGCCTCAATCAAACAATAGTGAACTTTTTTAACTATTTTTTATTGATTGCCAAATGCTGAGGCTACATCTGGTATCTTTATTCCTAATTTATCCTTCGACTACTATATTCATCAGGGTAATATAAATGCTAACAGCAGACTTAATTTCTGGATATGACTTAACCGAAATGCTCCATGAAGGAGATGATACGATTATTTATCGTGCTAGATCGGAATATAACAAACAATCGATTATTCTGAAAATCCTGAAAGCAGATTATCCCTCCATAGATGCGATCGCGCGTCTGAGACATGAATACAAAATTACAGAAAACCTAGATTTGGTCGGCGTTGTCAAAGTTTTAAGGCTAGAAACCCACAAAAATCGGTTAGCGATTGTATTTGAAGATATCAATGGCTACTCTTTAAAACAATTGCTAAGTCAAGGTAGGCAAGACTTAAATAGTTTTATTCGCATTGCCATTCAACTCGCAAAAGCTCTAGTATCTGTACATGATTGTCAGATTATTCATAAAGATATTAAACCTGCCAATATAATCATTAACCCAGAAACTGGGGTTGTCAAACTCACTGATTTTAGTATTGCCTCACGTTTAGATAAAGAAATAACCCAACTAGCTAACCCCAACCAACTAGAAGGCACTCTGGTTTATATGTCCCCAGAACAAACAGGGAGAATGAACCGTAACCTTGACTATCGCAGCGATTTTTATTCTCTTGGGGTGACTTTCTATGAAATGCTTACCGAGCAGTTACCTTTTCAAAGCAATGACCCCCTAGAGTTAGTTTACTCTCATATTGCTAAAGAACCTACAGACATTGAATTATTAAACCCTGAAATTCCTAGTGCCATATCGTCTCTAGTCAAGAAACTTATGGCAAAAAATGCTGAAGATCGTTACCAAACAGCTAAAGGATTATTAGCAGATTTACAAATCTGTCAAGAACAGTTAGAAACAACAGGCGAAATTATTGACTTCACACCTGGTCGTTTAGATGTTTTAAGTCAATTACTCATTCCCCAAAAGCTTTATGGTCGAGAAACTCAAGTTAATTCACTTTTAGAAGCTTTTGAGCGAGTAAGTAAAGGTAAGGGTGAGCTTATCTTAGTTTCTGGTTATTCAGGAATTGGTAAATCTTCTGTAGTCAATGAAGTTAATAAACCCATCACTCGTGCTAAAGGCTTTTTCATTAGTGGTAAATTTGACCAGTTTCAACGTAATGTTCCCTATGTTTCGTTGATTCAGGCTTTTAGTTCATTAATGCGGCAATTACTTACAGAAGATGATGCTAAGTTTGAAGTATGGCGACGGAAAATCTTAGCAGCTGTTAAATCCTATGGAAAAGTTATTATTGATGTAATTCCCGAAGTGGAATTGGTCATCGGTAAACAACCAGAAGTCGCTCAACTAAACGCAGCAGAATCACAAAATCGCTTCAATCGTGTTTTTACAGACTTTATCCGCATTTTTGCCACCAAAGATCATCCTTTAGTCATCTTTTTAGATGACTTACAATGGGCTGATTCCGGTACTCTCAAGTTAATCCAATTACTAATTACTGACCAGCAAACTAAATATTTACTTTTAATTGGTGCTTATCGAAATAATGAAGTTAGTATTACACATCCTTTAATTCAAACAATAAAAGACATTAATAAAAATCATAATATTGTCAATAATATTATCTTACAAGCTCTATCTGTTAATGACTTTCATCAATTAATTGCTGACACACTGAATGAAAATTCATTAAAAATCAAACCATTAGTAGATTTACTCTACAATAAAACGGCAGGAAACCCATTTTTTCTAACACAGTTATTACTATCATTACATCAAGAAAATCTATTTAATTTCAACTTTAACACTGGTTCATGGCAGTGGAATATAGACAAAATCCAAACAATTGGAATTATTGATCAACGCATTGTAGAATTAATCGCCAGCAGAATTAAAAACCTACCGATAGCCACGCAAGCAATATTAAAACTAGCAGCTTGTATTGGTAATAGATTTTCGCTAGATATCTTGTCTATTGTTAGTGGTAAATCTCCAACTGTTGCTGCAACTGAGCTTTACGCAGCATTACAATGTGGATTAATTTTACCTTTGAGTGATGCTTATCGCATACCGTTAGTTTTTGAACAGGAAGAGTCTGTAAAATTAACTTTTGATTCTCAAAAGATTAGTTATAAATTTTTACACGATCGCATTCAACAAGCTGCTTATTCATTAATTCCTGAAAATAAAAAACAAGAAACGCATTTACAAATAGGTCGTTTGTTACTAAAACAAACAACAAATAAATCATTGTTGGAAAATATTTTAGATATTGTTAATCAACTGAATGTTGGTTGGGATTTATTAACTCAAGAATCTGAAAAATATGAACTAGTAAAACTGAATCTGATCGCTGGTAAAAAAGCAAAATCTGCCACTGCATATGAGGCTGCCGCAAGATATTTGAATACAGGGCTAAAACTTTTGGCAGCAGATAGCTGGCAAAAACACTATGAATTAACCTTGAATTTATATACTGAGACTACAGAAATAGAGTACTTAAATGGTAATTTTGAGCAAGCAAGTCATTTAGGAAATCTTGCTTTGAATCAAGCCAATAGTATTTTAGATAAAGTTAAGTTGTATGAAGTGAAAATGCTGACTTACATGGCACAGAATCAGATGCCAGAAGTTTTAGAAATTGGTGTACAATCTCTGAGAGAATTAGGCGTAATCTTGCCAAAAAATCCTACACAATTACATGTTGTATCAGCATTAATTCAGACAAAAATAGCATTAATAGGTAAACCGATAGAAAAGTTAGCATTATTACCTGATATGTCTGATCCTGATAAACTAGCAGCGATGCAAATCTTGTTGCAAATTGTACCAGCTGCTAGTCAGGCAGGCTCTTTTCTATTTGTATTATCCGTATTGGCAATGGTTAGGTTATCTATCAAATATGGTAAATCACCTGCTTCGGCTTATAGTTATGCTGCTTACGGCACTATTTTAACTGACAAATTTAACCAAGTTGAAACAGGATATCAATTAGGTAATTTGGCAGTAGATTTACTCTCCAATACAAATGATAATTCGCTCAAAGCTACAGTTTACTTCGTTCATAATGGAACAATTAGCTTTTATAAAGAACATTTGAAAGAAACAATCGCGCCACTTTTAGAAGGGATGCAGAGTGGAATAGAATCAGGAAACATTGAAAATGCTGGTTATTGTGCTGTAATTGCTGGTTATCATGCGTTACTTTCTGGAGAAAATTTGGAATCGGTAGATCAAAAAATCTCTGGCTATGTTGATTTAATGCAGAAGTTAAAGCTGGAATCTCTAGCAGCTGCTACCAGCCTTTTTAGACAAGCAGCTTTAAATTTGCAAGCTAAGTCATCGCAAAAATCTGCTTTAATTGGGGATGCTTTTGATGAAATTACAATGGCATCAGCATTATTAAAGAATTATTCTTTTAAAGGTTTTTATTATGGATGTAAAACCATAATTTGTTATTTATTTAATGATTATGAACTAGCAATAGAAAATGCTGTGTTAGCAGAAAAGACTCATGCTGATAACGTGGGATTACTGATTTATGTTGCTAATAATTTTTATCATTCTTTAGCTCTCGCAGCACTCTGTAATCAAGCTTTACCTCTACAAAAAAAGCAATATTTAAAGCAAATAGCTGTTAATCAAAAGCAAATGAAAAAGTGGGCTACACAAGCACCATGTAACTTCCAACACAAATATGATCTAGTAGAAGCAGAAACAGCTAAAGTGTTGGGTAAATTACAAGTAGCAATAGACCTGTATGATAGTGCTATTGCAGGAGCCAAGAAAAATGCTTATATCGCAGAAGAAGCTTTAGGGAATGAACTAGCAGCTAAATGCTATCTAGATTTTGGTAAAGAAAAAATTGCCAAAATGTATATGACTGAAGCTTATTATGCTTATATTCATTGGGGGGCTATAGCGAAAGTTAAATACTTAGATGAACATTATAATCATTTAATTATTCGTAGTATCAATCGGAAACAGTCAGCAATAGATGTTACCAGAACGATCGCTACAACAAAAATTAACTATGCAGGAACTACAAGTAGCAACGAAGGAGTTTTAGATTTAGCGACAATACTTAAAGCTTCACAAGCAATTAGTAGTGAAATAGTTCTAGATAAACTGCTAGAAACGCTTTTGCGGATAATTCTTGAAAATGCTGCTGCACAAAAGGGTTGTCTGATTTTACTTAAAGATAATGAATTATTTATAGAAGCTATCAATAGTATAGATAGTGACTCGATTATTCTGCAATCAACTCCCATAAAAACAAGTGAAGATATTCCAATTTCTATAGTTGAATATGTTGCGAGAACTCAAGAAGTTTTAGTAATCAATGATGTTTTTACTGAGTCTATTTATCAAACAAATACTTATATCCAAAGGCAGAGGCCAATATCGATATTATGTAACCCTATCTTTTATCAGGGTAAATTTATTGGCATTTTGTATTTAGAAAATAAACTAATTGCCGGAGCCTTCACCAAAGAAAATATTAATATTTTGAATTTAATTACATCTCAAGCAGCTATTTCTTTAGAGAATTCTCGGCTATATCAACAATCCCAAAACTACGCTAAACAATTAGAATCTTCCTTATCTGATTTAAAGGAAATGCAACTGCAATTAGTGCAGAGTGAAAAAATGTCTACTTTGGGTAATTTAGTCTCAGGGATAGCACATGAAATTAATAATCCTATCGGGTTTATTATTGGTAATTTAAAACCTGCGAGTGAATATATTCAAGACTTATTAAAGGTAATTGATTTGTATGAACATCACTATCCTCAACCAGTAGGAGAAATTACAAAAACTTTGCAAGAAGTAGATGTGGAATATGTGCGGGAAGACTTACCTAAACTAATTGCTTCGATGCAAGAAGGAATCAACCGTATTTATGATGTCAGCCTAAGTTTACGAACATTCTCTAGAGGAGATACTCAAAAACCCAGTATTTGCAATCTTCATGAAATTGTAGATAGTACAATTTTAATTCTCAAGCACCGTTTGAAAGCTTCACAAGCTCGTCCAGCTATTGAAGTTGTCAAAAACTATGATGATATACCACTAGTACGGTGTTTTCCTGGTCAACTGAGTCAAGTATTTATGAATTTGATAGCCAATGCGATTGATGCTTTGGAAGAGTCAAATATAGGACACAATATCGATGAGATAAAAGCTCATCCTAACCGCATTACCCTCACGACCAAACTCAATGAAGAGCAGAAGAGTGTATTAATCCGAATTAAAGATAATGGCATAGGAATGACTCATGAAGTTAAGCAGAAAATTTTTGATCACCTGTTTACTACTAAACCAGTAGGTAAAGGAACAGGTTTGGGATTAGCGATCGCTCGTCAAATTATCATTGAAAAACATGGTGGAAGTATTGAGGTGAATTCCCTCACTGGACAAGGAACAGAGTTTGTCATCCATTTACCGATATAAATAGACTTCCTCACAAAATCCTCAACTTTCTGCCATGAACCACCAAACAATTAATCTATGCGCTATATAAATGTAACCCTAATAGTCATTTAGCCACGGGAGGGCAGAGAAAACTAGCTTTAATCCTCCTGTGGCAAGTGGGTTCCTAGTTGTCTACATTAATGTAAATAATTTATAACTTATTCTGACATTAAGATATCAACTTGCTAATATGAGGTTACACTCGTCAAATAATATTTCATAAAAACTCACTTTTGAAATCCTCAATTATTCTCTAATACTCAGTGATTAATTTTGAAGATACTTTGCTTGAAAAGTATCTTTTTTATTGTGAATAACTTTACGCTTAACTTGCACATCTTCAAACCCTTATATAGTCAATCAATTAGTGAGGTATTCTGACTCATAACTTCTAGATTATTCTTCAATTAGCCATCAAATAGCTGCGTCACGAAAGATTTGGAAAAATTTGGCAGCAAAATTCAAGCGATCGCCTGGATGGGTAGTCTGGGCGATCGCTTCTGAGTTTATTTGATGATTACTTGGCAATGAAACTAGCTTCCTGGGGGTGTCTGGTAAGTGCTATACCAGTTGATGTATTAACATTCCCGCGGAAAAACTTGTGTGTACACCATAGCCAAACAAAGGGTGACTTGAGAGATTTTAGTTTTAGTCTAGATTTTTACTCAGCGATTCAATATAAGATCTAAAATTTACTATTGCAAAATCACAATGGCAGACCTAACTCCTAATTCTAGTTTTAGTTTGACCCTACGCTTGCAGATTCCTAACCGTGTGGGGATGTTAGCCTCTGTAACACAAGCGATCGCCACCAGTGGTGGTAATCTTGGTCAAATAGACTTAATTGAGCAAACCCGTCAAGAATCTACTCGTGATCTGACTGTTGATGCTGCTAGTACAGAACACGCTGAGACTATTGTCCAAACCATCAAAGCACTCCCAAATATCAAATTGCTGGATGTTTACGATCGCACTTTTAACTTACACCGTGGTGGCAAAATTAGCATTACCAGCCGCATCGCCTTAAAAAGTGTTTCTGATTTAGCAATGGCTTATACTCCCGGTGTAGGGCGGATTTGTAAAGCGATCGCCGAAAATCCAGAGGAAGTTTACAATCTGACAATTAAACAAAACACTGTCGCCATTGTTACCGATGGTAGTGCTGTTTTAGGATTGGGCAATCTCGGCCCAGCGGCGGCTTTACCTGTGATGGAAGGCAAAGCTATGCTATTCAAAGAATTTGCCGGCATAGATGCTTTTCCGATCTGCCTAGCTACGCAAAATACCGATGAGATTGTTCAGGCTGTTAAACAAATCGCACCTGTGTTTGGGGGTGTGAATTTAGAAGATATTGCTGCACCTCGCTGCTTTGAAATAGAACAAAGATTGCGTCAGGAATTGGATATTCCCGTATTTCATGATGACCAACATGGTACCGCAATTGTGACTTTAGCCGCGTTATACAATTCTCTCAAATTAGTCCACAAATCAATGGCAGACATCCGCATTGTGATTAACGGTGCTGGTGCTGCGGGTGTAGCGATCGCGCGGTTGTTGCGAAAAGCTGGGGCGCAAACCATTTTGATGTGTGACTCCAAAGGTATTCTGTCTACCAGCCGCACAGATTTGACCGAAGAAAAACAAGAATTCGCCGTCAAAGCCCAAGGTACCTTAGCTGGCGCAATGCAAGGTGCAGATGTGTTCATCGGTGTCAGCGCCCCAGGAGTATTAACCCCGGAAATGGTACAAGCAATGGCTAAAGACCCCATTGTGTTTGCAATGGCCAATCCAATTCCCGAAATTCAGCCAGAATTAGTTAGCAAAACCGTGGCGATCATGGCGACAGGACGCAGCGATTACCCAAATCAAATCAATAATGTGTTGGCTTTTCCGGGAGTGTTTCGTGGGGCTTTAGATTGTCGCGCTAAAGAAATTACTACCACCATGTATTTAGAAGCTGCTAGTGCGATCGCTTCTTTAGTCAACCCAGCCGATTTAAATCCCGAACATATTATTCCTTCTGTGTTTGATGCGCGTGTTGCTCCGGCTGTGGCGGCTGCGGTACAAAGGGCAGCCCGTGAAGAAGGTATTGCCAAGAGTTGAGTATAATTCTTGTGGGATAGGCAACTTGCCTATCTCCCAAATGCAAACAACAGGGGAATAAATTAACCGCCGTAGACGCGAAGCGGCTTCCCGTAAGGTTGTACGTAGATAGACGCAGATAAAGTTCACTCATGCAGTATCCTTTTGGAAGTGAGTTCATCGCAGAACTACCGCTAATTTTGACAGGGCCAATGCTACAACATACTGAATCAACATCTGTGACGGTATGGATAGCCCTCAAGCAGTCTTGTCTGGTAGAACTGAAGGTTTATGAAACAAGCAATCATGGCGCAACATTAGGAAATTGTTTGTTTGCTGGGCAACGCGCTACAGTTGCTTTGGGTGAATATGTGCATATTGTGGCGGTAACGGCTCAATGTCAAGATGGAAATCATCTGGTGAGCGATCGCATCTATGCCTATGATTTACAATTTATCTGTGATGCAGAACAGCAAACTCTATCACAAGCATTAAGTTCTGAGAATTTTGCCGCCGATAGTATCAGTTATTTTGACCATCAAAAACCAACGTTTGCTCTATCTCCCAGTCGTCTGCAAGATTTAAAAATTGTTCACGCTTCTTGTCGGAAACCGCATGGTCATGGATTAGATGCCTTACCAATTTTAGACAGTTTAATTACAACTACAGCAACTCAACCCCAACGCCGCCCCCATCAATTATTTCTCACTGGCGACCAAATTTATGGTGATGATGTTGCTGATCCTTCATTGTGGGTAGCGACTCATTTGGGTGATATGTTGCTGGGTTGGGAAGAAAAATTACCTGTAAGTCCAACTTATTGCACTCCCAAGCAATTACCCACCAGACAAAGGGCAGAAATTGCTACTGAACAAGCTGGTTTCACTGCCGGATTACATAACAAATACAGTAAAGTTAACAGTCACCTGCTCAGTTTGGGGGAATATTACGCAGCTTATTTATTAACTTGGTCGCCTGTGTGTTGGCCGCGGAAATTTCCCCTAGGAAAAGAAGTAACCAGCGATCGCCAAGGTATCAAAAACTGGAATCGAGAAGTCAAAGATTTACAGCAATTTATTTATACCTTGGGGAAAGTACGCCGTGCTTTGGCGAATATTCCCACATACACGATTTTTGATGACCATGATGTTAGTGATGACTGGAATCTCAACCAAGCTTGGTGTTTGCGAGTTCTGGGTACACCTTTAGGGCGGCGGGTGGTGCAGAATGCTTTATTAGCTTACAGCGTGTTTCAAGCTTGGGGAAATACACCTGAGCAATTTACCTTTGGTCAATCTGGTGAAAAATTGTTGGCGGCGGCGGAAATTTGGTCAGCTTCCCACGGAACAGATAGTTATGCGGATCAAGCGATCGCCCATTATGTCGGTCTACCACCTCAAGATTCTCTTACAGGCTTACCAACTTTTGCCCAAGATGGTTCAGTATTAATTCTGGCACGACATCCCCAAGCTCTCGATTGGCATTACACAATTCGCAGTCCGATTCATGAAGTAATTGTTCTCGATACCCGGACTTGGCGGGGTTATCCAGCCGATCAAAAACCCATCGCCCCACCCAGATTGCTATCACCCCAAGCTTTAAAACAACAACTGCTGACACCGTTACAAGAAACAACCAATATTCCCGCTACATTTGTCATTGCACCTACCAATGTATTTGGTTTAAAAGTTATTGATTGGGTTCACCATTGGCACTTACAAAATGAGAAAGTTTTTTCTACAGATGTAGGTGATGCGTGGAATATTCATACAGAAGCGTTGGCACAATTTATAACCACATTATTTGCTCAACGTCAACAAGTAATTGTCTTGTCGGGTGATATTCACTATAGTTCTGTGGTGCGTTTATCCCATAAAAATGTTAACTCGCCCTCTTCATCGGTCTTGGTACAGTTAACTTGTAGTGCCTTAAAAAATGAAGAATTACTAACACGGTTAATTCATACAAAATTAAAAAATTGGCTGTTACCAGAGAAATTGCGGTATTGGTTGGGTTGGAATCATCCAGTGGATATGGTAGAAACTTCCGCTAAAAAATGGCAACGCCAACAGTCGCGCCGTCCTGATTGGCGGTGTGCTTTAGAGGTGATTCCTCGACAAAAAACCCGCCCTGTTGACTTAGCCACTGATGTGTTAAGTTTTATCGCGCCGTGGAATCGACCAGAAAAGGCTAAGTGGCGATCGCTACAATTTTTAATGTTTTGGAAATCCCCTTGGTTTCAAGATGGAAAAGAAGTAGTAGGAGTAAATAATTTAGCATTAGTGCAGTTTAAACCGACAGATGAAAGTCTTGCTAGTCAAGTCATTCAAGATTTATACTGGTTTTCTTCCTGGTATACCACTGAACTAGTTTACTCCCGGTTTGAAACTCAGCTGCAACCCAATGATGATTTATTCCATTAGGAATTTCAGCACTTGTTGATGTAGCTAATGTTAATAGATAAAACCCAATTACTCAGTAATAAAATCTTGCCGCCTAAGTTTGGAGCTTCAATAATATGATTACCTACACCAATGCTCAATTCCGTTCGATTTTATTTGGATTAGGATATTTAGCTCAAGATTTTGCTGCTTTGGCGCAGGGTTTTCCGGTTAGTAAAGATAATTCACCGTTAACAACCATTAAAACTGTACAAGCAATCAAAAACTTTCAAGCAGATTATGAACTACAGGTAGATGGTGTAGTCGGCCCAAAAACAATGGCTAAGGCTGAAGAAATCGTCAGAATTCTGCAATATGAGTTGAATGTAGTCGTCAAAGCAGATTTACCAAAAGATCATCCCTTTTATGGGCCAAGAACTGTCGCCGCAGTTAAAAAGTTTGCCGCGCAGTATTCTGCTGAGGATGAAGGAGTGATAACTGGTGTGGCGAATTTAGAAATCCGCAAAAATCTTGATCGAGTGGCAAAACAATTAATTTAAATCACTTATTCCCTTTTAAGAAATTAAACTGGCGATCGCTTCTACTGATTATTCCAGATTTACTGGTGTAGATAGTCTGATATCTGCGGATAATACAGCTTTAGCGTAGCATTCTTTACCTTGCCCGGATTTTTTCGGCTCCTGCAAAGATCTGTGGGCGATCGCTGGCTCATGATTATCTAAGTGAGCCAAAATATATCGGTAACAATTTACTCGTGAGCTAATTTACGGGTGTTTGATGAAGGAATCTAGTTTATTGCTTGCGGTGGTGCGATCGCACCACCAGTATGACTTTAGTTAGAAGAAAAACAGATTCTTACTAACTAAAGATGAGCGATTGGACTTATTTCTAGCAAACCCTAATTAGTAATAAATATGCTTTTTCACGGAATCTAGACAGATTTAATTGATATCTACAGCTAATGATAGAGTTCATTCATATTTCCAATATTTAGCATAAATGTAGTTACAAATATTAGTCTAACCAATTAAACCTATATTTTAAATATTATGCCTGTTAACTGCTTGACACAACAGAATAAACACAATGATCCGAACACAGATAACTATACACAACAATCGATAAAAGTAGAATTTGCGCTGGCATTAGATCAAATTAAAAATTCTGTCTGGCTAATTGGAATTCCTTCGTGGTTATTTGCCATTACAGACAGAAGCTTTGCTATTTTATCTGATGGAGATTTATCACCAATAGACATATTGCAGCTATTGATGACTTGCTTATTTTTTGTCAGTTGGCTTTATTTAAAACCAGAGGAAAGTTTAAACAGTAATGATGTAGAGCCTAATGAATATGCAGAATATATAAGTCGCTCTCAAGCTCATAAGTTTAGATTGAAAAAGCGGCACATGATTAGCCAAGATTATATTTTACCTTTTCCTTATTACTGCCAAATTTATCACTTACTGAACTTAAAACACTTAGAAACAGTTCATAAATTCAGCCTTAACAGTTTGAAGGTTTTGAGTATCAGTCAGTTCCAAGCAACTAATATAGGTGGAGTTATTAAATTTAATACTATGTTGCAACCAAGCATTAACCTGTTAAGATTTTGGCGGCAACCAATTGTTGAAGTAGATTTAATTTTACATACCCCCTATACTATTGAATTGAGCATTCCTGCATATAATGACAAACGAATAGTTGTGATATTTCATGCTTTCCCTTTAAACGAACGAGAGCATCAATTATTTATAGATATATATAGTGATTTAGAATGGCCTAAACCGATATTGCAATTTATTTTACATTGTGCTACTTGTTTGACATTGTTTGAAGATTTGCCTTACCTACAAGCTTTAGCCGAAAAAAATGTTGAGCGTTTATTTAATTTAAATTTAGCTTCTAAGCACGAAACGATGTTACTCTTTAAACGCTTCATAGAATTGTATGGAACTCGGCAAAAAATTATCCAGTTGCCAGAATCAAAGTAAGTTTGCAGCTTGAACCCCGAAAGAATACTATTTAGATATTCAGCAAAATAAATATCCCCGGCTTTTTCAAGAATTCGGGGATATTATTAATGCTATATCACCTAATTTTAAATTAACTTTCTGCTAACAATGCTTTAGTTGCAGACTCTCCGGCTTTTTTCAATTTGCGCGTTAGTTGAGATACGAAAAATCCTACAATTGCAAAATGCCCTAAAATAGCGAAAAATGGAACCAATGCAAATTTATAGTCGCCGGTAGAAGATAAAGCAATTATGGGTGCAACTATTGAAAATAGCCAGATAAAAGAGTTTTTCTCAGGGTTAGAGAAGAATAAAGCTAAAAGAATTGGTGGTAATACAATCACTGCAATTAGAATCCCCGTAGCCCACAACTGTCGCTGCTCATTTTTCATGAATAAAGTTAATTGAGTTATGGTTGCATAAAATAAAGCTAAAATACCTGCAAAAAGCAGCGCCATCCAGGCATTAGTTTTATCATTTATACTGACTTGCGTAACTAAAACAAAGCAGCTTAAGCAAGTAATCGAAATTATCGCATTAATAGCGATCGCTAAAATTCCTGGACTTTTGTCACCCCAGATTAAATCGTGAATTAAACTAGTTTTACCTAATTCTTTGTTGCGTTCAATATGTCTATATCTTGCCCAATCTTGCAATGTGATACGACCAGGAGTGATGGCTGCAATTAAATATAAAAACAGCCCAAAATTCAAGATCATTAAAAGCCCTATATTCTCTTGAATTAAATAATTTCGAGGTAGCTGGCTAAAGACTAAATCTTGCCAATTAGCACATCCTAAAATGATGCCTATAAACCAAGCAGTTAGTAGATAACTCTGCTTTTTACTCAACATAGTTGCATTAGAATCCCGAAAGCAACGCTGTAAAGATTGCCAAATGAAGTACGCACCTACAAAATAAACTGCTATAGCAAAGCAAACTGTAGTAATAAAACTTTCTCCTATAGGTAGAACAAACCAATAAAAGTCAGTAAAATGGGGAATATTTTTGGTAAATTCAGAATTAATCTCTGGGTATGGAATTAAGAAAGATGGGTTAATTAGCCCAACAATAGTCACTGGACTATTAGTCAAAAAACTAGATTCTAGACTTTCCTTAGTAAAGAGGAGATAACCTAGTAATACACCACTACCTAACCAAGCTTGAAAACTGCTTAACCAAGAACCAACTAAGCCAAATAGTAGTGCAGCGCTGTAGTAGACAAAATTAGCAGCTATGACTACAGCATAAAAACCGAGAATCTCTATTAAAGGAATTTTCGCATTCAATCCTGACCATAAATGTAACGGTAGTGCTAACACTACTGCAATATAAAGCAAAGCGGGAACACCTAATATTTTTCCCCATAAAATACTCTGGGGTGATTGAGGACTCAGACGAATGAAATTGAGAGTATCTCGTCTTTCTTCAGTAGCTAAATCATTAATTAGTAGATAAGTTCCTGCTACTAGTAATCCAAAACTAGCAATAATACTGAGCAAACTAAAGATATCAAACGACAACAATTGCCAATTGATAGCCACGTTACCGAATTTATCACTTAGACATTCAGATAAGCCATATTGTGTTATGCCTGTACAATATTTATTGGGATTCTTATTAAATACATTCAGCCGCGTTGGTAACTGGGTTTGAAATGACATGAATAAAATAAATTGACCCAGAACAGATATAGCAGATGCTAATAAAATGTTGCGGGGTTTAAATCGACCTTTGAGTTCTCGAAATAACTGCGGATTCCAGTTTCCTAAGCGGTTAATTAAACTTTGTGTCATTGCTGATTCTCCAAATGATTAGTTAATAAGTAAGTAGATTTTCACTAGTTTTTCTGACTACTGTAAAAGTTGAGGCGACCTTTCTTTTCTCGCCGAAACAGAGGATTCAAACCGCCGATTTTATCTAAAAGACTGAAACACATAGTAGGAATTAGCGTAAGTTTGAGGGATGATACGTTAGGATGCTTGCTTATGACCAAGCTTGAGAAAAATAGTTTCTAGGTCTTCTTGTGTGCAATGAAAATCAGTAATGGGAATACCAGCTTGAATTAGCGATCGCAGTAATTCAGCACAAGCTGTTTGATCACCAGAAAAATTAACTCGCAAATTATTAGTTCCCGGTAAAACTTCCCATTCTTCCACTAAAGGATAATTTTTTAGTTCACTAATAACTACATCGATTTTTCCCAAAGTTGACAACATAATTTGTTGTCGAGCTAAACGCTGATAAAGTTGTTTGAGTGAAGCACTTTCTACTAAAAAACCTAGTTCCATAATTCCTACTGAAGTACACAGTTCCGCTAAATCGCTGAGAACGTGGGAAGAAATTAATATTGTCATCCCAGCTTCTTGCAATGCTTTGATAATTTCGCGGAATTGCATCCTAGCGATGGGATCAAGTCCCGATACAGGTTCATCTAAGAGTAATAAAATTGGCTCATGAATAATAGTGCGTGCTAAACTGAGGCGCTGTTTCATCCCCCGCGACAGTGTAGAAATTAAACTGTTGCGTTTATTACCTAATTGGATCAGTTCTAAAACTTCATGGAGACGCTGAGTGCGGCGTGGTTCTCGTAAACGATACAGACGCGCAAAGTAATCGAGGTAATCCCAAACTGTTAAATCTTCATACAGCGGATAGTCATCGGGTAAGTAGCCAAGACGACGCTTCATTGTCGGGTTACTCTTGTCCCTGACCATGCGATCGCCATTAATATATATCTCACCTGTTGTTGGCTCCTCAGCAGTTGCTAACATTCTGATGAGAGTTGTTTTACCCGCACCATTCGGCCCTATCAGTCCATACACTTCACCCGCTTGGATCTCTAAATCAACATCATTGACGGCTATATACCGTTCAAATTGCTTAGTGAGTCCACAGGTGCGAATTGCTAATTCTTTTACCATAGCTGCTAGAGTACGGCGGTTAATTACACACTAACCTAGCCTCTCTCTAGCACTGTTGTCAGGCTTGTTTCCGAAATTGAAACTACATTAAGGTCAAATTATTATTAAGTGCTTAAATATACAGCTAATAACATTTCAGGCTGGTAAAAAAGTAGGTAAAGCACAGAACTTACCTACTTGATTAGTAAATATTCTATTTTTTGAGAGAGTTTGACAAATTAAATTTGATTTGATTAAGACAAACTTAACTCATCATAGAGGCAGATGAAATCGCAGATTCACCATCATTTGGTGTTCCATTAGAAGATTGACTACTAAAGGCGTAACGTTGTTCAGGTATGGGATAACCTGCTTCACCAAAGGCTTCACGAATAGCTTTGTTGGTGTCAAAATAAACTTGCCAGTAGTGGTCATTATTGCAGTAAGGACGAACTGCTAAGACTGGCCCTGCTAAATTAAATGTGATAATTTCCACCTCTGGCGCAGGATTATTTATCACATTAGGAATTTGGCTGATTCTGGTTTTTAAGCGAGCGATCGCATCATTATGATCAACATTGTGATGCAGTTGCGCTAGTAGATCAACCCGACGGTAGGGATTAGCTGAGAAATTTTGGATGTTATCAGAAAAAATCTTATTATTGGCGACAATTGTTAAAACATTATCTGGTGTGGTGATATTAGTGGTGAACAGTCCAATTTCTGTAACTGTACCTGTAACACCTGCGGCTGTAATAAAGTCTCCAACTTTAAAGGGATTAAAGACAATCAAAAAAGCCCCAGCGGCAAAGTTTGCCAACAGTCCACCCCAAGCTGCACCAATAGCTACACCTGCGGCGGCTAACAATGCGGCAAAAGAAGTGGTTTCTATGCCGAAAAAGCCGAGAATTGCCACAACTAAAATAATTCTTAAAGTTACGGCAATGATATTAAGCAGGTAGTTAACTAGAGTTGGATCAACGTGTTGACTGCGAAAACCACGCCGAACTAACTTGAGTGCAAAATCAATCAACTTCTGTGCGACAATCCACAGAGCGATCGCACCCAGGATTTTCAATCCAAACCCTGTTAACAGTGCAACGGCAACTTGGCCGATTTGATTAAAATTCATAACCTTTTTTATTTCTTGCTACTTTTATCCAAAACATTACAAGAAACTGAGCAAAAAATCTTGAGGAACAGTTTTTTTTAATCTTTGGGTAGACACAAAGATTAGTCAAAATTTGTTTCTTATTCGCCCTTCTCTTGCTTTTGGCGACGTTCCTCAATTCGTTTAAAGATTTCATCGATAGTTTGATTTCCTAAAATTTCATCCCTATCTCGTGTATAGTCGCCACTACCTTTTTCAAATTGCTGCATAAATCTTGCCATTTCCACAGGGCCAAGAGCTTTTGTCAAAGCTTCTATTCCCAACCTTTTAATCTCAGCTTGAGTGAGTTTATTCACGTCTAGCATTGATTACCTTCAATACCCACCGCAAAAATTAAAGCTTCCATAGGTACATCTTGCTCGGTATGATATTTAATCTGCAAGCATTTACCTAATAGAAACTAGCTATGACGCAAAACTACCGCATTACCTTACTTCCCGGCGATGGCATTGGCCCTGAAATTATGGCAGTGGCGGTAGAAGTGCTAAAAGTCGTAGGGAAAAAATTTGATATTGAGTTTGCCTTCCAAGAAGCTTTAATTGGGGGTGCAGCTATTGACGCGACAGGAGAACCTTTGCCGAGTGCAACCTTAGATACTTGTCGCAATAGTGATGCTGTTTTACTCGCCGCGATTGGGGGTTATAAATGGGATATTCTACCATCTCACCAACGGCCGGAAGCTGGTTTATTGGGACTAAGGGCAGGTTTGGGATTATTTGCCAATTTACGCCCAGCCCAAATTTTACCCCAGTTAATTGACGCTTCAACTTTGAAACGGGAAGTTGTCGAAGGTGTAGATATTATGGTGGTGCGGGAACTCACTGGGGGAATTTACTTTGGTAAACCCAAAGGAATTTTTGAAACAGAAACAGGTGAGAAACGCGGTGTGAATACAATGGTTTACAGCGAGTCAGAAATTGAACGCATCGGGAAAGTTGCCTTTGAAGCTGCCAGAAAAAGAAGTGGTAAACTCTGTTCTGTAGATAAAGCCAACGTATTAGAAGTATCGCAGTTGTGGCGCGATTGCATCACCAAACTGTCCGCCGAATATCCTGATGTGCAACTGTCTCACCTCTATGTTGATAATGCGGCGATGCAATTAGTCCGCGCTCCTAAACAATTCGATACGATTGTCACAGGTAACTTGTTTGGCGATATTCTCTCCGATGCGGCGGCGATGTTGACTGGCAGTATTGGGATGTTACCTTCTGCTAGTTTGGGTGCTTCTGGCCCTGGCGTATATGAACCAGTCCACGGTTCTGCACCCGATATTGCCGGACTTGATAAAGCCAATCCTCTGGCACAGGTTTTGAGTGCGGCGATGATGTTACGCTACGGGTTAAATCAGCCACAAGCAGCAGATAGCATAGAAAAAGCTGTATTGCAAGTTTTAGAACAAGGCGATCGCACAGGCGATATCATGTCACCAGGAATGAATCTTTTGGGTTGTCAAGCAATGGGGAAATCACTCATTCAAGCACTAGAAAAATAATTCTTTGAGGAGAAACTCGCCAAATTGGCAATCTTTGCCAGAAGTTTCGGGTACACTATAGACAAAATCTAGTAAGTAGATAGCAGTAACATAGTGTACGCTTTACGACAAGATACAGCTAATTTCACCGCCTCTAGAATCCAGCCGCCTCTGGTTGATCCCGCTATCATCAGAGCAGCTGGCCAGATTTACTACACATATTGTGAAGTACATCCAGAAATCGCGGGGCAGCCTTCCGGGGTAGCAATTAATCGTGTTACCCATCGCGGTAAGGTGATTTTTACTCACCAACCCGTTCTCTTACCTCAAGAATGTTTTGTGCCTTTAAATCAAATTGAGTCTCATATGTATTAGTCAATAGAGTGCTGAGTAATAAATCTATCTCTAGTCCTAGCCTCTCTTTTGCCTCTCGACAAAGAACAAAAGATGAAGCACAAATGACACAGGACAATTGACAAATGACTATATGGACTTTTTAACGGCCGTTCCGGCGATTACTGTTGTTTTCGCCTTGGGTGCATCTATAGGTAGCTTCATCAACGTTGTCGTTTATCGCATCCCTGCGGGGTTATCGATTCTTTGGCCACCTTCCCGTTGCCCCCATTGCTTAAACCAGCTAAAAGCTTATGACAATGTACCCGTGCTGGGATGGTTGTGGTTACGCGGAAAATGCCGTTATTGCAAAAATAAAATAGCTGTTCGTTATCCGGTGGTAGAAGCGATAACGGGTTTAATTTTTGTGGCAATTTTTTTAGTATTTCAAATTTCCATCGCCACGTTAGGATACTGGGCTTTTTGTAGTTGGTTATTAGCCTTAGCCTTAATTGACTTAGATACCATGACTTTACCCAATGCCTTAACGCAATCAGGGTTAGTGGTAGGTTTGGGATATCAAATAATTAGCGGTTTTGTCCCAGAAGCCAGCAGCGGGGGAATAATTAGACACCTGATGATGGGGATAGTCGGTGCTGTTGTTGGTTTATGGCTATTTGATAGCATCGCCCTTGGTGGTTCAATTGTGTTAGGTAAAACCGCAATGGGCGCGGGAGATGCCAAACTCGCTGCAATGATGGGCGCTTGGCTGGGTTGGCGGTATTTGCTGTTAGCTAGTTTAATTGCCTGCGCCGTGGGAGTATTAATAGGTGGATTAGTATTGGTGCGATCGCCTAAAAAAACTGGCGTTAAAATCCCCTTCGGCCCTTTTTTAGCACTAGGCGCAATCATCACTGTCTTTACCGGGCCAGCTATCTTATCGGCTTATTTGAAATTTGCCTTTCCGTCCTAGCTAAATAATATTACGCTGTGTGCAACTTTCTCTCACACCTAACCCCCAACCCCTTCCCTTGTAGGGAAGGGGAGCAAGAATCAAAGCCTCTCTCCGTTTCGGGGAGAGGTTTGGAGAGGGGTTGCAAAAATAAGTTGCACATCGTGTTAATGGTATTACCATATTCTCACCGAATATTTACTCAAACACCCAGATTAACCGATACAATCGTTTAAACAGACTCTACATTATATTTAAGCGATTTATATGGTAACTAAATCTGATATTCAGGTGACAGTTTCCCTGACGGAATTGGGTTTGGATGATGAAGAATTGCAAGCCCAAGTACAAAATTTACTCCCCCAGTTGCGAGATGTGGATGGGGTAGAAGACGCAGATTTAGTTGCAGTTACAGAAGTACCACAAGGTTCTAAGGCGTTGGGTGGTTTTTCTTTGGGGACATTCAAAGCCCTGGTTAATCCTGCTGTTATCAAGCCTGTGTTTGAATTTTTAGGCCGTTTGTCTAACAAAACCTTTGAAATTGAAGTAGAAGCTTACGGGGAAAAATTCAAGGCGAAAGCTAGTAGCAAAGAAGATTTGATATTCATCCTCGAAAAAACCGAAACTTTATTGAACAACGCCAAAAATAGACAAGACAGCAATAATGGCTAAGGTAGCACTGTTAATTGGGATTAGCGAATATGAACTAGGACTAACACCGCTACCCAATGCTGTGAATGATGTTGAGGCGATGCGGCGAGTTTTGCTAAACCCAGAAATGGGTGATTTTGCACCAGAGAATGTCACAGTGCTGAAAAATCCCCAACGGCAAGAAATGGAAGATGCTATTTATAACTTGTATGCCCATCGTGACAAGGATGACTTGCTGCTGTTTTATTTTTCTGGACATGGAGTGACAGTTGAAAGCGGTGATTTTTACTTCTCAACTTCCATCACCAGAAAAAATCAAAACAAATTAGTCCCTACAACCGCCGTAGCTGGGACAAGTGTACATAGTTGGATGAACCAAAGCAAATCTAAGCGACAGGTAGTAATTTTAGATTGCTGCTTTAGTGGTGCTTTTGCCAGAGGTTTGACAGCAAAAGACATTGATAATATTGACCTAGAACAAAAATTAGGCGGTGAGGGTAGAGCAATTCTCACAGCTTCCTCTTCTACACAATATGCTTTTGAGTCTGATGGGTTGGACTTGTCAATTTACACTCATTATCTGGTAGAAGGCATTGAGAAAGGTGTAGCAGATTTAGATGGTGATGGTTTAATTGCGGTGGATGAATTGCACAAATATACGAAAAGCAAAGTGCAAGAAGCATCACCCGCGATGACACCAGAATTTTATCCTGTAAAAGAAGGTTATCGGATTTTTTTGGCGAAGTCGCCCAAGGATGACCCTAAGCTGAAATATCGTCAGGAAGTGGAACGCCGGATCAATCGTGGTAAGTTTACCATCCCGGCTCGTCGCTTGTTAAACTCATTGCGGAATCAGTTCAAGCTTGACTCTGATGTGGCTGATGCAATTGAAGCGGAAGTTAAAAAACCATATCTGGAATATCAGCGTAAATTAGAAGAATATGAAGCAACGTTGATTGAGACAATTGCAGATGATCCGAAATTGGGTGAAACAACTTTCAATGATCTTAGAGACTATCAACAACATTTAGGTTTACGAGATGAAGATGTTGCACCAATAGAAGAACGAATTCTTGGTCAACAAAAACAGTCTGTATCTGCGGAAGAATTACCTGACGCGGCGTATTCCTCAAACCTAACCCCCAGCCCCTTCCCTAGTAGGGAAGGGGAGCAAGATTCAAAGCCTCTCTCCGCTGCGGGGAGAGGTTTGGAAAGGGGTTCTACGTTACCTACAACTATTCAAACCAATCAGTTTGAATTTGAAATAGTAAAGGTAGATGCTAAAGGACAAATCATCAACCGCAGCCAGGGACGCGCCGAGTTTTTTACCGAAGACTTGGGTAATGGCGTAATTCTAGATATGGTTGCAATTCCTGGCGGAAAATTCCTCATGGGTTCGCCAGAGAGTGAAGAGGGACGATATGACTCTGAAAGTCCGCAGCATAATGTCACTGTTCAACCCTTTTTTATGGGGAAATTTCCCGTCACCCAAGGGCAATGGCAAGCCGTTGCTGCTTTTGATAAGGTAAATATTGATTTAGATTCTGATCCATCCTATTTTAAAGGTGCTAACCGCCCTGTAGAACAAGTTTCTTGGTATGATGCGGTGGAGTTTTGCGATCGATTGTCAAGAGAGACTTGTAAGATATATCGCTTACCCAGTGAGGCAGAATGGGAATATGCTTGTCGTGCAGGAACGACTACGCCGTTTTATTTTGGCGAAACGATTACGACAGAGTTAGCAAATTACAACGGCGATTACACTTACGGTTCTGCTCCCAAGGGTGAATATCGACAAAAAACAACAGAAGTTGGGCAATTTCTGACTAACCCCTTTGGTTTATTCGATATGTGTGGTAATGTATGGGAATGGTGTCAGGATGAGTGGCACGAAAATTATAATAATGCGCCAACTGATGGCAGTGCATGGCTGGTTGAGAATGATAATGAATATCGACTGCTGCGCGGTGGTTCGTGGTACCGCAGTCCTAGGTATTGCCGTTCGGCGAATCGCAGCAGGAGTGAGGGTGACAACAGGGGCAGCTTCGTGGTTTTTCGGGTTGTGGTTGTGCGGGGCAGGACTTAGTAGCGCTTTATACTCTTACCCTTTAGCCCTCTGCCCTATTTTCTTTACCCTTTTTAAACCCTCGCGCTCTGCGCGATAAATTTTTTTGAGATTTCACGGATGAGTGATTTACCCATAATACAGAAAACCTACGATTTAATCAAGTGGTACGTGCCAATTTTAAATCGCCTGCCCAGAGATCATAAATTATTACTGGGTAATCGAATTATTACAGCAATCTCTCGTAGGTTGGGTGAAACGAAGTGGAATCCAATAAATGATATAAAAAAACAAAAATTCCTCAACTACAAAAATTTAAATTCACATAGTAAAGTGATGTAGATTTTTTAGTAGAACTAGAACCAGGGCGTAATTTATTAGATCGAATTGGCTTAATGCAAGATTTAGAAGGGAGCATCCCACTTTTTAGTTTGTCATTGCGAGCGCAACGAAGTGGAGCGAAGCAATCGCAAAATCACTCAACATGAACGAGTTAATGCGATTGCTTCGTCGTTCCTCCTCGCAATGACTTTGTGTAATTAATTCTGTCAGACTACTTATTGCAGAATGTTGGCGATCGCTATTTTAATTGCTACGAGTTTGCATAGCCATTTTTTCAGCTTTTAATTTACGTAGCCTTTTAACAACTGGATTAGGGTTGCGGCTTTGTTCTTCTCTCATGCGATCGCCCCACTCTAGCCAATCTTTGAGATAAGCATCTACAGCTTGTTGATTGTGTAAGTAGTAGAGAATAGTAGCATAAACCTGCTCTAAAGTAAGTGAAGTATAGGTTTTAGCAATCTCTTCGGGAGTTTTAGCACGGAAAAGGTAGTCAAATAAAATCGTTTCAATTCCTACTCTTGTACCCTGGAGTCGAATATCATCAGGCGCAAGAAAGTTAAAGTAGTCTTCAAGCTGCATAGTTCGCTAAAAATAATATGTTGATATTATTGCCTGATCGTAACATCGAACTAATTTCAGCGATTCTTGGCAAGAGAAGTTGGGCGATCGCAAATTGAATATTCTGCACCTAGCAGGCGATCGCGTGATCTACTATAATAATATTGGTTATAAGCTTTCTGTTCGTACCTTAAGAAAGCAATTACAATTCCTAACGACTGTAACCGTCATTACCCCATCGTCGCTTCAGCTTTTGATAATATCAGCCTGTGACTTGTATTACCCTCTTAACGAAATAGACCTGTTGGCAAGACTAATGCCACAGATGCCAACTGCTCAGAAACTAGCACAATGATTTACAAAATATGGGGACAGCAGATTGCCGCTAGGGTTGGGTAACAGCATCTTTTCCGGGAGTTGGTATGCCAATGGAGATGACGCAAGCTAATACATTTACAAAATGATATCCGCGAGAGACTTGTATTGGTATAAGCATTTTCGTTAAGCTGGCAACCAAAGATGCAAAATAAGGTCTGAATTGCTTATAAGCGTAATTTTGGCTACGTCGTCATTTGTGTTTTGTTTTTGCTAATGACAAATGACAGTTTTCAACCCATACCCACTTGAATAAGATAAAAATGGCAAACAACGAAGAATCACGCGGTTTAAAGTCTCTGTTTGATTGGTTTGCAAATCGAAGAAAATCAGGCTCTACCAACCTGGAACGGCAAGAACGAGAAATTGCTGACGGGCTATGGCACAAATGTTCTAAGTGTGGTGTTTTAACCTATACAAAAGATTTGAGAGCTAATCAAATGGTCTGCGTTGAATGTGGACATCATAATCGGGTAGATAGTGATGAACGCATCCGCCAATTGATAGATAACAATACTTGGCAAGCAATAGATGAGCATTTGCGACCGACTGACCCATTACAATTCCGCGATCGCAAATCCTATAGTGATCGCTTGAGAGAAATGGAAACCAAAATCGGTCTTATAGATGCAGTGAAAACCGGTTTGGGACAAATCAACGGAATGCCCGTAGCCTTGGGAGTGATGGACTTCCGGTTTATGGGTGGTAGTATGGGTTCCGTTGTTGGGGAAAAAATCACCCGCTTAATTGAACAAGCAACTGGACGACGTTACCCTGTCGTTATTGTCTGCACTTCTGGTGGTGCGAGAATGCAAGAAGGTATGCTTTCTCTGATGCAGATGGCGAAAATCTCCGCAGCTTTAGACCGCCATCGTGATGCCAGATTATTGTATATTCCCGTGTTAACCAATCCTACAACTGGTGGCGTAACTGCGAGTTTTGCCATGTTAGGCGATATTATTTTGGCAGAACCCAAATCAACCATTGGTTTTGCTGGTCGGCGAGTGATTGAGCAAACCCTCCGCGAAAAACTGCCAGATGATTTTCAGACTGCTGAAGATTTACTCAAGCATGGCTTTGTGGACGATATTGTTCCTCGCACTCAGTTAAAGAATACCTTGTCCCAGCTAATTGCTTTACATCAACCAGTTACAACCGCCCCTTCCATGATGTTGTGGGAGTCTATGACATTGAGTTCTACAGCAGTTGAGTAGAAGTAAAAAGGTAAAAGTAAAAAGGTAAAAGTCTAGATTTATTTTGCCTTTTGCCTTTTGCCTTATCTTCCTGGTTCCTGCACAAAAAACAGCGGTACAAGTGCGGCGAGGCGCAACAAGCCAGAGATGGCGAATAAACCCAGTAAACCTCCCCAAACGGCAAATTGGGCAATGAAACTACCGATAGTTGTGCCTAAAGCGCCGCTACCACCAGCCACAGCCGCTGCGATCGCAAAATAAATTGACTGATTTTTAATTGGTGCGATCGCTAATTGCAAATTGTTATTACATAAGTCAATGGCTGCCCAAGTCACACCAGCCAAAATATGTAAAAGTGGCAACCATAGCCAAATATCCAGTTGATTAGCATTAATTCCTAACCAAAAAATTGGTGTCAGTCCCACCAGAATCCCCACAAAAATTAAGATAGGAAGATTACCTACTCTGTCTGCTAATTTGCCCCACCAAATCAGCATCAACAAATTGGCACCAGCTTGCAAACTTCCGTAAAGCGTCACCCAACTAACATCTATACCCAGGGTATCTAACATATAGAGATTAAAAAAAGGTGCGCTCAAGTGAACAGCAAACATCCATAAACTGATATAAATTAGCAATATTAAAAAGTTATTATTTTTCCAAATACTCGTATTAGGTAAAGCAACTAATTCATCTGGGTTATTTATAGGTGCAGAACCTAGAGAATTTTGCAACTGGGGATTAATATCTACCTTAAAATATTGACAGCCGATGCTAACAATGCCAAACACCACCCCAATTAGCAGTACGACCCCATAACCTTGAATATTCCCCCCATACCAATGAGATACGACTAAACCAGCCAAAGGCAGACACAGCAAATTAGTCAAGCTAACCGCACTGTTGCGAATTCCAAAATACCTACCGCGCAATCGTCGCGGAACAATCATCGCCAACCAACTCATCCACGATGCACAACCTAACCCACCTAAAAGATGAGTGGCTAAAACAATCAACAGCGTCATCAAAACTAACTGTTGTGAACTGATACCGCCCCAACTAAAAATAACAATAGCGATCGCTAAAATTAGCCACACTAGACGAGCAGTTCCATATATTCCCAGCGCATAGCGAAAACGGCTAGTAGTGCGTTCTGATAAATAAGCACCCAATGGCTGAATGAGATTTACCAGCATGGGTATAGAAGATAACATCCCAAATACTACAGGACTAGCATCTAATTCCACAAGGAAATTACTGAGTAGAATCCCGCCCGTAGTAATACCAAAAACCGTTGCTAAAACTGCATCCACAGTGGAGGCTCGTAAACTAGTACGAATAGCATCCTTAGAAATACGGAAGACAGGTTTTTTGCTTGGAAGCAGTGTAGTTGGGGGCGTAACAATCTGGGGTATTTCCAGAGTCAGAGAAGCAGCTGTTTCAACCTGAACAGAATCCATAGTTATATTTGAAGTAACGCACCTGGGTGCAGTTTTAGGTATAATTTTTCGTTATTTTATCTTGCTTAATCTCAACAAAAATTCAGATTTGTTAAACATCTGTCTTGAGCTACAGACGATATAAGTGAAGTGAAAGCTACTGTCATCTATCCGTGAAAAGAATCAGCTTGTGCAGATTTTTAGGTGTAGTAATAGGGATTGCGATCGCTATTATTGCTTGTCACACTCTACCACTACCAACAGCAAACGCCCTCACCATCAAACTTAGTGGCTGGGCTGGTTCTCAAGTTGAGCAAAAGCTATTAAAACAAGTTTTGCAAGACTTTGAAACCCAGCATCCCAACATCAAAGTTAAATACGAAGTTATTTCTGACCAATATATGGATGTCATCAAAACCCGTTTGGTTGGAGATGCGGCTCCTGATGTCTTTTATCTTGATGCACTCGAAGCGCCTTTTTTGATGAGTCAAAATGTTTTGGAACCCTTAGATAATTACATTCAATCAGAATTTGACATAGAAGACTTTGAAGTTACCCTTTTAGATAGTTTTAAATATCAAAACCATATTTATGGGCTACCGAAAGACTATTCTACATTAGCTCTGTTTTATAACACAAAATCTTTTGCTGCGGCAGGTTTAAATACTCCACCAACAACTTGGACAGAACTACGTTCTTATTCCCAAAAATTAACAAGCAAGCTCAACAAATATGGTTTTGGTGAATTGCCTGAATTAGCACGTCAGGGATATAAAATTAAAGCCTTTGATGGACAAATTATTGATGAGAACGGTTATGCGAATTTTGCTAGTCAAACTAGTTTACAAGGTTTGCAATTAGTTATCGACCAGTATCAAAAAGATAAATCATCTGCCCAAAAATCTGATGTTGGCACAAACTCAGGTAGCGAAATGTTTGGTCAGGGTAAAGTAGCGATGGTGATTGAAGGGAATTGGGCGATTCCTTATTTACAAGAAACCTTTCCCCAACTCAAATTTGCTACCGCAGAATTACCCAGAATTAACAATCAAAAAGGCACAATGGTTTTCACTGTCGCCTATGTTATGAACAAGCAATCTCAGCATAAAGCCGCGGCTTGGGAGTTGATTTCTTCCCTGACTGGTAAAGCGGGAATGCAAAAATGGACAGCCACAGGATTTGCACTCCCAACACGAAAATCGGTAGCACAAAAATTAGGCTACGACAAAGATATTCTGCGAAAACCATTAGTTGCAGGAGTGAGTTATGCAACACCTTGGCAAGTTGGTCAATATCCCCAAGCAATTATGAATAATTTTGATAATCAGTTTGTCAGTGCTTTATTAGGACAACAAACATTAAATCAGGCGATGTTACGGGCGGAGAATTCTGCAAATCAGCAAATTAAAGTGATGAAGTAAATACATTAAAGTAGGGTGTGTTGTCGCCTAGCGCAACGCACCATCTTATTTGGCGACTATTCCTAATCAATTTCCCATTCTACTCTCAAGGTTTCCAGCTTAGGATTTTTGACACTCAGCCGCTTACACTCTTCCAAAAATTCTTTCACCTGTTCTTGAGTCAAACTCAAACCCCCATCTTGAAGATTATCAATATAAGCAATTACATCTGAAGTTGTCAGATATGAATTTATTTCTTCCAACAAAATAGCATTATTGACCTCTCGACAAACTAACTCAATATCAGATGAAGTAAATCTGCTACTCTTCTCTGCTAACATTTCAAAACTAATCGACTGATTTACATTAATTTGTGATAGATAATGCTGAAATATATCGGCTCTTTCGGCTTGGTTGGGTGGAAAAATCGGAATTTTCCAATCTAATCTACCAGAACGTTTCAAGGCACTATCAATGCCACTTAAATAATTAGTAGCAGCAATAACTATGACATCACTATCTTTAATATTATTCAGTTCAATCAATAATTGATTGATTGTGGCTCTTTGATCAGTATGGGAATTCTCATCATTCCGATTAAACCCAATGCTATCTAACTCATCTATAAATAGCACAGAAGGGGCTTTTTTCTTAGCTTGAGCAAAAATATCTCGAATATTTTTTTGGCTTTGACCTATCCAAACACTGATAATATCAGCCGGGGAAAATTTAAAGAAATATCTCCCTGATTCATTAGCAAAAGCATTAGCTAGTAACGTTTTGCCACATCCAGGTAATCCATAGAAAAGAATACCCCCAATTGCACCTTTATGTCCTTTAGATTGTAATTTGAGCAGTTTATTTAATTTTTCTTTTTCTTCATTTAGTCCTTTGACTTGGCTAAAGTCAAGTTTTACTTGTTTGGTAACTGGTATGATTTGTCTTCTAGCATTTCTTTTAAATCCATATTCAAAAGTCGGATAATTAATCGTTTCAAAAGACACAGGTACTAATTGATGTTTTTCATAATCTGGGGTCATAACTATAATTTTAAAGTTATCCCCATAGTATTCTGCTAGTTTATATTCTAAAATTTCTTTAGTCTTTTTGAGTTGATAATAGTTGCGAGCAATTTCAAATCCAGGTACTACCAACCAAACACTTTCTAAATTATTTGGCCATACCTGAGATTTTCGCAGTATTCTCTTAATCATGTCAAAAAAGAGATTATTATCCGCAAACTCTTGATATTTGAGAGTTTCTATTTCTACTACAATCTTATTTTTGACATATACTTCAACTTTTTCAGTTTGATATTCTTCATATTCATCCTCATCTGTATTATCTTCGTCTTGAGAAGTTAACTCTACCTCACAGCCGATATGCGATAATTCATATCCAAGATTTTCTAATGTTTTGATAGCAAAATATTTCAGATAAATATATTCAGTGCTTTCTTGTTGCCATTTTAGATGATAAAGATGTTCCGGTTTCATCCTCAATAACAATTGTGATTCAGCTTGAATCTGGGCTTTTTGTAGTTCTAAAAAATAATTGAGTAGCGATACATCATCTTCATCTGTTTGATAATAAGGCAGTTCAAGTAATAGACGAAAGTGAGCTAATATTTCTTCTTTTTGCTCAATGGCAGCTTCATGAGAATATTTACATCTCATAGTAAAAGTAAAAGGAATTTTACTAGCCACTGTATCTACTAAATGTCCTAAACTATCTTCTTTTTGTTGGGCTTGAATTTCTCGCAAAGATGGGCAATGAAATAAAAGAAATGTTTGCGTAGAATTATATTTATTTAAAGACAAAGATATAGATTCAAACTGCTCGTCAAATTTTTCTGAATCGAGTAATTCCAATCCAGTACCTCCTAGTATGACACTAGTCATAGTTGAGCGGTAAAAATGAAATATATTTGCTCCTTGAATAGAGTTTTCTTTTTCATTTTCATTATCGTCATCTGAGTCAATTATCTTAGTAGCAAATTGCCTGACAGAAGAACTTGTAACTTCAGTTAGACCTTTATATTGAAACTTTCTAATTAATTCATAATTAAATATTTTGACAACAATATCAGAAAAGAAATCTACATCTTGAGGAATGAGAAAAATTCCCATAGGTTGATTTGAATCTAAACAAGACTGGAAGCGTTCATATTCTTGATCAGAGCCAAAGTCAAATAAATAGTAAAAGAAATCATGTTTGACTTGAATGACTTCTCTAAGCTTTTGCGAAATTGGTTCAGATGCTAAAGTTTCTTGAGAAAATTCTACATCTTTGAGAGAAATATCTATCTTGGTATCTAACGGAACATATAAATCAAAAGCTGGCTCGGCATACAACCCTAAGTTATCAAGAATAGTATTAAAATCATCGATGAAGGCTTGGCTTCTGCGTTGATAGCCAAACTGCTCCATAATGGTTTTCACTCTCAAGCTTTTTTTAGCTTTACCTGTTCTGTGAAGTTCATTTTTGATAGAGCTTAAGTAGGCTGTATATGACATTTTGTATCCTTAACAATAACCAAATCTATTGTTCCCAAATTGAGATATGCAGTTAACTTACATAAGCGATCGCCACAGTCTCCGATGTACCATAAATAATCATGCCCTACCTATCGCTGCAACTGGGTTGTGCGGAATTAGGCGGAGGTTAAGTTATGTTGCAAATTCATAGGCGACAGAATCACATTACAGAAAATCTGGCTGGATATCTGTTTCTCGCGCCCACTATTCTGGTTTTGGGAACTTTTGTTTTATTACCGATTATTTACGCTGTTTTTCTTTCATTACACAAAGTACAACTTCTTGGCGGGATTGAGTATGAGTTTATCGGGTTTCGCAATTTCAGCCGCTTAGTTGAAGATGAACGCGTTTGGATTGCTTTGAAAAATACGGCGGAATATGTGGCCATTGTCGTACCTTGCCAAACTATTTTGGCTTTAGTTTTGGCGGTAACTCTCAATTCGGGGATTCGCGGCAAAAATTGGTGGCGTATCCTCTATTTTTTGCCCACAGTGACTTCTTCGGCGGTGCTGACGCTGATTTTTATGTGGATTTATAACACAGATGGGCTATTGAATGATGGTTTAGCTTTTGTAGGTTTACCTACTTATAACTGGTTGGGAGATCCATCTGTAGCACTCAAAGGCATCATGATCATGAATATTTGGTCAACTGCACCGTTTTATATGGTGATTTATCTAGCGGCGTTACAAGATATCCCTCAAAAATTGTATGAGGCGGCGGAACTAGATGGGGCAAATACTTGGCAGCAGTTTATTTACATAACAATTCCGTTACTCCAGCCTGTAACTTTTTTTGTTGTCGCTATCGGGATAATTGGGACTTTTCAATTATTTGACCAGTCTTATATTTTCTCTGGTGGGACTGGCGGCCCGAATAATGCAACGCTGACTTTAGTCTTGCTAATTTACCAAGCGGTATTTCGCAATTTACAGATGGGTTATGCGGCGGCGATCGCATTTTTATTGGCCGTAGTCATTATTACTATAACTTTAATTCAGCGGCGGTTATTTGGAGGCGAAAAAACTTGAAGACAATTTCTCGCATTCCTTGGCTCAAAGTGTTGTTATACCTAGTATTGACGGTTTATGGAGTGATTACTGTCATACCCTTTCTTTGGGCATTGTCGGCATCATTTAAGCCATTATCAGAGATTGTCAACGGCAGCAGTAATTTTATCCCGCAGAATTTTACTTTAGACAATTACAAGCAAATTTTTTTACAGGAACCGCTATTTTGGCGCTGGTTATTTAACAGTGTAGCGATCGCCGTTAGCGTGACACTATTAAACTTAATCTTTAACTCAATGGCTGGTTATGCCTTAGCGAGACTGCGCTTTGTCGGTAAAAGCTTCTGGTTTTTCTTAATTTTGGCAGTGTTGGCAGTCCCAGCGCAAATTACCTTGATTCCTACCTTTTTAATTTTAAAGGCGATCGGTTGGCTAAATTCTTATCAAGGCATGATTGTGCCAGGGATGGTAAATGCTACCTTTATCTTTATGATGCGGCAGTTTTTCGTCAATTTCCCTAGAGAATTAGAAGAAGCAGGACAACTAGATGGTTTAACTACCTGGGGAATTTTTAGACATATTGTCTTACCTTTAGCTAAACCAGCCCTAGCAGCCCAAGCCGTTTTCGTCTTCATGGGTAGTTGGAATAATTTTTTGCTCCCTGTCGTCATTTTATTTGACCCCGAAATGTTCACCTTACCCTTGGGCTTGAACACCTTCAAAGGTCTATACATCAGCTATTGGAACTACATCATGGCAGCTTCGATGGTGTTTACTCTGCCAGCTTTAGGTATATATGCTTTCTTCAACCGTTACTTTATTCAAAGTGCAGCCTTTACAGGCGGGAAAGGATAGTTATTAGTCAATGGTCATTTGTCAATGGTCATTTCTTACTTCCTCTACTCCCCTACGCCCCTGATCCCTGATCAGAATTTTGGGCAACAAATTGCACTCCTAACGTGATATTGGTATTACAGCGACTTAATCTCTATTTGTCTGTTAACAAACATTATGGGTTTTGCAGATCTACCGATCGCAGAGATAGCAAAAAACTACAGTATGACTGTGGCGAAAGTGTTTTCTCTGTATAAGCAATTGGGAATTGCCTATAAATGCCAAATGGCTCATTGGGCGTTAGAAAATGCAAAAGCAATTATGGCGCAAACATCGTCGGAAATTTACCACCAAGGTACTAGCGACTCGGTGAGTGATACCAGAGTCACCTTGAGGGCGATTTCGGACTGGAGCGAATTTTTAATAACATAGAACCGCTGTTAGCGACACGGAGATTGAACATCGCATTATTTAGCTGTGTTGAGCGTCAAAATTTTTAAGGGGAAACAATGTTTAGAAGATTAATTGGCGTTGTTGTGGTTACTGTTTTACTGGCATTTCAGTTGATGGTCGGTAGTGCTACAGCTGTGGAACTAGACGCAGCTACCAGAACAGTGCCATTAAATGAACAGGGTGATACAGTCGTTCTTAGCCTCAAACAAGTTAAAGAAGGCAAACGCTTATTTCAATACGCTTGCGCCCAATGTCATGTTGGTGGCGTTACTAAGGTCAACCAAAACGTCGGACTTGAACCAGAAGCTCTAAAATTAGCGACACCCAACCGGAATAATATTGCAGGTTTGGTAGATTACATGAAAAATCCCACTACTTATGACGGGGAAGAGGAAATCTCTGAATTACACCCCAGCCTCAAGAGTGCAGATATTTTCACAGAAATGCGAAATCTGACCGAAGATGATTTAGTAGCGATCGCTGGTCATATCCTCCTACAACCCAAGGTTGTCGGTAGCAAGTGGGGCGGGGGCAAAATTTATTACTAAGCCTCAGTATTAATTGCTGAGTGTTGAGGGATTAGGTGCTAGGGATTGAGGTTTGAGCAAAAATTTTGGATTAGGCTGTAATCTAAAATCTGAAATCTTAAATTCCCAGTACCTAATCCCTATATTTTTGAGCATAATTTACTACTTTTTCCTCCCTTGTACTCCAATACGGTTCAGTTAAGAAAGTTTTCTTGTGGAGATAAGGGAACTGGGAACAGTAAAAGACAAAAAAGCTTATCTTAACCGTATTGCCTTACATCCTTGATTACTGAGCGTAGTCGAAGTGTCAAAGTATCCACCCCTATGTTTCTTGGGTGCAATGTAATTTAGGAATTATTGCTGGTGGCAAAGTTTCTGAATGTTAATTTATCGCCCAATTCATAAAAAAATTTAGATCTATGACATATTGTCAAACTTTGGCGTTGATTTTATTTAGAATGAAATAGGGAAAAAAAACCATCTGTTAGGAGAAAGTCATGAAATTGATTGCAGCAAGCCTGCGACGCTTGAGCCTAGCTGTTTTGACAATTGTTTTAGTTGTGAGCAGTTTCGCTATTTTTACACCTTCCGCCGCCGCAGAAACCTACCAAGTCAAGCTCGGTAGCGATAAAGGGTTGCTAGTATTTGAACCCAAAAAGATCTCGATCAAACCCGGCGATACAATTGAATGGGTAAACAACAAAGTTCCTCCCCATAACATTGTCTTTGATGCAGCCCTCAACCCTGCCAAGAGTGCAGATTTAGCTAAATCTCTGTCTCACAAACAGTTGTTAATGAGTCCTGGTCAAAAAGACACAACCACTTTCCCCGCCGATGCACCAG
Source organism: Nostoc sp. LEGE 06077 (assembly GCF_015207705.1). Classification (GTDB taxonomy): domain Bacteria; phylum Cyanobacteriota; class Cyanobacteriia; order Cyanobacteriales; family Nostocaceae; genus Nostoc_B. Next base: position 56,978 of record NZ_JADEWI010000027.1, read on the forward strand.
CGGGTGAATACACCTTCTATTGTGAACCCCACCGTGGTGCTGGGATGGTTGGTAAAATCACTGTTGAATAGAAGTAGCACTGTTGACCTAGATATTTTCTAGGCTCTTCAGTTAAATTCACAAAGCAACAAACGCCAGAATCTGGCACATACAAAAAATTAACTAATAGCGGTGACGAGTTTGATTTCCGCCCAGAATGCTCAACAGCGCATAGCGATGTCAGAGATTAACTCGTTACCGCTAATTTTATGGAAATGTAAAACTGATAAAATAAATACCAATTCAAAAAATATTGGCAGCACATTAATCAATAGTTATGAGAATAATTTATTTAGTCGCTGGAGCCTGGAGAATAACTTGAGAATACTTTTGTTAATGTTACTTGTAGCGATCGCGCTATTCAAACTAACATTTACTTATCCAGCACTAGCTGCCGAAACATCCAACGGTGCCAAAATCTTCAGCGCCAATTGTTCTTCTTGCCACATAGGCGGCGGTAACATCCTCGTTGCCGAAAAAACTTTAACCAAAGAAGCATTATCAAAATACTTGGCAAATTATAACACAGACTCCATTCTGGCAATTATTCATCAAGTGCAGAATGGGAAAAATGCTATGCCTCCCTTCAAAAATAAGTTAACTTCCGAAGAAATTTTGGATGTAGCTGCTTACGTTTTTCAGCAAGCAGAACAAGGGTGGTAAGTAGCTGTCCCAGGGAATAGGACAACAAGGCAAAAGTACAAAGGTAAAAGTAAACAGAAAGAATACTTATACCACAAGATTTTGCTCATTTCAGATAGTCTGGTGATTTCCGCAGATCTATAACCAGAGCCTAGAAATGAAAATCTTTGGTGTTTTGACTTTTGCCTTTTAACTTTTACCTTTTAACTTTACCTAAACATTAGCCTGTTGACGCTGATAAAGAGACCAATACAAACCCTTCTGCTGTAAAAGTTGAGTGTGAGTACCCCGTTCAGCAATTACACCCTTCTCCATCACAACAATTAAATCAGCCCGCTTGAGTGGTGCAAAGCGGTGAGCAATCAAAAACACCGTGCGATTTGCGGAAGCTCGTTGCAGGTTTTGCAGCACTTGTTGTTCTGTTTCACTATCTAAGGCACTCGTCGCCTCATCCAAAATTAAAATCGGAGCATCAGACAAAAACAACCGTGCCAAAGCAATCCGTTGTCGTTGTCCGCCAGACAAAGCCGTACCTCGCTCACCAACATTTGTCTCGTAACCATAAGGTAATTGACTAATAAAATCGTGGGCTACAGCCAATCTCGCCGCCTCTACTACCTGTTCAGCAGTAATATCTGGATTGCCCAAGGTAATATTTTCTAAAACTGAGCCATTAAACAAAAAGTCTTCTTGCAACACTACGCCAATTTGTTGTCGCAGTGATGCTAAATCAGCGCTCTTAATATCAAACCCATCAATTAAAATCCGCCCTGACTCAATTTGATACAAACGCTGCAACAACTTTGACACCGTACTTTTGCCCGAACCACTACGTCCGACTATCCCGACAAACTGCCCTGGTTGTACATCAAAAGTGATCCCACGTAACACAGGTTCAGTATGGCTTTGGTAACGGAAAAATACCTGCTCAAAAGTCACTTGCCCTTTTAATGTTGGTAAGACTAATCCTGTGCCTGGTTCCGCTTCTGGGGCAGTGTTGAGAATGTCACCAATTCTATCTACTGACAGTAATACTTGTTGCAGATTTTGCCATAGTTGTACCAACCGCAACAGTGGTTCTGTGACTCGCCCCGATAACATCTGAAAAGCTACCAACTGCCCAATAGTCAGTTTTTGGTCAATTACTAACTTCGCGCCCACCCAGAGAATCAATAATGTAGAAAAATTTGTGAGAAAGTCACCAATATTACTACTGATATTAGATGTCGTTGAGGCTTTGAAACTGGTACGGATAAATCGGGCAAATAAACCTTCCCAACGTTCCCGCGCTACGGGTTCAGCGGCATGGGCTTTGACAGAATGAATGCCTGTAATTGTCTCTACTAAAAATGATTGACTGTCGGCACTGCGGTTAAACGTTTCATTGAGCCAGTTGCGTAAAATTGGTGTGGCAAAAATTGTTAAAGTGGCAAACAACGGCAACACTGCCAAGGCGACAAAAGTTAAAGGGATGTTGTAGTAAAACATCAACACCAAATAGACAACGGCGAAGATGCTGTCAAGAATGACGGTTAAAGCTGTACCTGTGAGAAATTGCCGAATTTGTTCGAGTTCTTGGACACGGGCGACAGTATCACCCACCCGCCGAGATTCAAAATAAGCTAAGGGCAAGCGCATGAGATGACGGAATAGCTGTGCCGACAAGCTTAAATCCAAGCGTCTCGCAGTATGGGTAAAGATAAATAGGCGCAAAGTGCCAAGCACCGCCTCAAAGCAAGCAATTAACAATAAAGCGATCGCCATCACATCCAGGGTAGGCAAACTTTCTTGCACCATTACCTTATCGATCACGACCTGGGTAATGAGGGGCGTACCTAAGCCAAATAGTTGTAATGTGAAGGATGCCAGCAGGACTTCGCCTAATAATCCTTTATATTTCCAGACAGCCGGAACAAACCAACTGAGGTTAAATTTTTCTTGTTTGTTAATTAGTTCTACTTGCCAAAGTTGCCCATCCCAGGCAGCTTCGACAATTGATTGTGGGAGAATCTCACATATTTGCCCTAGATTTAGGGGGTTGGCAATAATTAAGCGTGAACCTTTGACGGCATAAACAACTACCCAACTGGCCTGGGGTTGAGTTTCGCTGCGCCATAACATCAAGGCCGGAAATGAAAGTTTTGGTAATTCGTCCCAACTAACTTGGAGTCGCCGCAATACTAGTCCAAGTTTTTCCGCAGCTTCGATAATGTGTTTAGAGTTTTGTCCCCGCAGTTGTCGTTGTACCCATTCGAGTTGAACCGGGTTATCTAGTTGTTGCGCCACCATTGTCAGGCAAGCGGCGGCAGTGTTGCTGTGGGCAATGAAGGGATAATTTGAGGTATCTGGAGTGCGGTTGAGTAATTCTTGTAGAGTTGGCGGCTGAGTTTCTGGGGGGCTAACGGTTGCTGCTGGTAGGGGCAGTTGTGATTCTGGGCTGGTTTGAGGTTGAGTATTGCTTGGTGCTGGTTCTGCTGGGGAACCGGAGAAAAATTGTTCAATTTCTGGAGTGCTAAATTCTGTCCACAGGGCGCTGTCCCAACAAGCGACGATGACTTCTTTGCTGGCAGCTACGGCTTTGCAGTCTGCGGCTATTCTGTAGAGATCGCCGAACCAGTCGCCAGTTTGCAAGGCTGCTAAGGCAAGACTATCTTGTTCTTGTCTGAGTCTGACTTTGCCTGAGACGATGTAGTATTGGTAGCCGCGTTTTTGCGTTGACCAGATTTTTTCTCCTAGTTGGTAGCGATGGATAATTACCTGATGACGCAATCTCGCTTGTTGTTCGCTACTTAGCCAACATAATGGCCCTTGATTCCACGGTATTTCTGCTATAGCGTTAATTTCTAAAGATTCGTTATCCAGAGGTGTTAACCCATTTGTAATTTCACTGTTAGCTTTTGAATTTTCTCTGCTAGCCATTTTTCAAATAACTCATTTTGTAATGCTTGTTGGAGTTGAGTATCTTCTACAGACGCTGGCAGAAATTGTTCTACGCGAAACAAACCATAACGTCCTTCTAGTTCTACTGGCCCTACTAATTGCCCAGAACTGGCAACATCAATTGCTGCCCGCAATGTGTCTGGCATGGTGCCACGGCTAATTGCTCCCATCATGCCGTTCATGATGCGATCTTCTGTTAGAGAATACTCTCTGGCTAGTTGTTCAAAGTTGCCTCCTTCTTCGATTTGAGTTCTGAGTTCTTCACAAAGTTCTTGGCTTTCAACAATAATCCGAGAAATAACAACACGATCTAAAAAAATTTTTCTTTCAATAAAATACTCAGGAATGCTAGTTTGCGTCACTACTGTTTTGAGTTTTTCTAATTTGAAACCCAAGGTAATGGATGAATGGAATGTTTCATAATCTGTACCATTTGCTTGTAACCATTCTTGAAAAGTTTGTGGTTGAGTTAGTTGATTTTTTAACCGAAAGTCAATAACTGCTTGTTCTGTTAAAGCTGGGTTGATATCTAAATCATCTCTAGTTTGGATTTCTTGCTCAATCACGTACTGGCGAAGAATATCACCAATAAACTGTGATAATTTGCCAGAAGCTTGCAGATATTTTACTGCCTGTGTGATTGAGAGTGGATGATCATTTATTGACAGAAATGATAAAGATTCCATGAATTAACTCAAGAAAAAAAGCTAAAATTTCATAATTGACGGCTACCTGAACTGTGCCAGGAGTCAGCATAGGTAATTATGGCAACTACATTTCTATGGTGTTACCTAAAAATATGTTTAAATTTGGCTAGATAACTAGTACAGGTTGGTGTAAATAAACAGACAACACTTCGACTACTTTGGCTACTTTCGACTTCGCCCTTCGGCTACGCTCCGGACAAGCTCAAGGCAAGTCGCTCAGTACAAGTACGCTCAGTGATAATCTGAAATTGCTAAAAGGCTTGTGGGAACACTATTATTTACCTTTTCCTTTTGCTTTTTTCCTTGTTGTACTAGCCGATCGCAGTTGTCCACAACCAACCAAGGAGAATGGCAGCGATCGCCCCGATTAATGTATTTAAAATATTGACTAGTTCATTCGTCAGCCAAGTATATTTAGTTTGCAGTGTAGCTCCAATGACACTTTCGAGATTGGTAGCAATAAAAGCTGCTAAGATACACCACAAAATCCCCAGTAAGTCTATCAATCCTACAGCCCAACCAACACAGGCGATCGCAATTGATGCCACTACACCCGCTAATGTGCCTTCTAAACTAACTGCACCTTCTGTACCTCGCGGTACTGGTTGTAGTGTAGTAATCAAAAATGTCCTTTTACCGTAAGCTTTCCCGACTTCACTGGCTGATGTGTCAGATAGCTTAGTGCTAAAACTCGCTACATAACCCAACAACAGCAAGGACACAGGATGGGGAACTAGAGACTGGGAATAAGTTACTATCAATCCAGAATTGATAATCCCTACACCCAAAGCACATAATGCTGCGGTTAACGCCGAACCCCAAACATTTTCCGGGCCTCTTGCACCAGAACGCTTTTCGGCTATACCTTGCGCTTCTTTTTCTGCCATCCCAATGCGCGTCACTCCTGAACCCACCAGGAAATAAAACGCCACTACCAGATATCCCTGCCAACCTAAAGTACCCCAAACTATTACACCCAGTATCCAGGCGTGGAATAACCCCGCTGGGGTGAGCAGCTTTTTGGGAGCAATCCAAACTAAAGCCAATAAAATGGCGTTTAATCCTACTCCCACTAACCAGGGATTGGCAGAGTCAAGTAAAGGTAACATTAGCAGTGAATCACAAGTAATGTTGTCATTGGCAGCATATCAACAGAATAACCAATTTTAGACCTTGGGTGTTACCTCTCATTCTTTAATTTTAGAAGTGCATAGATTCTCTTACTTTTACTAGTGGTGAGAGAAAAAACAGGCAAGACAAAGAACAAATTTTTTAGCTGGAAGAAGTCAGGAGTAAGACGAATAATTTCTGTTGTTAATTTTTAGTTTTGTAGCTCATGAAGTTAGAAACTGCTGTAAATATCGCTATCAGCATATAAGTGACAGGAAGATAAAACTGTGTTGCACTTAACCACAAACAAGTTTTCAGAGCATAAATTGTAGATAGCAACTACAAAAAATACCTGTTATGAGTCAACCTATATTTCATTTGGCTTTTCCGGTGAGTGATATCCAACAGACAAAAGCCTATTATGTCGATGGCTTGGGCTGTATTCCTGGCCGGGAAAACCCTCAAGCGCTGATTCTCAATCTTTACGGGCATCAGTTGGTAGCACATACTACCAAAGAACCTTTAACTAAACAACGTACTATCTACCCAAGGCACTTTGGGTTAATTTTTACTCAGGAGAGTGACTGGGAAAGCTTGTTAAGTAAAGCGCAAAAGCACGAACTGTTATTTCGGGAAGAAGCTAAAGACCGCTTTGTTGGTTCTCCTTTAGAGCATCGGACTTTCTTTTTAGAAGATCCCTTTTATAACTTGCTGGAATTTAAATATTACCGCTACCCAGAGGCGATTTTTGGGAGTTATGAGTATACCCAAATTGGCGATCGCGGTTAATATTTCGCATAGGTTCGGCTAAGGCTGTGGCAACTGCGGCTAAACTCCTAGAATCAGTTAACATCCAAGGGTGTGATGCTGCGGGGATAATTACTTCTGTACCTATGGGCATTTGCGAACTTTTCGCTGGCACAATCATCAAATCGTAAGGTGTCCAAATCGAGGTAAAGTTCAATTGCTTTAACATCACAACGTCAGAATTTAAATCCTTGAGGAAATTACTTTGAGTACGCATTTGTAAACAGCCAGGCCGCCAAGAACCATAAGCCACAATTGTTCCATTATGAGGCGATGAGATGGTGATCAATCTTTGCACGCGCTCAATTCCGCCCAGTCGTTGGACATAATAACGGCTGACAATTCCGCCCATGCTGAAACCAACTATATCTATTGTTTGTTCTGGTGCAAAGGTCGCGGCAATATAATCAGCTACTTGCTGTGCCAATATATCCAGACCAACATCGCCATTATTTGGTACTAGATTGAGAGCATACACAGACCAACCCTTGTCTTGTAAAAAATTTTGCATCTTGCGGAAGACTGCTTCCGTATCACTAATGCCGTGGATTAATAAGACGGGGTTGTACTGCTGATTAATGGTGTTCATTACCTGATTGCCTAGTATGAGTCTGTCAAAAATCTAGCTAAGTTAGCTTGCCATCTGGGAATGAGCTATGACACTCACATCATTGGCTTGGATCTAAATATTTGCTTCACAGTTATTTATATATTTACCCAAGGTAAGATATTAATTTTTATTAAGCTAACTTTCATAATCTTGCTTATAGTTACAGTAAAATTTAATAATGAGTCTTGATATATACGGGCTGCAAGTGCCTGAAAAATCAAAGACATTTGCTCTGTAGTCTTACTCCAGTGTTGCTCAAACACTAAACTATAAAGCTAGTCAAAGTAATAGTACGGCGCAAAAAAATGTAGCATTAAGCTGCAATTTTTAACATTACGGTCAGATTTACAGAATTATAGAAGGCAGGAGAAATTCTAATGTTCGGTTTTATCAAAAATTTAATTGGTGGGATTTTAGGCTTTTTCACAGGGTTGTTGGGTGGCAAAAAGAAAAAAAATGGTGGCTACTACCTCCAATTAGATGAGAATGGTGCAGAAGTAACTCCAGCACCAGCACCTAAAGCTGCACCAGCAGGAACCTCTAACGGTACAAAAGCCACAGCAAAAGCGCCTGAGCCAGCAAAAAAACCTGCACCTACGGCTAAAGCAGCCAAAGTAGAATCATCCAAAAATGGCAAAGCTGCACCAACTGAACCAGCAAAAGCTCCCGCAGTGGTGGCGGTGAAGAAAGAACCAACCGAAAAAACATTTGCACCCAAATATTTAACACCTGCTGCTACCAATGGTCGCCGCCGTCCAGGAGCAAATATGAGTTCTTTCTTAGATATGGCCAGTCAAGTTAAAACTCCTAACCAAGCTTAGTGATTTAATTCTCCTGGTGAGCGATCGCCAAGCATTTATTAAATACCAATCCACTGTACAACTGAAAAGCCGCATCCCAATTTGTTGGTTCTCGGCGAAACAAGTTGATATTGGTTGTGATATTGCTTAACATTTCTGTTTGATCTAAAACTGTCTCCGCAAAAGGTGTGAAATCTGACCAAAGCTTCACTTGTGCCAGATGCTGCTCTAGCCAGTTGAGTACTTGATTCCAGTTGATTCTGATAGTATTTTGACTAGCTTGGGCAGCAATTTCTACACCTTGTTGGAAATCATAACTTTGATCAGACAGTCGCAAAATGCAACGTCGCTCAGGTATGTGTAAGTCACAAAACTGAGCATAATCTTGAGTTTGAGTTTTCCGTTCTAGCTTGTGACGCGCATCAAGATCAACCACTTCCTCAAAAATTGGCAATAGTCCAATTACTCTTGCTTGAACTTCTGACCAACTAAAAGTTAAAGAACCAAGTTGATTGGTTTGATTGCGACAAGTAACACTAGTTTGTGAACCAGATTCCGCAAAATATTCAACTTGATAAACTTGTATTTGTTGAACTGCGGCGATTGTTGTCCAAAAACAAGGAATTCCCGCTGCTTTTAGCTGTTCACCATAGAATTTCAACACTCCCACTTGTCCAGAGCGGTAAACTTTCCAACTCCGACTGGGTATAACGAGCCTCGCTGTATAAGGGTCTAGCTGCATAATTTGAGCAAATTTAGCGATAACTGTAGACTTTTGTTCATTATTTAGTGGTTCTAAAACGAGTACTCCTGGCTCACTACTACTAGGTTCGGCTGTGGCTTTAGCAATGGCGCGTTGTCTTTCTTCTTGTTCAGCTTCTTGGAGACGTTGCAAACCTTGACGTGTTTGGGTAACTATTTTGGTGTTGGTGGTACTCTGCAACAACTGGCGATAAATCTTCTCCGCATCCTGTCGCTTATTAGATACCTCATAAAGCCTAGCAACATAAAATTGCACCCAAGGATTATCAGGTGATTCCTTTAACAGTTGTTGGAGTAATTTCACAGCTGTGTGATAATCTTTACGGTCAAAAGCGATCGCAACACGCTCAATCATAGTTTATGTACCTGCATCTCCACGTTTGATTTTTGACGCGGCTTATGATCATTTATACTTCATACGCTGCGGTAACTAAGGATAAAGCTACGATAGGTGCAGTAACAGCGCGGAGGATACGACGACCGAGGGATACAGGTTGAAAGCCAGAGGCGATCGCATTTTCAACCTCTTGTTCTGTCCATCCGCCTTCGGGGCCTGTCGCAATAATTAGTTCTTGCTCATTTGCTCTTGTTTCTTGGTTTGGTAAGCAATTGAGTAAATGAGGATAATTACCTCGCGCCTCACAGATATACTGCTGACTATTGACTATTGACTCTTGACAATTGAGTTTTGACGTAAAAGCCACTGGTTCTAAAATCGTCGGGACAAAAGCGCGCTCTGATTGTTCAGCGGCTTCCGCGGCGATGCGTCGCCAACGTTCGAGTTTTTGGGGACTAGGATGAAGCAGAGTGCGATCGCTCATCACCGGAGCAATACAAGTTACACCAATTTCCGTACAGCAGCGGACAACTTCATCAAAGCCATTGCCTTTGGGCAAAGCTACTATCAACGTAATTGCTATAGGTAATTCTGTCTCTACGGAAAGTGATTCTAAAACCTGGGCTTGTTCCCCTGTTAGCTGCGCCAACCACCATTTACCCATACCATCCATCGCAATAAAGCGATCGCCCTCACGCAAACGCAAGACCCGCCCCAGATAATGTATTTGTTGGGATGTAAGTAAAATTTGGTCTTGTTGAAATTGGGAAGGAGCGATCGCAATTCGTTGTAGTTGAGCCATGCTAAATTATTTGTGACCAGAGGAAATCGGCAACAATGTTTTTGCCTTTACTAAACAATATTTGCACCAGACACTGGTTTTTTCCCATCTTCAGCCGCATTCAACTTAATTTGCTTAATTTCCACCTTCAGCCCGTTTTCTGGACGTAACGTAATTGAAGGCTGGGGAACAATTGGATATTCTGGCACTAAATCTATTTGGAAGTTTTGAGCAATAGTTGCCAATAACAAAGCCGCTTCCATCTGAGCGAAACCTTTACCAATACAAATTCTTGGCCCATCACCAAAAGGAATATACACTCCTTTAGGTAGTTGTTTTTCCAACTCCTCTGTCCAGCGTTCTGGTTGAAAAACTTCGGGGTTCTCAAAATATTTTGGATGGCGGTGCATTACCCATTGGCTAATCATGATTGATGTACCTTGGGGAATTTCGTAATCACCAATCTTCGTATCTACTGCGGCTTCCCTTCCCATCAGAGATACAGGAGGATATAAGCGCATCGATTCTTTGATTACTTGCTGTGTATAAACTAACTTTCCTAAGTCTTCGAGAGTTGGTAACTTTCCTTGCAGGACTTGATAAAGTTCTGATTGTAATTTTTCCCGGACTTGGGGATTTTGTGACAAAAGCATCCACGTCCAAGATAAAGTATTGGCGGTAGTTTCATGTCCTGCCAACATTAAGGTAGCGACTTCATCCCGCAGCAGTTTATCATCCATCTGCTGACCTGTTTGTTCGTCTTTTGCTTCCATTAACATCGTCAATAAATCATTAGTTTTTTCCTGGCTATGGCGACGTTGTTGAATCAGTTTGTAAATAGCTTCATCCATTTGGGCAATAGCCTGACGATAACTGATGTTTTCTGGTCTAGGAAACCACTCCCATACGAGAAAATTTTGCTTGCGCTTACTTTCAAACCAGTTCATTGCTACATCTAGTGCATGAGCAACCACCTTTGCTTCTCCTGCATCCACCTCAGCACTAAATATGCACTTCATCACAATTTCTAACGTCAAATGCATCATATCTGCATGAATATCATGGGTTTCACCATCACTCCAACGTTGCAACATTTGGTTGGTGTAATCCACCATGATTTGGCTATAGCTATTAATCCGTTTTTGGTGAAATACTGGTTGAGCCAGACGACGCTGCCAAAACCAAGATTCGCCTTCTGCTGTTAATAAACCTTCTCCTAAAAGAGTTTTTAAACTACGTAAGCCCCGGCTTTTAATAAAATCAGTGCGATTTTTGAGAACTTCTTCTATATATTCAGGGTTAGTGACTAAACAAGCAGGTGTTAACCCCAACTGCAAGGGAACAATATCACCATAATCACGACAACGGCTGAGAAATCCTAACGGATCTTGCCCCAGTTGCTGGAGATGACCAACAATAGAATTAACTGGCGGTGCTGATAACTCAAATACATCTTGAGACATAGGAAAAATCCTTGAGGTTTGTATCTCCTCAAGAAGAGTAATTCACTATTAATATAAAAATCTTCAATATACAGAGGGATTTAAGTATGTCGGTAGAAATAAAAGCTTTGTCATTTGATTGATGGAAATCTTAAACTTCTGATCCTCTCTGCACCTGGAGCGACTCTGCATGAAACAATTAATTCACGAAGCCAAACTAACAACAGAATTATTAGTCAATTTGCCATCTTCCATATAGACAATGCGATCGGCAATATCCAGAATTCGATTATCGTGAGTTACAAGTAAGATAGTGCAGCCTTGTTCTTTAGCTAATGTCTGCATCAAATTGACGACATCTCGTCCCGATTTACTATCTAAAGCCGCCGTGGGTTCGTCAGCCAGAACGATTTGCGGATTGTTGACTAAAGCCCGCGCGATCGCCACCCGTTGTTTTTGTCCCCCAGATAAATCATCAGGATAATAATTCAGTCGATGTCCTAAGCCAACTAAGTCCAACATTTGTGCCGAACGCTCTAGCATCTGTTTCACTGACAAATTATTATGTAGTTCCAAAGCCATCCTGACGTTTTGGATAGCTGTCAAACTATTATGCAAATTATGTGCTTGAAATATATAGCCATTGTGTCTGCGTGCTAAGGTCAATTCTGCTGCATTAGCACCACAAAGTTCTTGTTTTAAAACTTGCAAACTTCCACCAACTTGAGCCGATCGCAGTCCGCCAATTAAAGTGAGTAAGGTAGTTTTACCAGAACCAGAAGGCCCTGTCATAATCACAATTTCGCCAGTATTTATTTCTAAGGTAACATCAAACAAAACTTGTTTTTGTAATTGACCTTTACCAAAGTAATGGTTGAGATTCTGAATAGAAATGACAGCTTCTTTAGTCATCATATTAAATAGCGGTCAAGAATTGGGTACACAAAGATTGATAAAAATGAGGGTAAAAAGTAGTATTTTTACTCAGCAGTTTTCTTAAAACATATCAGCAGGGTCAGCAGATTGGAGTTTACCAGTGGCGATCGCTCCCGAAATTCCACACATCACAATGGTTAAAATCAATACTATCACTGCTCTAGATGATGTCATCATAATAGGTAAGGCAGTGGCAGTGGCAGCTAATTGATAAAGTCCAATGGGTAAAATAAACCCAGGGATAAAGCCTAAAAATGCCAAAATAATTGCTTCTTCAAAAACTACAGTGAGTAAGTATTGATTACGGTATCCCATTGCTTTGAAGGTAGCATATTCTTTGAGATGACTGTTGACATCAGTGGAAAGTACTTGATAAACAATCACCACACCGACAACAAAAGCCATCCCTGTTCCCAAGCCAAAAATAAATCCAATGGGACTTTCTTTTTGCCAGTAACTCTCTTCAAAGGTGATATATTCGGCATGAGTAAAAACTCTCACATCATTGGGAAGATAAGCGGCTAATTCCCTAGCTATCTGCTGGGAATCATATCCAGGTTTGAGCTTGATTAATCCTAGGTTGACGCTGGCGGCTTCTCGTCGCGGGAAAAAATGTAAAAAGGTTTGGTCACTGCCGATTAAAATTCCATCAGCACCAAAGGATGCGCCTAATGTAAATAAGCCACTAATAGTCACGGTACGGCGCTCGATTTCTGTGGTGACAGTTTTTCCTTGCTCAACTTGGGCGATCGCTTGTTGATAATTTCCTCTAGAATTGCGATCAAACAAAACTCTATCTGGAATTTTGACTTTATTTAATTGTTGATTCACTTCCGGCAAATTCAACGCAGGCTGTTCTGGTGAAAAACCGATCACCTGCATAGATGTATCTTTGCGCGTTTCTGGATGTTTCCAAGTAATTGTGTTGGAATAAAACGCTTGGGTGATTTGAACTCCGGGAATATCTTTGGCTTGATATAAACGTCGGCGGGCAAATGTCCCTAAATTTTGCGTATTTCGCGCTTGGGGACTAACTAACACAATATCTGCATTTAAGCTGCGGCTGAGTTTTGTATTGCTATCGTATAAAGCACTTTGAAAACCCATCTGCATAAACATCAGCACATCAGCAAAAGCAATCCCTGATAATGCTACGAGAAGCCGCCCTTTTTCTTTACTCAGTTGCAGCCATCCCAGGGGTGTCCGCCGTTGAAATTGCTCGATAAATGCAATCATTGTTCGATTTCGGCTGTAATTTGCAAGTTGGTAAATTTAGCAGCTTTTTTACTGGATGCAGCATCTAAAGCGATATGCACTTCCACAACTCTGCCATCAATATTGGTGCTAGGGTCGGTGTTGACAACATTTTGCCGTTTAACTTGAGAATCAATACGTTCTACTTTTCCCAGTAGTTCACCGGGGATAGAATCACTGCTGACACGCACTTTTTGTCCGAGTTTGACTTTACTAATATCGCTTTGATAAACTTCGGCAACTGCATACATCTGCTGAGTTTGCCCAATTTCCACAATCCCATCAGTCCCAACCACTTCGCCCGCGTGGGTATGAATTTCGAGAATTTCCCCATTCATTGGCGATCGCACATAAGCTTGATCAAGTTCGGCTTTGGCTTGTTTCATCGCCGCAACAGCCCGATCAATTTCTGCTTGGTTTTGTTTGACATCCACCGGACGGACTTCAGCAATGCGCTCTAAGTTAGCTTTGGCTTGATTGAGTTGTGCTGGACTAGTTGATTGAATCCGTTCTAATATTGCTTGTGCTTCTTGTAAACTTTTTTGTGCGGTATCTAAAGCTAACTGTCTGCTGTCTCGATCAGCCGCTGAGATTGCGCCCTGTTCATACAAAGATTGATAGCGGTTGTACTGTCTCAAGGCATTTGTTTGCTCTGAGGTTAACCGCGCGACAGTTGCGGCTTGAGCATCAATATCACCTAAGCGCTGTGCTTCCAGACGCGCTATTTCCGCACGTTGGGCGTTGATTTCGCCCGTTTTTGCCCCAGCTTTGGTAATTGCCATTTTGGCTTGGGCAACTTTCACATCTTCCTGGGCTTGCTGATAGGCTGCAAACAGGCGATCGCGGCTATCCAAAATCGCAATCACTTGTCCTATCTTGACGCGATCGCCTTGTTTCACTAGCAATTGATCTACTCGATTACCGTTATTTGCTGTCGGTGCTGACAACTTAATGATTTCTCCTTGGGGTTCTAACCGTCCCAAGGCTGTCACTGTAGTGATTTGCGGTGAACTGATAGCGGTGTTTTGATTCTCTAATTGTTGCTTTGATGGCGATCGTGACAGTACATAAGCAGAAGCTCCACTCACAACAATAAGTGCAGTAGCAACTACCCCAACCCATTGGCGAACTTTAGCGGAAGAAGCTGTGGCTGGTAAGTTTTGCAGCATTTAGCAAGCTCCTCGAATTTATCCCAATTTTAAAAACTAAACTGTTTTGTTTCGTCTGTACAACTAAACTAAACGAAACAGTTTTGTATTGTCAAGGGTATACTGGAAATTAGGTGAATTACTAAAAAAACTCACGCAAAAAAACACTCTGTTAAGACTGGGTGTAGGAGCATAAATCAATACGGTTCAGTTAACGTTTTAATCTTCTGAAGATCCCCCTAACCCCCTTAAAAAGGGGGCTAAAAACTCTTTATTACCCCCTTTTTAAGGGGGTCGCCGTAGGCGGGGGGATCTTAACTGAACCGTATTGGGTTATAAGGGTGTATGAGTTTTGCTCATCTACAAACCCTGTAAACCCTAGATTTTTCTCGCTGCGTGAGTATTATCAGGTATTCGCTAGTCTGTTTGCAGCCATTAAGCAATGAAATCCAAAAGTGTTGAGCGCGATTTATCTCCAGAAAAGACGAAGGCTATTTTAGATGGCGCAATGCAAGAGTTTTTAGAAAACGGCTATGCTGCTGCCAGAATTGATAAAATTGCCGTAGCGGCGGGTGTTTCTAAAGCCACAATTTATCGGCGCTTTCCTGATAAAGAGAGTTTATTTATCGAACTTGTACAGCAATTAGCTTGCGAAAAAGAGCTTTTTAATCCGAATCATCTGCTATCGGCTCAAGGTGATGTAGCTTCATTCTTAAAATCCTTTGCCAATATGATGCTAACCCATGTTGCAGATGATCCCCAAAGCCTGACATTCTTGCGGATTATTATCGGTGAATCAGGACGCTTTCCAGAATTAGCACAAGCATTTGTACGGAACATTGAAAAACCCATGCTGCAAGCCATGACGCATTATCTAGGTTCTCACCCAGAACTAGAACTACCAGACCCAGAAGTTGCAGCAAGAGCCTTCATGGGAACACTGATTCATTTTGTTCTACTGCGAGATGTGTTGCACGGTGGTGATATTGTACCCATTGACCGCGATCGCCTAGTTGATCAGCTAGTTAAATTAATTATTAAATAAACACTACAACAGCTAATGAAATTTTTCTGTTAATCACGCATCAAGTCTTGAAGTGAAGCAAGGGTTGTGTGAAAATTGGGGTCTTTGGCATCTGAGGAATTGAGACATGGCGCGTCTAGCACTGCTGAGTGTATCTAACAAAACTGGTTTAATTGACCTAGCCCGTAGCTTGGTGGAAGAATTTGGCTTTGATATCATCAGCAGTGGAGGAACAGCCAAAGCCCTCAAGGATGCGGGAATACCTGTCACCAAGGTTTCTGATTACACAGGTTCACCAGAGATTTTAGGTGGACGGGTGAAAACTCTACATCCACGCATTCATGGCGGGATTTTGGCTAGGCGGGATGTCGCTAGTGATTTGACAGATTTAGAAAATAACCAAATTCGCCCGATTGATTTGGTGGTGGTGAATTTATATCCGTTTGAGTCTACGATCGCTAAACCAGGGGTGACTTTGGCGGAAGCTGTGGAACAAATTGATATTGGTGGCCCGGCAATGTTACGGGCATCATCCAAGAATTTTGCTCATTTGACGGTATTATGTGACCCAGCCCAGTATGATGAATATCTGCAAGAGCTACGGCAAAATAACGGAGTAGCTTCCTTAGAATTTCGCCAAAAGGCAGCTTTGAAAGGATTTTTACACACAGCGAGTTATGATCAGGCGATCGCCTCTTATCTTGCAGGTACACAACAACATACAGTCAGCGGTACTGAGTTACAATCTCTGCGTTATGGCGAGAACCCCCATCAACCCGCCGCTTGGTATCAAACTGGTGCTACACCCACAGGATGGGCAGCAGCGAAGAAATTGCAAGGCAAGGAACTCAGTTACAATAACTTAGTGGATTTAGAAGCCGCCCGACGCATTATTGCCGAGTTTCCCGACACGCCAGCCGCGACAATTATTAAACATACCAATCCCTGCGGTACGGCATTGGGAAATACCATTGTTGAAGCTTATCAAAAAGCTTTTAATGCTGATTCGACTTCGGCTTTTGGGGGAATTGTCGCCCTGAACCGTCCGATTGATGCAGCTACAGCCAGCGAGTTAACTAAAACCTTTTTAGAATGTGTGGTTGCGCCTGACTGTGATGCAGAAGCACAAAAAATCCTAGCTAAGAAAACCAATGTGCGGGTTTTGACATTAGCCGATTTGAGTAGCGGCCCGAAAACTTTAGTCAAACAAATTGCCGGTGGTTTCTTAGTACAAGCTGCGGATGATATTTTGGCTGATACAAGTAAATGGCAAGTTGTCACAGAACGCCAGCCTACAGCCGATGAATTAGCCGAATTACTATTTGCGTGGAAAGTCTGCAAACACGTTAAATCTAATGCCATTGTAGTCACAAGCGATCGCACTACTCTAGGTGTAGGTGCTGGGCAAATGAACCGCGTTGGTTCCGCGAAAATCGCTCTCGAACAAGCTGGAGATAAAGCTCAAGGCGCAACTCTCGCCAGTGACGGATTTTTCCCCTTTGATGATACTATCAAAGCCGCCGCCGCTGCTGGGATTACTGCCATTGTCCAACCAGGCGGTAGTTTGCGCGACCAAGAT
Source organism: Nostoc sp. LEGE 06077 (assembly GCF_015207705.1). Lineage (GTDB taxonomy): Bacteria > Cyanobacteriota > Cyanobacteriia > Cyanobacteriales > Nostocaceae > Nostoc_B. The sequence goes on from NZ_JADEWI010000027.1 coordinate 73,896, forward strand.
TCCATCAAAGCGGCTAATGAATTAGGTTTGGTGATGGTTTTGACAGGAGTACGTCACTTTTTACACTAATGAGGATTGATGCACAAAGGTTATTTGTGGAGACTGGGTGTAAGGGTGTAATCTTACACCCAACCTCAACCAAATATCTTGGGTGCTAATTCAAGCCTGATAGTGCAGTTGTCAAAGTGTCACTAATAAAACTTGCTCTTATCTAACCATAGTGTTATTCTCTAGTTGTGTGAGGAGCAAGTTGAAATTAAAAAGCGTCTGGGGTGGAAACACGGCAACACTCCCGGACGCTTTTTAGTTTTTATCATTTTTGAATACTGTGAATAAGATTGGCAATGACTGCTGCTAATTCTGCTGGTTCGATAGGCTTGGTAAGATGTCGCTGAAAGCCTGCGGAGATAATTTTTTGGGAGTTAGCCTCGCCAGCAAAAGCAGTTAAAGCGATCGCAGGTAATATACTGGCGGAAATTGTCGTTCTTACCTGCTCTATCAGCATATAACCATCCATTGTCGGCATACCAATATCACTTAAGAGTAAATCTGGTTGGGTTTGAGCGATCGCTTGTAGTGCGTCTTGGGCTGAGTTTACTGCTTGGACTGTTGCCCCATAATGTTCGAGAATAAAAGTTAGTAAATTCAAAGTATCAACATCATCATCCACGATGACTATTTGGACACCTTGAAGATTTGGCGCATTTTCCATTAAAGGATATTCTGTCAATGTTTCCGTAGTCGCAGGCATTAAAGGTAACTGGACTGTAAAGGTTGCACCTAAGTTTTCTCCAGGACTTGTGACTTGCACAGAACCACCATGAAGTTCCACAAGATGACGGACAATTGCTAATCCTAGCCCTAGTCCACCAAACTTTCTGGTTGTAACATCATCGGCTTGGCGGAAACGGTCAAAAACATAAGGGAGAAACTCTGGACTAATACCTTTACCTGTATCAATAACTTGAATTTGGGCAAAATTCTCAACTTTGTCTAGGCGTAATTCTACCCAGCCACCCTCTGGTGTAAACTTAACCGCATTTGTGAGTAGGTTTCCAACTATTTGCTGTAAGCGGTTGGTGTCGCCTTCTACTTTGAGCTTACCAATAGCCAACTCAGTGTGTAGGTGAATTGATTTGCTTTCAGCGGCTAGATGCACAGTTTCTAGTGCGGCCTCGATGGGAAGCACTAAGTCAACCGCAGAGATATTCAAGCTGAGTTTACCACGCAAAATCCGCGAAACATCGAGTAAATCTTCAATTAACCGCGCTTGTAATTTGGCGTTGCGTTCAATGGTTTCTAAAGCTTGGGTGGTCTTGGCTGCATCTAATTTACGACTCTTGAGCAGTTTTGCCCAACCGAGAATGGGATTAAGTGGCGATCGCAGTTCATGAGAGACAATTGCTAAAAAGTCGTCTTTCATCCGATTAGCTCTTTCCAGTTCTATTCTCGCGGCTCGTTCTCGTTCTAATGCTTGCGCCCGTTCCTGTTCAGCTTGTTTACGCTCAGTTAAATCTAGAATAAAGCACACCCACCGAAAAGGATTGCGGGCTAATAAGGTCGCACCTAATAAAATTGGCACACGGGAGCCATCCTTGCGGATATATTCTTTCTCAAATGGAGTGCAGACACCGGAGACAAATACTTCCTGCACCTTAGCTTGATCAAGTTCACTATATTCTGGTGGAGTTATGTCTTGCCAACATAAACCGCCTGCTAATAAATCTGCTTGGGTATAACCAAGCATCTGTAAAAAGGCATCATTAGCAAAGGTAATTTTGTCGGGTTCGGCTTCAATAATGCCGATAATACTTGATTCTAATAGCTGTCGCAGTCGGGATTCACTTTGTCTTAGTGCTTCTTCGGCTTGTTTGCGATCGCTAATATCAACATTAACTCCTACCATTCGTAAAGGTTTACCTTCGCGATCGTAGTAAACTTTGGCTCTAGCATGAAGCCAATGAATGCTCCCATCTCGCCAAACTACACGAAAGTCGGTAAAAAACTCACCTGTTTTTAAGGAATTAGCTATATATGCATCTGCTGTGGCTAAATCGTCGGGATGAACCAAATTTTTCCAGTCTTCGTAAGTTCCCCCAAACTCCCCAGGTTGTAAACCGTAGATTGCTTCTAATTCTTTTGACCAAATATTAACGTTAGTTGAGATATTCCATTCAAAACTGCCAATCTTACCAACAACTTGGGCTAAATCTAACCATTCTTGCTTTTGCCGCAATGCTTCTTCACTTTGCTTGCGCTCAGTTATATCCAGGAAAGCACCGATTACACCTCTGATAGTGCCTAAATGATCGTGCAAAGGTGCAGCTTTACCATAAATAAATTGCACATCACCTTCATCAAAAACAAATTCAAATTCTCCCTCCATCTCTTGACCAGTCAAACCAGCTTGCTGCATTGGTAATTCGTTGAGGGGAACATCTTGACCATTTCTTTGAATTTTAAATGGGAAAGTATATTCTCCACTAGCCGGAGTTGCTGTCATCACCGAGCCTGGTTGTAAGCGCATTAATTTATAAGCACTACGGTTGACTGTCATTTGATGACATTGGGGATCGTGAGCAATCCAAACGGCGGCGGGGACTGTTTCCATGATAGTTTCCAGTTCTTCAGCCCGTGTTTTGGCCATTGCTTCACTTTGGCGCAATTTCTCTTCAGCTTGTTTGCGTTCGGTAATGTCTACATTAACTGCTACTGCATAAATAATTGCTCCGGTTTCATCGCGGATGGGTATTGCTGAATTGAGAATGGTTTTGCGTTTTCCATCAAAGCTTTCAATATCAATTTCTTCCCCAATTACTGTCTCACCAGTAGCTAAAACCCGACCAAGTGTCCATTCCTCTGCTGCAATGGGTTTGCCTGTATCAGCCCACCATCCTTTATATTCATGGTATTGGCTAGGATCATCCAAAAATGGTGCTTCTTCACCCCAAATCGCGTTAACAGCGGGATTAATTTCGATAAATTTGCCCTTAGCATCAGAGATGACTACTCCTACAGGCAGAATATCTAGCATGGCACGTAGCAGTTGACTTTCGCGATCGCGCTTTGCTTGTTCTTCAGCCAGAATTGTCTCGGAATGCTTACGTTGACTAATATCCGTCAGCATAGCCACCATCCCAGCAAATTTGCCTTGCTCATTCAGGATGGAGTTAATCGAAACAATTACCCATAGTTCAGATGCGTCTTGGCGACGTAAACGCACTTCAAATTGTCGTTTAGTTTCCGGGTGCTGTTGCTGATTTTCCCCTAGCCATTGCTGAATTTCGCTTTGAGCATCATATTCTAAAAAATCCAGAATGGAGCGATCGCTCATCTGCTCTACACTATAACCAAGCATTTGGGCTAACTGAGAATTGACATATTCTGTCTGTCCGTCTTGGTCAAATACCCAGATACCTTCATAGGCTGTCTCCAACAGACTGCGATAGCTCACTTTGAGCTTTGCCAGCTTGGCATCAGATATTTGTTTAGCAGTATGTAATTCTGAATTTAAAGAACTAATTAATAGGGCGATTAAGCTAAAAATAATTAGTTGAAGTGCATCAGTCCAGGTATTGGGTATTAAAGAGTAAATAGGCGGAATGAAGAAGTAGTTATTGACTAAAACCGCCAAGACTGTAGCCAATAAGCCAGGTGCTAATCCCCCATACCAACTACTCAAGACTACAGCCGCAAAAAAAAGTGACGAGACTTCTAGTTTTAACAGGTTATCCAGCGTTAAGCCTAGTAGCAGCGCAGTTAACACGGAGAAAATAGAAACACAGTAACGCTGCAAATGGGAGCGCTGGATTTTTGACATACTGCATTAATCCTTGGCAGTAACCTGTCTTAAAGACATAAAATGTTGGTTAATGGTGGGCAAGCACCCTGAGTTATATCTTATCTAAATATCTAAATTGAATGCGTATCAGCTCAATAAAACAAGCCTTATATCAAGACTTCATAAACTGTTACATAATATACTTGCCATTTGAAAAAACAAGTGATAACTTCTAGTTGTGTGTGAGGAGCAAGTTGAAACTAAAAAGCACCGAGAGTGGAAACACGGCAACACTCTTAGGTGCTTTTTAATTTGGGTAGAAACTATAACATACTTTGTGCAATGAGTAAAACTGTCACACAATAGATTTACTAATTCAAAAAACAAATGCTATTTTATATTTGTGTGTGAGGAGCAAGTTGAAAAGAAAGGGCGCATGGGGTGGAAACACGGCAACACTCCCAGGCGCTTTTTCATTGGTAGGTTCTGTAATTCTTAACCCAGCTTGCTTAAAACAAAAGCCACCAAAAATCCCAAGACGACAATTAGCCCAGCAAAATCATGGGCTTGTTCAAAAGCTTCAGGAATCATCGTGTCTGAAATCATCGCCAAAATCGCACCAGCGGCTACAGCCGTAGTTGCAGCAATAATTTCTTGAGAAAGGTGGCTAAATACAGCGTAACCAACAAGCGCGGCTATGCCGGAAATTAAGGCAATTCCGCCCCATACACCAAAGATATAAGCAGTGGAACGCCTTGCTTTTTTCATCCCAGCAGCACTAGAAAGTCCTTCGGGAACATTGGAGAGAAAAACAGCCGCCACCGTTACCCAACTCACAACTCCGCCGCCAATCATACTGACACCAATCACAATAGATTCGGGGATACCGTCGAGTAAAGCACCAACGGCGATCGCCACTCCACTCCCACTGTTTTCTTCCTCTGATGCTTGCTGTTCACCTGAACGTTTGCGATGCTTTGCGCCTTGATGGGAAAGCAACCAGTTTGCAGCTGTATAGACAACTGCACCACTAACAAATCCAATGGCGGTTGAGTCAAAGCCACCACGTCGATAAGCTTCATCCATCAGTTCAAATGCTAGTGCCGAAATTAACACTCCAGCACCAAAAGCCATAACTGCGGCGATCGCTCGTTGGGGGATTTTGGCGTAGTAACCTATTGCTGAACCCAGTAGCAACGCTGAACCACCAACTAAACCCCAGAAACCTGCTTGTAACCAAAGTGGAAACATCAGAACCCCATACTCTTTCTAGTCCTGAAATTGGGAATTATGTTACTCAGCCACAAAAGTCCACTCCAGCACTTTAATAGGAGCTTTTTGCAGTGCTTGGATTAATTGAGATGGACTTTTAAATTTGACTTGGGATAATTCACAAGCTTCGATATTGACTGTAAATTTTTCATCTTCAAACGGCCAAGGTTGGACAGTCACTAAGGAATCGCTGCGTTGCATAATGTCATAACGTTGATCATCAGGCCCCTGGCTAATTTCTAAAAATCGTTCATCAGCCGGGAGTTCTTGCTGACAGAGAATTAGTGACAGGCGATCGCACCATTGCATAAATGCGTAAGCTGCATCTAATTCATCTTCTTCAATCCCCAACTCTTTACGCCAATGTTCCTGCTCTTGAGCCTGTTCGTCTAAAAATTTGTCTAATTCTGGCGACTTACCACGTTTAGACTCATTTATCCGACACAGATGTTTAGAAATTAGTAGTGTTACCCACCGTCCACGATAGTGGGCGTTTTTAATCAAATTTGCCAACTTATCGACATCAATTTCTGGATTCAACATAAAATCCATTGGTGCGCCAGCTTCTGTGAGGTTATCTTCTTCCCATTCTTTTTCTAAATCATCATGATGAGAAATTGCAGCGAGTGTTTCATATAACCTTGGTGGGGCATTTTTCCGCCGCCACTGTCCTGCTAATTGTGCAGCAAGTAAAGCATGGGCGCGATGATAAATAACTTCCCAACCATTTTGTGTAGGCTTAACAATCACAAACCAATCGTCCTTGAATAGTGTTGAGTTACAAAAGCAGAAAAAACTTATTTCTTTTGACAATAAATTGAGCCAGGGAAGAAACTCCCACTGACTCAAGTCATGATATTGAGGTTTGATAAGGAATTAAGAGAAGAGAAAAGAAAAGTTAGTTAGTTTTGCTTTCTAGAGGGTTAGCAACATATTTGAAAGCAGGCTCAGAATTCCACGGGCCGCGCTCATCGTGACCATTACCATCACTTGACAGATTGTAGTAAATATTCACCGTTTCATCAGGCTGAATATTACCAAAGAATGGATCTGTTAATTTACCCAGTGAATCGAGAGCCTTCATAAACATCTGGGTATGAGAAATTTCTCTGGTTAACAGATGCACTAAAGTGTTTTTTGTACCTTGATCTGTAGCTAATTTAATTAGCTCTTCGTAAGTTTGGCGAGCGCCAGCTTCAGCTGCGATATTAGCTCGCAAATCACGAACTACATCGCCACCTTCATTGATATAGCTGGCTGTCCAAGAATTTCCTTGGCTATCTAAAAAGTGGGGGCCTATACCGCGAACAGCAAACAAAGTACTTTTATAAGCTTCTGTTTGATCTGTATTCTTAGTATGACTTTCGATGAGTTTACCAACCATCTCTAAATGACCGAATTCTTCAATGGCAATATCTTGCAGCATATCCCGAATTCCAGCATTTTCCACATGGAAAGATTGCACCCAATATTGCAGAGCCGCTGTTAATTCTCCAGTTGCTCCGCCAAACTGCTCAAGTAGTAACTGAGCAAACCGCGGATTAGGTTCATTAATATTTACAGAATGAATGGGTTCTTTTTTATGGAAAAACATGAAATGCCTCTTCGATTATTTTCAACAAAAAATAGCAGACAATAAATTTATTGCCTTGGCAGTTTATAGTTGGTCAACTGCTTTTCGAGATAATTTTGGATACTGCCAAGAATATAATTAGTGTGTTGTTTAGGGAAAAACCAGCTTTCTACAGTAGGCACATTATGGTTTCAAGTAATCAAAAACCATGCTTTAAGCTTGTAAAGAGTGTTATTAGGAAAACTCCCCAAACACACTCTGAATTTAATAATGGTTTATTCACAACCGTTTAAACACTACTGCTTCTTCGCAGCAGTCCCCACAAGTAAATAGCAATAATCGCCCCAATGACTGCGATAAATAACCCTGGTAGACTAAAACTCGTGGCAGTTAATTGCACAGTACCTGATTGCAATAATGAATATAAACTACCGCCAATAAAAGCACCGATAATTCCTAAAATCATTGTCGAAAGAATTCCGCCGCCTTGATAACCAGGATAAATGGCTTTGGCGATCGCACCAGCTAAAAGACCTAATATTATCCAAGCAATAATATTCATAACGACCTCGAAAATCTCATCTGTATTCAGATTAGCAATATCAATTTCTTGGCGTTTCTTCCAGATGAGGTAATTTTTGAAGTCGAAAGATAGATAGGAGTTTCTCTACCAATTTAGAGATAAAACTATTTAGATGTATGGAGTATCAGTCTTTTGCGAAAAAATTACTGAATATTGATATATTTTCGGATAAATATTAGTTATCTAATCTATATTTATTACCCTAATAAGGTGATCACCTAACTGGAAGGTTACTCATATAAGTAGTGGCTAAATTTGCTGCGATTAAAAACCAAATTTAGGTAAGGCTTAATTGGCATTCATATTCAGTATATTATTTCCTGGCTTCCCTAAAAAAAATGGCTACATCTCTATACTCATAACTTTATTACGGCTCTCAAAATTGGAGAAGAATAATCATCTATAGCTCTGGCTTAGGATTTACACAGTGATACCAAAATCAAATGTTGAGATATATCTGGGTGAGCTAAACTTTTACATCTTGACTAACTCCTGAATTTTTCCCGAATCATGGCCAGTCTGGTGTTAAATTGCACGAGAGAATTGTTTATCTTGTTCTTGATTATGAGCATCAAAAACAACAGCAATGTTTCTTACCAATAATCTGCCGATGTCGGTAATTTGAATGTGATGGGCAGATAATTTAATCAGTCCATCTGCTGCTAATGGTTGTAATGCTTCTAGTTCTTGGGAGAAATATTGATCAAAGTTGATATGATACTTCTCAGAAATATCTTTTTTGTACAATTGAAAGTGGGACATAATGCACATAATGACATCTCGGCGAATAATGTCATCTTGCGTTAATTTGACACCTTTGCTTACAGGCAAGACATTGTTAGCAACGGCCTGATAATAATCATTTAATTGCTTATGGTTTTGGACGTAGGCATCGTTTAACATACTGATAGAAGTGGCACCAAAACCAAACAAATCTGTGCCAGCGTGGGTAGTATAACCTTGAAAATTGCGTTGGAGGGTACGATTTCGTTGGGCGATCGCTAATTCATCGTTAGGTTTAGCAAAGTGATCCATCCCAATAAATAAGTACTCACTATTGGTTAATTCCTCAATGGTCATTTCCAAAATTTCCAACTTTTCCTGCGGTTTAGGTAACGCCTCTGGAGGTATATTTTTTTGCGCTGGTTTTAACCAAGGGACATAAGCAAAGTTAAACACCACAATTCGGTCAGGATCTAAGGTAACGGTCTTTTTGATTGTCTCTCGAAATGTCTGGAGAGTTTGATAAGGTAAACCATAAATTAAATCCACATTTACACTGTCAAACTTGGCTGCTTTAATCCAGTCCATGACATTGAATAATAATTCTTCTGGCTGAATGCGGTTGACAGCTACTTGAACTTCGTTATTAAAGTCTTGGATACCAAAACTAACGCGATTAAATCCGAGTTCCCGCAGAAAGAAAATATACTCTTTATCCACGTAGCGGGGACTAATTTCAATGGAAATTTCGGCTTGGGGGTCAAACTCAAAGTGTTGTGTAATTTTTTTCCAGAGAAATTCTACTTGCTCTAAGTCTAAGTAATTTGGGGTACCACCACCCCAGTGCATTTGCAATACTTTTCTATCTGGAGAAATCAAGGTAGACATATTCTTGATTTCTTGAGCTAAATGTTCTAGATAAGGTTTGGCAATATTCTTGTTGTTGGAAATTACTGTATTACAGCCACAGAAATAACAAGCACTTTGACAGAAAGGAATGTGGAAATAAAATGATAACGGAGATTTTCTTTGATTGGAAGCTGCGATCGCACTATGAAAATCAGCCGCTGTAAATGCTTCGCTTAACTCTGTCGCAGGTGGATAGCTGGTGTACCTTGGTGCTGCTGTATCGTACTTTTTGATCAAATCCAAATCAAATTTGACACCAGGTGATATGAATACCATCAAAACCTCCAATGTGTTGGGTAGACTGTATTTCAAACTCTCAAATCACCACTAGTTTGAAAATCAGTCTGAGTAGTTGGTTGTATAGCAATCTGATTTAATTGCTGAATTACTTGTATAGATGGGGAATGGGAAATAAAGGTCTACCTAAGCTTTGCAAAAATCAAATAGCAGTCCTGTATCGTTATGAGAAGTGGCAACTTGTTGATTTCGTTCACAGCCAACAAATTGCCCATATATTTTCTATGTGCTATTGCAAAGCAGCAGAAATATTTATGCTGAGTAAGATATAGCGTTTCCGACTCTGGTGAGGTACAAAATTACCC
>NZ_JADEWI010000028.1 GCF_015207705.1 Nostoc sp. LEGE 06077
AGTTTTATCTTGCTCTCTAGTCAGAAATACCCTTAAACGGCTACCCATATTGCTGTTACCTTTGTAGACGCATTGTACGTATTTACTTATCTTTACATAGTTTGGTTTTTTCGCCTCGTTCTACTTACTACACACAAATCAGTTAACCTAGACTTATTTCTTCCTGTTCTCGTCCCAGTTTCCCGAAAAGTTAACCAAGGTAAACTTAAACGCTGAATTTCTGCTTTAAATAAGGTAGCTAAAAATTCGACAATTAAGAAATGTTCAATCGTTGGGGGATTCATTAATTCCAGCCTGCCATCCACTAACTCGTAGTGAAAACCACTGCCATCATCATAAGTTAAATACTCTTCAAATGTGAGTTTTGTTACTGGTGTAGTGACCATCCCAACATCCCCCTAGACGATACCATTATCGTAACTGAAGCGTGAAGTCTGAAGTGTCATCTTTCTCCCTCCTGACCAATAACTAATGACAACAATTAAAGATATTGGCGAACAAGGCCTGTTAGCAAAATTACAAAGCTTTTGTCCCGCAGAAATGATTGGGGATGATGCAGCAGTGTTGGTAACTGTGCCAGGAAAATCTTTAGTAGTAACAACAGATGTCTTAGTTGATGGCGTACACTTCAGTGATGCTACCACTTCCCCAGAGGATGCAGGTTGGCGAGCCGCAGCCGCTAATTTATCAGATTTAGCAGCAATGGGGGCTTCTCCTTTGGGTATTACCGTTGGGTTGGGGCTTCCTGGCGATTTACAAGTCAGTTGGGTTGAGCGGCTTTACCAAGGAATGGCAGAATGCCTGCAAAAATACAATACCCCAATTGTTGGCGGTGATGTAGTGCGATCGCCTGTGACAACTATTTCAATTACCGCTTTTGGTCAAGTCGATCCCCAACGAATTATCCGCCGTTCTGCTGCTCAAGTGGGATATGCGATCGTTGTCACAGGAGTTCATGGAGCCTCCCATGCTGGCTTACAATTGCTTTTGCACCCTCAATTAGGACAAAACCTCACTAACGCAGACAAGACTGCTCTCATCAAAACCCATCAACGCCCTCAACCACGATTAGATGTCTTACCAATTCTTTGGAATATTTTAAGTCCCTCCCCACTATCCATCGCAGGGATGGATAGTAGTGATGGTTTAGCAGATGCAGTTTTACAAATTTGCCACGCCAGTGGTGTTGGTGCTGTGTTAGAACGCCATCAAATTCCCTTACCAGTATCTTTTGAGCATTGGCTAAAACCAGAACAAGCAATAGAATATGCTCTCTACGGTGGTGAAGACTTTGAATTAGTTCTGTTTTTACCAAAAGAACAAGCAAATACTTTAGTACAACATTTGAGCCAAAATGCAGCAATTATTGGAACCATTACATCTGGTTCAGACGTATTACTACATGATGAGCATGAAAAAATCCCTGACCAAGTTCTTAGCCTTAGTCAGGGATTTCAACATTTTAGGCTATAGTCCAATGTCAAGAGTCAATAGTAAAAACTATTAACCATTGTACAGATACCAAATTATTGCCACTTCACGGCTACTAATTCTGCTAAATCCAGAACACGTTGGCTGTAACCCCACTCGTTGTCATACCATGCCATAACTTTTACTAAGTCACTGCCCATTACTAAAGTTAGGTTAGCATCAATAATTGAAGAAGCATCAGTGCCTTGGTAATCTGAAGATACCAATTCGAGTTCACTGTAGTCTAAGATACCTTTTAGTGAACCTTCTGAGGCATCTTTGAGAGCTTGGTTCACTTCTTCCGTAATAGTACGCTTCTCAACCTGAACAACGAAATCTACCATTGAGACGTTCGGGGTTGGTACACGTAAGGCAACGCCATTCAGCTTACCTTTGAGTTCCGGAATTACTAGCGCCACTGCTTTTGCTGCACCTGTCGAGGTGGGTACAATATTGATGGCTGCTGCTCTTGCCCGGCGCACATCGCGGTGAGAAGCGTCTAGCAAACGCTGGTCTCCGGTGTAGCTGTGGGTTGTAGTCATTGTACCTTTGATAATGCCGAATCGGTCATTTAGTACCTTGGCAATGGGAGCTAGGCAGTTGGTTGTACAGCTGGCATTACTAATAATGTGATGTATGTTGTGATCGTAATCGTGATGATTCACGCCGATCACAAAAGTACCATCTTCATTTTTTCCAGGAGCGGTAATGAGAACCTTTTTGGCTCCAGCATTTACGTGCTTTAACGCTCCTTCTTTGCTAGTAAATACCCCAGTTGCTTCAATAATCAGGTCAATTCCCCATTCTCTCCAGGGCAAGTTTTCTGGATTGCGATCAGATACGCATTTAATGGTTTTTCCGTTAACGATGATAGAGTTATCATCTGCGGTAATGTCAACATCCTTTAACTTCCCAAGCATTGAGTCATACTTTAGGAGGTGAGCATTTGTTCTAGGATCTGATGTGTCATTGACAGCTACAAGGTCGATATTACTATTTTGCCGACCTAGCCAACAACGTGCAAAGTTACGCCCGATGCGCCCGAAACCGTTGATTGCGACTCTAATCACAGTGTCTTGCCCTCTGTATTTATGCCTATAAGTTGATATCTTTGACCCCAATCATATCGCAAAGGAGGGGAGTATTAATAACTATAAAGTGTTAGATCCAAAAAAAAATATATATTTTATTCAGATTTTTCTGAATAGAGGTTGTGAGTCGTAATGTAGAATCTAACCGACTCAGGGACTAAATACTTAATAGATTGACTTTCACAAAAAAGTTTGCGAATAAGACTTGACGAAACTCCTACTAAGGGTATATTCAAGAATTGCCAGTGAATGGTAAGTGACTGCTGTTTGAGTTGTTGCTCCACTTGTTGGCAGATTATATCGCTTTGAACTCTATCCCTATCTAATTGTCGGGGCGCAATCAACCAATCACACATTTGTGCTAGTTCGTGTCCACGGTACCAACGGGGTAACGTTTGGAAAGTATCCAAACCCACAATCCAGTACCAGCGAGTATTTGAATAAATAGCAGATAAGTCAATCAAAGTGTTGATTGCATAAGAAGTTCCAGAGCGACTGGTATCCACTAAGGAAACCGTAAAAGCTGGGTTTTCTTTTGTAGCTATTTGTAGCATCTTGACTCGATGCTCAAATGGTGCTGCTTGTTTATGTGGAGGATTGAGCGATGGTACCCAAATTATTTGATCTAGGGATAGCTGATTCAAAGCCGTTTCGGCTATGAGCAAGTGTCCCCAATGAATTGGATCAAATGTGCCACCAAAAATTGCCAGTTGCTGCATCCGATCAAGCCTAAGCTTTATACCTTTGAAACACAATTTCACTATCAATGTATTATTGTACTCAATTCATGCCTTAGCTTGATGAAATTTAAAAGCGATTTGGTTACGAATGTATTATCGTAGCCGTTACCAGTCAGGAATCTAAAAATTATGTATTTGTCATTACATGAATTTCTTTCCCGATGCAGTGGAAATTTGCAGAATAATCTTAAAAATAGTTCAGAAATAGCAAAAACCTCCTACAAAGGTAAAATCATTCTCAATCCGCATAACGAAAGCGGAAAAGCTCTCAGACAGCCAGCATAAAAAAGGTGTAGAAAAATTTACGGTAAAAAACAAATTCCTGTTATGATACGCGTGTCATTTGTGAATATGGTGTGGTGTAAGAGGAGTAATCAATGAGTAATGCTGTGGATTTTGGCGGTAGACCATTCCATTTCATTGGAATTGGTGGCATAGGTATGTCTGCTCTGGCATACGTTTTGGCAAAGCGTAAATTGCCAGTATCAGGTTCAGATGTTCGTCCAAATCATATTACGCGCAAGTTGGAATCTATCGGTACACATATTTTTGGTAAGCAAGAAGCAAGTAATCTTGAATTCTTTCATCCCAAGGTAATGACGAATGAAGCAGCATTAAGTTCACAAGAATTATTAACTGCTCCTACTCAGTTCTCATTACCTCAAGTAATTTGTTCAACTGCAATTAACACTAATAATTTAGAATATAAAGCTGCGTTGGAATTGGGTTGTCCAATATTACATCGTTCAGATGTACTAGCTGCTTTGATTGCTGATTATAAAAGTATTGCTGTAGCAGGCACTCATGGCAAAACTACAACCAGTAGTATGATTGGTTATATGCTTCTACAAGCTGGTTTAGACCCCACAATTTTGGTAGGAGGTGAAGTTAATGCTTGGGAAGGTAATGCTCGCTTAGGCGAAAGCCAATATCTAGTAGCAGAAGCAGATGAATCTGATGGTTCCTTAGTGAAACACGCACCTGAGATTGGCATTATCACTAATATTGAACTAGATCATCCTGACCACTACGAAACATTAGAAGAAGTAGTTGATACTTTCCAAATATTTGCGCGGGGTTGTAAGACTTTAATTGGTAGTATTGATTGTGAGACAGTGCGCGATCGCCTGCAACCTACAATCAGCTACAGTCTACATCCAGATACTAATGCTGACTATAGCGTTACTAATATTGACTATCGTCACGATGGCACGACTGCACTAGTTTGGGAACGCGGTAAAGCTTTAGGTGTGTTAAAGTTGCGCTTACTAGGCCGTCATAACCTGAGTAATGCTTTAGCAGCAGTTGCTGTCGGTCGAGTTTTAAATTTAGAATTTGGTGAAATTGCCAAAGCTATTGCCACCTTTGAAGGTGCAAGACGACGTTTTGAGTTTCGCGGAGAAGTTGATGGCATTACATTTATTGATGACTATGCCCATCATCCTAGTGAACTGCGTGCTACTCTGGCGGCTGCACGTCTTCAAGCTAGACCAGGACAAAGAGTTGTGGCTATCTTCCAACCCCATCGCTATAGCCGCACACTGACATTTTTAGAAGAATTTTCTGAGTCGTTTGCTCATGCTGATTTAGTTGTACTAACTGATATTTACAGTGCAGGCGAACCTAACTTAGGACAAATCAGTGGTGAGCAGTTAGCCGCAGCCGTTAGTAAGTTCCACTCACAAGTGGTGTATCAACCAACCTTACCCCAAGTATGCGATTTCTTGCTGAAGACGCTACGTCCTGGAGACTTAGCACTATTTCTGGGTGCGGGCAATTTAAATCAAGTAATTCCTGAAGTCATTACTACTCTTTGCGAAGCTGCTACAGCCACATCCTAAGACCGTTGAAGAACGGCCAGATCAATTTATAACTATTGCTGTATTTTTGCGGCAGAAAAATGTAAAAATTTCACAAAATTGATGTCACAATGAAAATCTCCCAGGCAGCTGGAAACATCTGCACAGTTTCTGCTACACCTACACAGAAACAAGAATCAGATAAATCATCAGATAGCAAAATAATTTACTTACCAGGTACAGATTGTATTATCAAGCCACAAGCTTCGTTGTCTGCATTCACATCCTATAGAGTAGGGGGAGCAGCGGAATGGTATGTTGCGCCCCGCAACTTAGAAGCACTACAAGCAAGCTTGAATTACGCAAAAGAACATAATTTAACAGTAACAACTTTAGGTGCAGGTTCTAACCTGCTGGTGAGCGATCGCGGTTTACCAGGCTTAGTGATTGCCACACGTCATCTTCGCCACAGTCATTTTGACCCAGAGACAGGTTTATTAACAGTAGCGGCTGGAGAATCTATTCCTAGCCTAGCATGGGAAGCCGCACAACTGGGCTGGCAAGGCTTAGAGTGGGCTGTTGGTATTCCCGGCACTGTAGGTGGTGCTGTAGTTATGAATGCCGGCGCACATAATAGCTGCATTGCAGATATCTTAGTGAGTGCAGAAGTCTTTTCACCCGATGGCAAACTAGAAACTCTCACCCCCGCCCAATTGGGTTATAGCTACAGGACTTCATTACTTCAAGGTAGCGATCGCATTATCACCCAAGCAACTTTGCAATTGCAACCAGGTGCTGATCCAGCCAAAGTTTTAGCATTAACCAAACAACACAAGCAGCATCGACTTTCCACCCAACCTTACAACTTTCCTAGTTGTGGTAGCGTGTTCCGTAACCCCAAACCTTATACTGCTGGCTGGTTAATTGAACAAACAGGTCTCAAAGGCTATCAAATTGGTGGCGCACAAGTAGCTCAACTCCATGCCAATTTTATTGTCAATCGTGGTGGAGCCAAAGCTAGTGATATTTTCTGCTTAATTCGACACATCCAACAAAAAGTACAAGAACACTGGTCAATTTTATTAGAGCCAGAAGTCAAAATGATGGGTGAGTTTCAGGCAGCTTGTGGATAATCAGGAGTTAGAGGTTAGGGACTAGGGGCCAGTGAAAAATTTAATTCATGAGCAGCTATATTCAATTACATTATTTCTACTTCCTAGTCTCTAGTCCCTCATTCCTCATCTCTAGCGTTAATTATTAGTAACAAAAGTGGCAAATTACCGCCCGCATCTATAATTGAATTTGATTTGTTATTGAAAGCACACGCGGACAATCATTATGACAGGTAAAGGACAAGGATTTGGCTTTGGCTTAGGAAAAATGAAAGAACTAGCCGAAGCCTTTAAAAAAGCACAGCAAGTTCAAGAAGGCGCAAAGCGACTCCAAGAAGAATTGGAGCAAATGGAAATTCAAGGAGAAGCTGGTGGTGGTCTGGTTAAGGTGATTGTCAGCGGAAACCAAGAACCAAAGCGAGTAGAAATTTCTCCTGATGCCTTAGCACAAGGATCAGAACTACTTTCTGATCTCATCACAGTGGCAATGAAAGACGCTTACAACAAGTCCACGGCAACAATGCGGGAACGTATGGAAGAATTGACCAGTGGACTTGAATTACCTGGATTTTAGTCAATAGTCATTGGTCATTAGTCATTAGTCATTAGTTGAAACGAATGACAAGTGACTATTGACAAATGACAAGTGACAAAGGACAAAAAATACTTATGCCCTACAAGCTGTTGTTTGTCTGTTTGGGAAACATTTGTCGTTCGCCCTCCGCAGAGAACATCATGAGTCATCTGATTGATCAGGCTGGATTAAGTGGTAGTATCTTCTGTGATTCTGCTGGTACATCTAGCTATCACATTGGTAGTCCGCCTGACCGACGGATGAGCGCGGCGGCGACGGCTAAATTAGGAATTCAACTACGTGGTCGAGCCAGACAGTTTGCCAAATCAGATTTTCAAGAGTTTGATCTGATTTTGGCAATGGATCAAGATAATTACAACGATATTCTCACTCTTGACCCAACCGGCAAATATCACGGCAAAGTGCGCTTAATGTGTGAATTTTGCACTCAACATAACCTTAAGGAAGTTCCAGATCCCTACTATGGTGGAGTAGAGGGGTTTAATCAAGTCATAGATTTACTAGTTGATGCTTGTGAAGGTCTACTTGAGAAGATTACCAAGCAGCAAATATAAGCTTGATTAACTGAAGAAAGGCAGAGGGTAGGAGGAAAGAAATTTATTTTATAGCAGGGGATAGGGGATAGGGAATAGGTAACAGGTGACAGGTAACAGAGTTAAAAGTCTTTGATTGTCAGTTTTATCGCTTACCAATGTCCTAACTAGCTTGGCTACAGCTATACTTCTAGCAAAAGGTTAAAGCTCTATCATTGCTTGATCAACGAAGGCCAAAAAATTTAATTTGTGCGGCGCAGCACTAAGCATCCTTGTTAGATCACGCGAAATAACCCTTCTGCCTTCTCAAGTAACACAAAACAGCTATTCTACTAAACCATGTTTAATTGCAAACCTTACCAGTTCAGCCCGGTTACTGGTAGCGGTTTTTCTTAATAAACTACTAACGTATTTTTCTACTGTTCTTGGACTCAGGTGTAACTGCTGGCCCATTTCGACATTTGACAAGCCATGAGTCAGCAGTTCGAGAACTTCTTGTTCTCTGGAAGTTAAGGATGAGAAAAACTCAGGTTTATCCAGATGGGTAAATACAGGGTTATGCGCTTCTAATGCTGTTCCTGGGGTAGAAGTAGTGACATTTTCTTTATAGGAAACCCGGTACTCTGATTGAATAATTTGCGATCGCTCCAACAAATTACGAATCGCCGCTGCTAACTCCTCTAACTCAAATGGTTTTGGTAAGTATAAATCACACCCCGATTGATAACCCAGAATTCTCTCTTGGGTTTTTGTCCGTGCTGTTAATAAAATTACAGGCAATAAGCGGAATCCTGGTTGTTGACGCACCCTGCGTACCAGTTCATAGCCATTCATTCGTGGCATTACAATATCAGTGACAATTAAATCAGGACGATATTCTTCTACCATTGCCAAAGCCTCTTGACCGTCATTAGCTGTGATCACCGAGTAGCCAGACAGTTCAAGATAATCACTAATAGATAGACGAGTGCCCAGATCGTCATCCACCACAAGGATCGTCAAGGGCATGGACAGTACACCCCTAGCATTTTTGTTACTTAGAAATTTGCTTCTACGAGCTTTTTCAGTGAACACAGGCAATAATAGTGTTCTTATGTTTCATACTATGACAGGATTACCAGCTAATGACTGTCCGATGGGGAATTTATAAAGAAAATCTTAAATCATTAGAGTAGCTCAAGCAGTTTAACGTAGGTTTCATAGCTAGTGCTTGTCAGGCATAGAGACTTTTGTAATTCTTAACAACACTCAATTAATCTAGAGTAATCACTCAGCATAATGTAAATAATATTGACTTTACTCATGATAATGCAGCAGATAGCGCAGCAAGTAACATTTTAATTGATGGTTATAAAAAGCTAGATTAATAGGATAACACTGATATTCAGCTAATAATTAATTTATAGTAGTTTAATATGCCTCTATAAATTCACAAGGTCGTCTAAACGATTTTTGCAATACATTTAAACTTCTAAAAATATCAATGAGTGAAAAAAGCGACAGTTACAAAGTTATTAGCGACAACCGTCAAGCCCGTTATTTGTATGAAATCTTGGAAACCTATGAAGCTGGCGTTCAGTTGACGGGAACAGAGGTTAAGTCCATTCGTGCCGGTAAGGTAAATCTACAAGATGGTTATGGTTTGATTCGTGATGGGGAACTATGGTTACTCAACGTGCATATTTCTCCATACAATGCTAGTGGGCAATATTTCAATCATGAA
Source organism: Nostoc sp. LEGE 06077 (assembly GCF_015207705.1). Classification (GTDB taxonomy): domain Bacteria; phylum Cyanobacteriota; class Cyanobacteriia; order Cyanobacteriales; family Nostocaceae; genus Nostoc_B. The sequence goes on from NZ_JADEWI010000028.1 coordinate 9,064, forward strand.
CCGCGACGGACGCGTAAGCTACTACTGCATCGTCAGGAAATTCGTAAGTTAATTGGCAAAGTAGAACAACAGGGTTTGACACTCGTACCTTTAAAAATGTACCTCAAGCGAGGTTGGGTAAAGGTGAGTCTTGCCCTTGGTAAAGGTAAAAAACTCCATGACAAGCGAGATGATATCAAACGCCGCCAAGATCAACGCGATATTCAAAGAGCAATGAAAAATTATTAAAGAGTCCATACATAGTCCAGAGTCATTGCTCACAAGAGGGGCTTGAGACTAGTATATTTACTCAATATGAGTTAAATGCCCCGCGAATATTAACAGCACCTTGCTATACCTTCAGTGTTAGTTGATAAAAAACCTAGTTTATAGCTACAGATTGATTCTGGCCGCATTAGGACTCGATAGAGTGGTGGGTAACTTTGCAACCAATAAGGGACTTCATCATGAAACGCAACCTTGCTAAAGCTGTTAGCGCTGGAGTACTAACATTAGGGATGGCAATTGTGCCTTTAACATTGCCTGTACAAGCTCAGGACAACACTACTACCACTGGTGATGCACCACGGACAACTACTAGCGATCGCAATGATTTTGATTGGGGTTGGCTAGGATTACTTGGTCTGCTAGGTCTGGGGGGTTTAGCTGGCAGAAAGCAGAACGATGAACCGACCCGTTATCGTGATCCTAACGCTCCTGGGACTACGAGCTACAGGGACTAGTGCAACAAAACATAATTCAAAAAATTTGAGAATGAGACTTAGGTGATTTTGATTTTCTGGAAAACTCAAATGGGCAAGTTTCCACTTTAACTTGCCCATTTTTCACTGTTAACTAGTTGCAGACTCTTGGTTAGAGGAATTAATTTGTTGGTTGTAATTTTGATTTAGTGGTATCCAATAGCTGGCAATTAAAGCGACCATCAACCACCAAAGGGTATTGACTTCAGGCCGGAACCAAATAGTGTCTACTGTACCGTGAGCTAACATCCCCAGCAAAGTAGCACAAGCACCAATTAACCAAAATCCTTGAATATTGCTCGATTCTCGTAATCTCCGCAGTTGGAGAAAGGCTGTATTAAAGGTGACTAAGATTAGCCACAAAAAACAAGCTAAACCAACAAAGCCAGTTTCTACAGCTATCTCCAGGAGGATGGAGTAAGCGCTTAAAGCACTATAACGAGGATGTTGGTAAAGGGGGTAGATTTTATTAAAAGTATTATGACCAGGGCCAATACCAATGATAGGGCGATCGCGAATCATTTCAAAAACAGCATCCCAAACATTGCGACGATAATTGTTACTGCTATCTTGGCGATCGGCAAAAATACTAAAAATCCTTATACGCACTGGCTCCACAAATATAACTGCTAGGAGCAAGACTCCTAGTGTACCTCCCAAAATTATCGGCAGTGACCAAGTACGCCAAAAACGAGGTAGTTCTAGACTGTGCCAATAAACCAATAACGCGATCGCTGTTAAAATTGCTACGACTAGCCCAATCCACCCACCACGGCTAAAAGTCAAAATTAAGCAAGCACTATTCACAATTAGCATTGTTAATGCTAAAGCTTTTTTGACCCAACCTTGCCAAGCAAAAATAGCTACTAAACTCAAAACTACAGCTGGCATTAAATACCCAGCTAACAAATTAGGATTACCCAAATAACTATAAACCCTGGTTGTCTTAGACAAAGGTGATTCCGGATCTACCCATGTAGCCAATTGGGCAGCGCCAAAAAACCATTGCCGTAATCCATATACACTAACAATTAGCGATATATGTAGATATAAGGTAATAATCCAAGTTCGCAGACGTGGCGACCTGAGTACCCTAGCACACAGGGCAAACAGCAATAAATATAGTGTTAATGTCACCAAATCATTCAAAGCGGCCTTTTTCACTGGTGATAATGCTGTAGCGACTACAGCAATTCCCCAATAAAGCAATACCAACAAGTGAATCGGCGTAACTAACGGAGGATTGGCTGGTATTGGCTCATCAGATAAAGTCAACAATAACCAAAATGCTACACATGCTGTCAGCAGTAAACCGATCAATGTACTCGAAACAAAAGGGGCCAGAACATAAATTAAGCTGATTAAGGCAGCTGCAATTATGTCTGCCCACTGAATCAGAATACTGCTTTGCCGCCACGAGTTGAACAAACCAACTGAACAACGGCGTAGGTAGCTAGTTGCCAAGTATTCTTTGAGTGGTAAATCAGATAAAGTCAATCGTTGCCAGACTAAATTCATAAAACACGCTGCATTTAATGAGCAGATCTGCACAAGCAGAACTTGCACTTAATCATAATGCCGGTGATTATAAACAGGTAACAACAAAGATTGCAAATTTAGTAAAGATGCTTTCGTGCAAAGGCACTATTCCATCTCAGCGAAAATTAGGAATATCTCATCTAAAAAATGGGCAAAAAATTGAAATTTAAGGTTTTTATATTTTTACTTCTGCCTCGTGATATTAGTGATGATTTATCAGATGATGCTGATTGAAGGGAATAAATCAGTAGTTGGGTAAACTCAAAAAAGCAGCTAGTGATTAAATCTCATTCACTACTTCCGTAGTATTAGCAGTTTGTAATGGTAAAGAAAGTACATAACGGTGTCCTGATTCTGCTGAACCTTGGATCGAAATTTGTCCACCATGCAATTCTGCCAGCTGGCAACTTAACAACAAACCTAAGCTTTCGCGGGACAAACCATTATTACTCTTAACTAACTCCATATCAGAGTTCACATTTAACAAATCTGAGTAAGAATCATTTAAGTTAGGCGATTGTTCTAATGTGATTGATAAACCACCTAGCTCATCTTGGCTTGTAGAATAGGTACTGTAAGATGCTGCTTCATTGGCAAGTTCCAGCAGAGATAAGGGATGAAGACGAAAGTAGGGATCAACTTCGGTGATACCATCTCCCAACCAAGGATGTGAAACCCAAACAGTAATATTAAGTGTGTTTTCCTTGTAAGAGACGTGAATCCTTACAATACTACCTGTAGCCGATAATTGAATCACACTGAAAACCATGTGATAAATTATTTGCCGCACTTTGTCTTTATCTAAAGGCCAAATGCGCCCACGCCCAGGTTCTATTGACAGGCGAATATCTTGCTCTCGACGATTAGCAGGCTCTTCTAGACTATTGATAGCTTGTTGGCATAACATTTCAATGTCTACGGGAGCTAGGTTTAGTGTCTGCGAATTTTCATCGACTGTTCCTAATTCAGTAATCTCGTTAACTAAAGAAAGTAAATAGCGCCCGCTGTGTTGAATAATTTCTAGATATTCTCTTTGCTTAGTTGTCAAAGGCCCATAAATTTCTCTACCTAAGACACTAGCCATACCTAGTACAGATGTTAAAGGCGTGCGTAACTCTTGCGTCAGTTGCCCCAATAGTTCTAGTTTTAGTTGTCTAGTAGAACGTGATTCTTTTTCTAAACTTGCTGATGTTAGTTTTAGTCCATTGTTGGGTTCTTCATTGATGAACAAAGTACCCGTACTTTTATGATTGCTTTTTTCTGGTCTATTTTGAAGGAGTCGGTTACGCTCAAATTCACTCATGCTCCAACGAGCAATGATTTGTAAAAATTCAATATCTCGATTTTTAAACTCGCGCGGAGCCAAATCCATAACTGCCAAGGCACCTAAACAATGCCCGGAAGAATCAATTAATGGCACTCCTAAGTAAGCGCGAATGCCATATTCCTGGACTAATTTACTAGTGATAATAGTATTATTACTATATTTGTGCGTATCAGTTATTACTAACTCTCTACAAGTTTCTACTACTTGAGTGCAGAAAGATTCTCGGCGCAACAACTGACGGCTTTGCGCTAAATGATTCATCAATCCCAGTCTAGATAAACCTACTGCTGATTTGAACCAGTGACGTTCCTGATCCACAAATCCCAGTATGGAAATTGGTGCTTCCAAAAAATGGGCTGCCGTTTGAGTAGCTTCCTCAAAGACAGGTATTGTTTCGGGTTGCCGCAAACCTAGTTCTGACAGCACTGTAAGGCGCTGTTGTTCTCTCGTTTCCTGAGAAGCCCAACCATCCTTAAGAGCAAATAATTTGTTTTCAGGCTCTACCATTGCCACCGCTACCTTGATAATTCGTCGATATTGTAATATATATAACCACTGTTTCCGGGTTATGGTTTCCTATTGTTAAGCATTCCCCAATTTTGCCCTCGACAAACAATAATTGCATAGAAATTTTATACAACTGTGGAAAATACGGTGATCTAGTAGAATGTCTAGATTACTCAAAGTTTTAATGTCAAGCAACGTTAGTTTTAAACTTCACCAGGGTAATCTAATCTTAGAGTTTGTATAAAAGTATTGTTTCAGTATTAGTTCTATACATAAAGGAAAAATAGGAGTTTTTGTCATACTTATGCAAGCATTGTTGATTTAAAATCTAACTTTTACGTATAATCACGGCTGCTAATTTCATCACAGCTTGAGCATTTTTGATATTTTTATTAGGTTAAATATTACACCAGTTAATTTATGGCAATAATCAATCGTAGGTGGGCAATGTGGAAAAGTTATTCAAAAACTTATTTTTATGTTGTGGACATTACAGCTTGAACGAAAAATATGCTCATATTTAAAGTTGTTTTCTATTAATAAACAGCTTGTTTTAAATGTGCTACCCACATTTAAAACAAGCTGTTTGTAGAAAAAAATATCAAAAATTTACTGATGGTTTACAAAGAAAAATCGTTTAAAGTTTATGTTTAAACAGATTCTTGAAAATATTTGACACCTAAAATTTGAGGCGAAATTATCAATGAATAAAATTGCTGTGAGAGTTCCTTTTGTAGACCTAAATTTACAACATCAACCAATTCAAAATCAATTAAAACAAGCAATTAGTGGTGTATTAAATCGGGGAGACTTCATTTTAGGTAAAGCAGTTGCAGATTTTGAGACAGCATTTGCTATAGCATCTGGTGCAGAATATGGTGTGGGTGTGGCATCAGGAACAGATGCGATCGCTCTGGGTTTACAAGCTTGCAATATTGGTGTGGGTGATGAAGTCATTCTCCCAGCCAACACCTTTGTTGCCACATTAATCGGAGTATTACGTGTTGGCGCTAAACCAATTCTTGTTGATTGCGATCCTCAGACAGCCTTAATTGATTTAGCAGCAGCAGCTAAGGTAGTGACTGCCCAGACTAAAGCGATTATTCCTGTACATTTATATGGGCAGATGGTATCACCAAAACAATTATTAGATTTTGCAGCTACCCACAAACTATTAATTTTTGAAGATGCAGCCCAGGCGCACCTAGCTGAACGGGAAGGTTATCGGGCTGGTTCTGTGGGTATTGCTGCGGCTTTTAGCTTTTACCCCAGTAAGAATTTAGGGGCTTTTGGCGATGGCGGAATGCTCATCACCAAAAATCCAGAGATTGCCCAAAAGATGGTGCGCTTACGCAACTACGGTGCAGCCCAAAAATATGTTCATGTCGAACCAGGGACTAATAGCCGCTTAGATACCTTGCAAGCAGCAGTGTTGCTGGCAAAGTTACCTCATTTACAACAGTGGAATGGCGATCGCAATTCCATTGCCCAACAGTACGATACAGAATTAGCCCCTTTAGCAGCAGCTGGCATTATCCCTATTCAAAATCACAGTAGTGCCGGACACGTTTATCATCTCTACGTCATTAAAATTGATGATACTTGTTCGGTTGAACGCCAGCAAATTCAAGACAAACTTACCGCAGCCGGAATTCAAACCGGAATTCACTATCCCATTCCTTGCCATCTGCAACCAGCATTTACCTACTTAGGCTATCAACAGGGAGATTTTCCCCAATCGGAAAAACTCGCCAAGCAAATATTATCTTTACCCATGTATCCTGGTTTAAGTAGTAGTCAAATTAAAGAAGTCGTGGCAGAGATTACATCAATTATGAGTGGCGAACAACAACAGTTGTTATCCGTTTAACAACCAAGAATTCAGGAGTCAGGCTTCTTTATAAGACCCTCCGCGAACGCCGTCAGCGTCAACCAAGTGGAGCCAGAATTCATCATTGAATTTCTAACTCCTGATGGGTGAATCAACAATCAAAGATTCGCACCTCATCTTTGGATTTTCTGACTTCTGAATTCTGAATTCTTTTTTAATGACTTAAAATCATGGCACTTCCGCAACACATTCAAATTAGAAGCACACAACAATTACTGAGCATAGCAATTTTAGGCGTTTTGGGATTACTTTATGTGCCGATATTGCTGCACTGGCTTGATGGTTGGTTAAATAAAAGTATCAGTATCGAACACGAGTATTTTAGCCACGGAATTATTGGTTTACCGTTTGCAGCTTACCTGAGTTGGTTGAATCGCAAACAGTGGCAACGTTTACCAGACAGCACTCATCCTATGGGTGCTTTTTTGCTTTTAATCGGCGGAGTGTTTTATCTTAGCGGTATCGCCGAGTGGGTTAACCTTTCTTTGCCCATCATTCTCATAGGATTGTGTCTGTGGTTTAAGGGCGTAGTCGGCTTGCGATTACAAAGTTTTCCCTTGATACTATTATTTTTGGCAACCCCCACTTTTGTTCCATATCTATTGGTTCCTTACACCTTACCCTTGCAAAGTTTTATCGCTGGTACAGCCGGATTCATCCTCAATCAAATTGGGATGCAAGTTACCGTTGATGAAATTAATATTTATGTTAGCGGACGCATTGTGGAAGTAGCACCCTATTGCGCGGGGCTAAAAATGTTGTTTACGACTCTCTACGTCAGCTTAATGTTACTGTATTGGACTGGTGCATTGGCTTCACGCCGGATTAGTGTTTGGTTTGTATGTATTGCTATTGTTATTAGCGTGACTGCCAATATTATTCGTAACACCTTCCTCAGTTACTTTCACGGCACAGGTAACGAAGCCGCATTTAAATGGTTACACGATAGTTGGGGCGGTGATCTGTATTCTGCTTGTATGCTTTTATTATTGGTACCCTTACTGAACTGGATGAACAGCAATTTTGCAGCAGAGCCAGAAATTGCAGAACCTATAGAAGAGCAAGACTAACAAAGCATTTAAAGTCGTGACGTTATTCACTCACTCTACAAGTATTCTGCAATAATGCGATCGCCAAGGTGAGAATTACTTCGCTTCTCTGGAAACGCAACCAAACTGCTATTGTCTTAACTTTCATCAATCCCCACTCATAGAGACTGCTACTTTTACTGAACTCAGAGTGCCATTTTTTAAGTAAAATCTTGCGTAAATATCGCAAATTTTACTGATGATTTCCTTTTCTAAGGTTCTCAAAGAAAAACAGTTCACTTATGTAGTAGTTCTTGTATTATTGCTACTGCTATTGGCGATGGGTGGAGTTCCCGGATACTTCACAGGACGCTGGGAATGGAAACAGCCATCACCTGTTACCACCCTCAAGGAATTAAAAAAAATTCGGAAGACGGGATTAACCATTCCTGGCTGGGAAACGGTTCAACAAAGCGAACAACAAGTTGGCGAGCATAAATGGTCGTTGCAAATTCTCAAACAAGCCAGTTCACAAACTCAGGTAGTATTGCTATTACTGCCACAAAATGGGCCGAAGGATCAACCTGAAGTGGAATGGACGGAGATTAACGGCTGGGGTCGGTTGCGCTGGGGAAAATGGGATCTAGCTCAAGAACGTTCTCTGGAATTTTCGGTGAAACAGTCCCAAACTTCAAATTCCCATCCAGAAGCGCGAGTCAAGGCTAGATTTTTTCGCGTTTCGACAAAACAAGATACCTTTGCTGCTTTGCAATGGTATGCTTTCCGCAATGGTGGAGACCCATCACCTTTAAACTGGTTTGTGACAGATCAATTGGCACAGTGGCAGAAACATCGGATTCCTTGGGTGGCGGTGAGTATTCTGATACCGATGGAGCCTTTTGGAGAAGTAGAAAATACTCGGTCTTTAGCGCAGTCTTTGGGTGAAGCGGTGCAAACAGCATTGATGGTAAACGCTATCTAGCCAAGTATGTTTGAAAATATCAGAAATCAACTAGTGATGTTGAGAACCTGTTATCTTTGAACAAACAATTTCGGAGACTAGCAGAATAAAAATTTTTAGGCTTTTCTATAATCAATTCGGCAACTCAAAACAAACATAAAAATTATTTCCAACGTACACGACTTGGTAGAACCAATTCTCAATACAGCTTTACTGCACCGATGTTTATAGCTTCCCATCCTTATATACGTGCATTTAGCACTTTATGTTTTGTCAGTTTTCAGGCAGGTGTTTTTCTCACAAATACTGTCCAACCTGTTGTTGCTCAAGCTTTACCATCTCCTGAAACATCTCCAGGGCAACAATTTCCGGTGCTACCTCCGGCAAATCCAGCAGCGGAAGAATCACCCCTCCAACCGCCTGCGCCACCGCCAAATGCTGACGGTGTAATTCCAGGTGAAAGCAGCGAAGCTTCTTCCCAACTCAACCGTTATCTGTTAGGGCCGGGAGATGTAATTAGTGTGGCGTTTCAGCGTCCTCCCGGTGCTTATCGCTTAGGGCCGGGAGATTCGATTAATGTTGTGGTTCAACGCTTCCCTGATTTAAGTTTTCCCGCTTCAATTAATCCAGAAGGTAATATTGCAGTGCCACTACTAGGTACAGTGCCACTACAAGGTTTAACTTTGCTAGAAGCTCAAGAAAGAATTCGGTTGTTATTCAATCGTTATGTAGTTAATCCTATAGTTGTATTGTCCTTGACTGGTCTACGTCAGGATTTGAGTTTTCAAGCGCAAATTAGCCCCGAAGGCAATATTGTTGTGCCACAGGTGGGAATATTATCTATACAAGGCTTAAGTTTGGCAGAAGCTCAAGAAAAAATTCGCTTAAGTTTGAGTCGCGTCACGGTTGATCCAGCGATCGCCGTATCTCTATTCTCACCACGACCTGTACAAATTACAATTAGTGGCGAAGTTTTTCGTCCAGGAATTTATCCTGTCAGTTCTACTACACCTAGAGTTGCTGATGCTTTACTGATAGCTGGCGGTTCGACGATGAACGCCGACCTCAGACAAGTGCAAGTGCGTCGAAAATTAATGGATGGTTCTGTAATTGCCCAAAATATTGACCTCTATGCAGCCTTGCAAAATGGTGGTTCAGTACCAAATTTGCGCTTGCAAGATGGGGATGCAGTGATCATACCCCGTCGAGAAGTCGGTAATGATGATGGTTATGACCGGAATTTAATCGCTCGCTCATCTTTGGCTGTACCACAGATTCGAGTCCGGTTGTTAAACTATGCGGCTGGTGGACTTGTGACGCAAACTCTACCGAATGGCAGTACTTTTATTGATGCTTTGGGAGGGATTAATTTAGATACAGCTAACCTGCGAGATATTGCCTTAATTCGATTTGACCCAGAACGCGGTCGCGCAATTACGCAAAAACTGGATGCCAAAAAAGCACTTTCTGGTGATATCTCTCAAAATGTCCCCTTACAAGATAATGATGTTATTGTTGTTGGTCGCAACTTAATTACCAGAATTACTAATATCTTTAGTACAATTACTCGCCCGTTCTTTGATGTTCAAAGTTTTATCCGCTTCTTTCAATTTTTTGGTGGTAGCTCAAATTAGTGCATATCATTTGTTTGGCCTGATGACATCAAAAAATGACCCTTGACTATTGACTATTAACAGCATTCTCTCGCTTATTTCTATATGCCTCTGCTATGACCCCACCAATTGTTAAACGCTATCTGATTGCATTCGAGAAGTACAAGTGGATTGGACTAGCTAGTTTTGCGCTAGTTGTCGCTGGGTCGACAGTAGTAGCTATACAGCCAGATCCACCTATTAACTACATCGCAGATGGCGCACTGACTTATAATCGTCCACCAGTTTCATTTTCGCTGACGGGGAATGAAATTCAGCAGCAAGGACAGGAATTAAGCGAGGCTGCTTTGCTTTCAGATCAGATTATTGAAGCTACGGCAATAAAAGTTAATGTTAAGCCCAAAACTATTGGCACAAATGTTGCCTTAAAATTACCAGAAAAAGCTAAGGCAGGAGAAGTTGCATCGACAGTTATTGATCTTAAATATAAAGATACTGATCCGAAGCGAGCGCAAGAGGTGCTTCAGGAATTGATGCAAGCAATGATCAAGCTGAGTGGGGAGATTAACACAGGAAGGTTAAAAGCAATTATTCAAAAAATTGAAGAACGTTTACCCCAGGTTAGAGCGGAATTACAAACAGCAGAAAAAAGATTGGAACAGTACGATCGCCGCGAACGACCAGCAATCTTATCAGCAGAAAATGGTAGTTTATTGGCAGGAATCACTAATAGCCAAAATCAACAACGATTAATTCAATTAAATGTTGCGGGGATTGATGCTCAAATTCGCAGTTTGCAGGCAAAGTTAGGTTTAGATGTCAATAAAGCTTATATTTCTTCGGCTTTAAGTGCTGACCCAATTTTGGGTAGTTTGCGAACACAACTATATCAAACAGAATCGCAAATTGCCTTGCTGCGGAAAGATTTGCGTGCTGAACATCCAACGATGATTCAGTTACAACGCCAAAAAGAAGCCACAGAGTTATTGATTCAACAGCGTGCTAATGAAGTTATTGGTGGTGGTGGTACAGCCGCACCTTTTTCTGGAGATATTTCGGGAATTCGCGCCCAAAGTAACTTAGACCCAGCCAGACAAGGGTTAGCGAATCAGATGGTAACTTTGCAAACCCAACGGGATACCCTGCAACAACAGTTAGCACAGCAAATCCGCGAAGAAGTCCGCCTCCGGCAAGAGTATTCTTTAATACCTAACAAGCAGTTAGAGCGATCGCGCTTAGAACAGGAAGTAGCCCTGAAAAAAGCAGTTTATGACCAAATGCAAGCCAAACTCACAGATTCTAAAACCGCAGAGGCAGAAACTGTTAGTAGTTTGACTGTTGCCCGTATACCGAGTATTATTCCTGAACCTACGAAAGTGAAGAGTGTACCAACCACTTTAGGAATTGGTGGTTTCTTAGGCTTGTTAGTGGGTGGTGGGGTGATATTTTTGCTGGGTTCCCTAGAAGGTGTTTTCAAAACCCAAGAAGATATCCGCGACAGCTTGAAGCAACGGGAAGTTGTGTTATTGGGTGAAATACCTTTAATGTCAGTAGAGCATTTAGCGTCTGATGTAGTTCCGGTAGTATTTTCCGTTGATTCGCCTTATTTGGAGTTTTATGAAAAATTCCGCAGTAATTTACGCCGTCTTGCAGGTAAAGACGTAAAGATATTATTAATTGCTAGTACTGGCGCTCAAGAAGGGAAAACAGTCAGTGCTTATAATTTAGGTGTGGCTTGCGCTCGTGCTGGCAAACGTACCTTAATTATTGAAACAGATTTGCGATCGCCCTCAAAGGCTACATCCCTAAACGTTACGCTTGACCCTGACGCTACTATTGAACCCTTGCGTTATTATGCCAGCTTGAGTGATTGTATTCGCCTAGTACCTGATATCGAAAATTTATACATTATTCCCAGTCCCGGCCCTGTGCTGCAATCACCAGCTATTATTGAATCTAGCGAAATGCGGCGGCTGATGGAAGATGCCCGTGAGCGTTATGATTTAGTAATTTTAGATAGTAGTCCCTTAAGTTACTCTAATGATCCTTTGCTGATTCAACCATACAGCGACGGCATAATATTGGTAGCGCGACCAAACTATACTCAAGAAAGTATGTTAGGTGAAGCCATCGATCAATTACAAGAAGCTGAACTGGGATTATTGGGTGTAATTATCAATGGTGCAGATATTGAAGTTGCTTTACCAGAAACAACAGAACCATCACCCAGATCTTCATCAGAACCAGAAGCAGTAATTGTGGAAGAAACTGATCAAGTTTCTGCCGGAGTAAATAACACTTACAACTAGTGAGGAATAAAAGTTTGGGGATACAAGGGTGTGGAAAATGAAACCTCGATACCCCAAATCCCTTGATATTCAGCACTTTGTTAAGGCTTATTCATAGTCGCGTTTAAATAAACCAAATAAGGGCGCAAGCATAACTCCAAAAACAAAGCCCCCGATGTGCGCCCAGTAAGCAACTCCCCCGGTTTGGACGCTCATATTAGCAGCAGCTTGGAGACTAGCAAGACCAGATATCACATTCTGGATAAAGAAAATGCCAATAACTACCAGGGCTGGAACGCTAATTGTAGTCGCAAAAAAACCTAAGAATACTAAAGTTGTAATTCTGGCATGGGGAAAGCGGATGAGGTATGCGCCTAAAACCCCAGAAATTGCGCCACTAGCGCCCAAAGAAGGAATCGGCGAATTCATGCCAATAAACCACTGGCACAAAGCTGCTAAAGCGCCACAAGCTAAATAAAAAATTAGATATTTGAAATGCCCTAAACGGTCTTCGATATTGTTGCCAAAGACCCACAAGAACACCATATTTGATATCAAGTGCCACCAACCACCGTGGAGAAACTGTGAGGTAATTAAAGTTATCCACTCACTAGAAAAGTTGTAGGTTAATTCGCGGGGTACTACAGCGTACTCACCAAAAAAGAGATTTAATCGGGCATTAGACAAACTCACTTCATGAAGAAAAACTAAAACATTCATGCCAATCAAACCATAAGTGAAATACGGTGTGATTCGCGTCGGATTTTCGTCATAGAGTGGAAACACAGGTGTTTTTCCTAATTATCAATTAACTGCAATATAGCTCGTCTGGCTGGCAGTTGAAAAATTTGGATAATTGCACCTGTGGTGTAGTGCTGAGTGCTGAGTTGACAGTGCGGAGTATAAACTCAGCCTACTCAAAGCTGTTGACAGCACTTAGCTGTACCATGATTCTTCTGGGGATTTGTCGCTAAATAAACCTAAAACCGGGCCAAGAATTGCGCCAAAGATGAACCCGCCTGCGTGCGCCCAATAGGCAATACCACCGCTTTCCATCCCTATATTAGTAGGAGTTTCTAAACTGGCAAGTCCGTAGAAAGATTGCTGGAGAAACCAAAATCCTAAAAAGAAATAGGCGGGAACCCGGAAAGTTGGGAAGAAAATTCCTAAAGGTACAACACCGAGAATTTCTGCTTTGGGGAAGCGGAGAATGTATGCACCCATAACTCCCGCGATCGCACCACTAGCACCCAAAGACGGAATGTTAGAATCTTGGGAGAAATACCACTGGGTCAAAGACGCTAAAAGACCACAAGCTAAATAAAACAACAGATATTTGGCATGACCTAATTTATCTTCGACGTTGTTACCAAATATCCATAAAAACAACATATTGCCAGCTAAGTGCAAAAAACCACCATGCAAAAATTGCGAAGTAATTAAAGTTGCCCATTCTGGTACTGGTTGATGCACAGAAACACCAGCAAAACTTAAACTCAGTTCGCGGGGAACAACCGCCGCAAGGTGTAAAAAGCCATCTAATGCTTGTGGCGGAAGGCTACTTTCATAGATAAATGCCAGAACATTAGCGGCAATTAAACCGTAAGTTACATAAGGCGTAATTTCTGTAGGATTATTATCTTTAATGGGAACCACGGGCGTTTTTCCTGATTTTTGAGAAACTAGCCTCAAATTACCGAATATTCCTAGTAATTTCTTCTACCTCTTGGCTAGATTATGACTTACGCAAATGTCATATTTTTTCGCTTAGGCTGTCAATATTCCAAAAAACACCTATCACCTCTCCCCTAGCCCCTGGTTATAAGAGGGATTGACGATCGCTCACTTCAACTGAAATGATGCAGAATAATGCACATTATTTCAGCTAATTCATGCTTTTTAGCAATTCTTTAGAAAATCAACTGCAACAGTGGGATGATATCATTCGCAGTCAACCAAATAATCCTAAAGCTTATATCCGGCGCGGTATGGTGAAATTCCAATTAGCCAAAATTGATGAATCTATTCAAGATTTTGACACAGCCGAAAACATAGAACCTCGCCTCAAACCATACCTCTGGCAACGGGGCTTATCTTATTATTATGCTGAAAGGTTTGCGGAAGGCGCTCAACAGTTTGAAATTGATTTGACGGTGAATGCTAATGATGTCGAAGAAACTGTATGGCGCTATCTTTGTCTAGCGCGTTTGCAAGGTGTGGAAGTAGCACGTAATTCTCTCTTAAAAGTTAAAAATGACCCCAGACGAGTGCTGCGCTTCATATATGATTTGTTTGCGGGAAATTGTACACCCGAAGAAGTTTTAACTGTTGGAGAATCAGAAGGAATTAAGGGGAAATTTTATAGTCATCTTTATCTAGGATTGTATTATGAATCTGCAAACAACTTGAATTTAGCTCAAGAGTATATAGTCAAAGCTGCCGATAAATACCAGATTAATGATTATATGTGGTATTTGGCGCAAGTACATAAAAAGTTACGGGTTTGGTCGGAATTCACTCAAAATCTGTGATTTTTTTGTCGTTAATTAATTTCTCTGGAAACATAGCATAACAGCCTTCACCTGAATTAGTCTGCATATATCCACATTAAAAACCATATAATCACAAGCATAAGCGGTAGTGTCAGGCTGATTTCGGGTGATTTAGCAATGAAACTGGATTTAGTCAGATTTTCTCAGGCTTGCAATCCCAGCAAGACTTTGACGGTTAGTAAAGCAGAAGATAGACAATATTATATTGATTTTGCCAAAGTGCGGGGTGGCAAGATTATTGAAGAATTGAAACGGACAATTGCGCGACTTTCAGCCGACGAACCAACTTGTCAATTATTTACCGGACATATTGGCTGTGGAAAATCAACAGAATTACAACGGCTAAAACTAGAGTTGGAAGATTTGGGATTTCATGTAGTGTATTTTGAGTCCAGCCAAAGTTTAGATGTGGGAGATGTTGATATTACAGATATTTTACTGGCGATCGCACGGGAAGTTAGTCAAAGCTTAGAAGCAATTAAAATTAAACTCAAGCCGGGATATTTTCAAAACCTGTTTACAGAAATTGTCGATTTTTTGCAAACACCTCTGGATATTGGTGTAGAAGCTGAGTTGTCTGTAGGTATTGGGAAATTAACTGCTAAAACAAAAGATAGCCCAAAACTGCGAAGTCAATTGCGGCAATATTTAGAACCACGCACCAGCAGTATTTTAGAGTCAATTAATCAAGAACTCCTCAAACCTGCCAGAAAAACACTTAAACAGCAAGGTAAACAAGGACTGGTAGTGATAGTTGATAACCTTGACCGCATTGATAATTCTTTAAAACCTTCTGGTTATTATCAGCCAGAATATTTATTTGTCGAACGCGGTGAACAATTAAACCAGCTAAGTTGTCACGTCGTCTATACCATTCCTTTGGTATTGATTTTTTCTAATGCTTTGGGGAGGCTAACAAATCGCTTTGGCGTTGACCCTAAAGTGTTACCGATGGTTCCTGTGCAATTTCCAGATGGAACTAAATTTACTGAAGGAATTACACTACTAAAACAAATGGTAATGGCGCGGGCGTTTCCGGGGGTGAGTTGGGAACAAAGCCAGCATTTAATTACAGAGGTTTTTGATAGTCCTGAAACATTAGAAAGACTGTGCTTAGTAAGCGGTGGTCATTTGCGGAACTTACTCATGATATTGTTTCGCTGTCTGCAACAAGAAGACCCGCCAATTTCCTGGGAATGTGTCAATAGAGTAATTAAAAAACGCTGCAACGAACTAACTTTGGCAATTACCGCAGATGAATGGGAAGTATTGCGGGAAGTCGCCCAAGGAAAAAGCCTAAGAGGTCATGAAAAATATGACCTTTTGCTCCGCAATATGTTTGTATTTGAATATCGAGATGAGGATGGTTCGTGGTTTGATATTAATCCGATTTTGGCGGAGGCTAGAGAATTTAGGTTGTAAGAGCGGATCGCAATTAATTTACCATTTGGAAGGATTATGGGGATGCAATTGATCTACATTCCAAGATAGGGGATTGGTTTGCACGTATTGACGAATTTTCTCTAAGGCTGCTTCATGGCGGATAATGCGATCGTAGTAATTACGTTGCCACACTGGGGCTTTAGGTGTATTGCGGTTGATGTTGATTTGTTTGGTTGTTGCTGATTTGAATCCGGCAATCAATGATGAAATAGACCGAGGCTTCATTGGGGGTATGGCATTTTTGCCGTTTCCTGAATGTAGGGGCGAATGGCCATAATGTAGAGGCGAACGGCCGTTCGCCCCTACGAAAATCTCGTTGATCAAATCCACATTTCGCCCCTACGAAAATCTCGTTGATCGCGACGTTCGCCCTTACCACAATCACGCTTTTCACGACAATGACTGAATAATTTTGTTATGACTGAAAATCTCACCCTTAATAATGAGCATTCATTACAAACTTTAGTTAGAGCAATTACTCTTTCTCAGGGTCAATTTTCACTGATTTTGTTGCGGTGTAATTATGCTGATTTGCGGCGACGTATTAGCCAAAGATTACACCAAATTTCTCCTATAAACATACACGAAATTACTATACCAGCATCAGTCAAAACGCTGTACACAAGCATAACTGAAGAACTAGGAAATATACAGCCTCCCGCATTGATGGTATTTGGCTTAGAGAATGTTAAAGACATTGATACGATGCTGACTGCGGCTAATAGGGTGAGGGAAGAGTTTAGCAGCAACTTTCCTTTCCCGATATTGCTGTGGGTGAATGACTTAGTTTTGCAAAAGTTTATCAGACTAGCGACTGATTTAGAAAATTGGTCAACTATTATTGAGTTTGAAAACTCCACTCATGAGTTA
Organism: Nostoc sp. LEGE 06077; assembly: GCF_015207705.1. Classification (GTDB taxonomy): domain Bacteria; phylum Cyanobacteriota; class Cyanobacteriia; order Cyanobacteriales; family Nostocaceae; genus Nostoc_B. The sequence goes on from NZ_JADEWI010000028.1 coordinate 25,823, forward strand.
ATTGCATTTATTCAGCAACAAACTGAGGCAATATTCACTAGTAAAATAATTCTTAATTTGCAGACTTGTTGGGAGTTAGAAAAAGCAATTCAAGATTTGCAAAGTCGCGGCGAAGTTTTAACACCATCATTACAGGCTAATTTAGAATATGTGCGTGGATTGCACAATTATTTGGCTGACAAAATAGATGTGGCTGTTGAACATTATCAACAAAGTTTGAGTTTTTGGCGACAAAGTGAAGATTTAGAACGACAAGGTATATTATTAGCTCATATTGCTTTAGCTTATGAACGTCAAGCAGTAATTGATAAAACAGAAAATCAACGTTATTGGCAATTGGCTCAAGAATATTTGCAGCAAGCACTGGATATTTTAGAGCAAGGCGAATATTTAAATTTAGTAGCGCAGTATATTAATAAATTGGGTGAAATACTGCAAAATTTAAATGCTTGGGCTGAGTTAGAAAGTCTGGCGAATCAATCATTATTGTTGCAGCAAGAATATGGCACACCGTTGCAATTGGCTCAAGCTTACGGCTTTTTAGCAGAGGTGGCTGTAGAGAATTCGCGGTGGAATGAAGCAAATCAATTTGCCCAACAGGCTTTGCACATTTTAGATAATACTCCTGATGTCCAGCTATATATATATAGTTGGTATCGGTTGATATTAGCTCAATCACAACAGGGTTTGGGTGATATTACAGCCGCAATTCATAGTTTAGAAATGGCGCGAGAATCTGCCAATCATCAATATAATCCACAGTTATATATTTCTATTTTAGAGAAATTACGTTTACTTTATTTTGAACAAGGTGAATATCTCAAAGCTTTTAATTTTAAACAAGAACAATTACAAATAGAACAGCAATATGGATTTCGGGCTTTTGTTGGGGCTTCTTATTTAAATCCTCAGAGAAAGGTGATTAATCCTTACGTTGCACAAGTTATGGAAGACCCCTCTCCAAACCTCTCACACCAGTTGCTACAACGGGGGGAACCCCCGCAACGCACTGGTTCCCCTGCAAGGAGAGAGGCTTTAAATATTCCCCCTTCCCTCACAGGGAAGGGGGTTAGGGGGTTAGGTCAACTAGATAATACTGGGACAGTTGCTCAAGAAATTGCGGCTTCTGGGCGAGAAATAGATGTCAACAGATTGCGGGTGAGAATCAGCGAAAACCAGCATAAATTAACTATCATTCATGGTCAATCGGGTGTAGGTAAAAGTTCAATTTTACAAGCGGGTTTAATTCCGGCTTTGCAACAGCAACCCATAGGTGAACGTGATGCTTTGCCAATTTTGATTAGAGTTTATACAGAGTGGGTGACTGTTTTAGGGCGGCGGTTGAGTGAGGAATTTGAGGCGGTTAGAGAAAAGAAATTAACTGTGAATCTTGATTCAGTGACAGCGATTCAATCACAGTTGCAGAATAATGAAGACCGGAATTTATTAACAGTTTTAATTTTTGACCAGTTTGAAGAGTTTTTCTTTGTTTACCCAGATAAGGCGCAGCGGCTTGAGTTTTATGAGTTTTTGCGGGTTTGTTTGGATATACCTTTTGTTAAGATTGTGCTGTCTTTGCGGGAAGATTATTTACATTATTTATTAGAGTTAGAAAGACTGTTTAATTTAAGTGCAGTTAATAATAATATTTTAGATAAAGGTATTCGGTATTATTTGGGTAACTTTTCACCAGATGATACTAAAAAGGTTATTCAAAGTTTAACTGAGAATACCCAATTTTATTTAGAGCCTAGATTAGTTGAGCAATTAGTTAGTGATTTAGCTGGGGAATTGGGAGAAGTGCGCCCAATTGAATTGCAAATTGTGGGGGCGCAATTGCAAACAGATTGCATTACAACGCTAGAACAGTATCAGCAGGTTGGCACGAAAGAGAAACTGGTTGAGCAGTTTTTAGAAGATGTGATTCAAGATTGTGGCGCAGGTAATGAACAAGTGGCGCGATTGGTTTTATATTTATTAACAGATGAGAATGGAACGCGACCACTGAAAACTCGTGCGGAGTTAGCGGAAGATTTGGTGGCGGAAGCTGACAAGTTAAATTTGGTTTTAGATATTGTTGTGAAGTCGGGGTTAGTGTTGCTATTGCCAGGATCACCAGCAGACCGTTATCAGTTAGTGCATGATTATTTGGTGGCTTTTATTCGGCAGCAACAGGGAAATGAAATATTAGCAGAGTTGGCAAGAGAAAGAGAACAGCGTCAACTAACAGAAGAAGAATTAAAACGGGTTGAACAGAAAAATAAAATATTAGCTGATGCTCAAACTGAAGCTGACCAGAAAATTAAGCAAGGACGTAATCGTTTGCTGCTGAGTTCTGGTTTATCTATATGTTTATTAGTAGTGACAAGTTGGTATGCTTTTAGTCTATTTCAACAAGCAAAATCAGCTAAGATAAAACAGCAAGAGTCAGAAATCAAATTCACCGTAGCTCAACAGGGTTTGCAAGAAGTTAATCAAGAAAAACAGCAGACAGAAACTAAACTGGCGAACAACCTCAAAAAAGCTCAGGCATTAGAAAATAAAAGCAAAGATTTAGAAAAGAACTTTCTAGTAGCGTTAAAAAATAAGCAATATGCGGAAGCTAAATTTAAGGTAGCACAGGCAGATACTAAAAAGGCAAGCCAAAATTTAGCTGATGCCAAAGTAGACTTAGATAAAGTCAACAAAGAAGCAGCAAATTTACAACAGAAGAACGCCGACGCAGAGGCAAGAATTAAAACAGTTACAGAAAAAGTAAAAACTGCTGAGGCGAACGTACAACAGGCAAAGAAACAGCAAGACGATGCGGAAGCTAAAGCTAGACAGGCTAATGAGACTTTGAAGCAAGCAGAAACAAAACTGGCAAACGCAAAGAAAGAAACTGAAACAGCATTGGCAGCACAAGCAGAAGCAAAAAAAGGAACGGAACTAGAACGGGCGGGTTTGAATGCTTTAGAACAGTTTGGATTTGCACAGTTGGAAGCTTTGGTGGCGGTGATGCATTCTGCTAAAGAGTTGAAAGGATTAGTTAAAGATGGCCGCCCGTTGGAAAAATACCCGGCTATTAGCCCAATTTTTGCTTTGGATAGTATTTTAAATAAGATTACAGAACGAAATCAATTCAAAGGGCATCAGGGCGAAGTCTATAGTGTGAGTTTCAGCCCAGATGGCAAAACCATCGCCACAGCTTCCTTAGACAAGACAGCGCGGTTGTGGAGTCTTGACGGAAAACTGCTCCAGGAGTTCAAAGGGCATCAGGGCCAAGTCTATAGTGTGAGTTTCAGCCCAGATGGTAAAATCGTCGCCACAGCTTCCTTAGACAAGACAGCGCGGTTGTGGAGTCTTGATGGGAAACTGCTCCAGGAATTCAAAGGGCATCAGGGTGGAGTCGTAAGTGTGAGTTTCAGCCCAGATGGTAAAATCGTCGCCACAGCTTCCTTAGACAAGACAGCGCGGTTGTGGAATCTTGACGGAAAACTGCTCCAGGAGTTCAAAGGGCATCAGGGTGGAGTCTATGATGTAAGTTTCAGCCCGGATGGCAAAACCATTGCCACCGCCTCCCAAGACAAAACAGCGCGGTTGTGGAGTCTTGATGGGAAACTGCTCCAGGAGTTCAAAGGGCATCAGGATGGAGTCTATGATGTAAGTTTCAGCCCAGATGGCAAAACCATCGCCACAGCTTCCTTAGACAAGACAGCGCGGTTGTGGAGTCTTGATGGGAAACTGCTCCAGGAGTTCAAAGGGCATCAGGATGGAGTCGTAAGTGTAAGTTTCAGCCCAGATGGCAAAACCATCGCTACTGCATCGGGCGACACCACAGTGCGGTTGTGGAATCTCAATGGTGAATTTTTAGAAGTATTCCAAGGCTATCGTTTCAATGTTTATAGTGTGAGTTTCAGCCCGGACGGCAAAACCATCGCCGCTGCATTGGGTGATTCCACAGTGCGGTTGTGGAATTTCGACGGAAAACTGCTCCAGGAATTCAAAGGGCATCAGGGCCAAGTCGTAAGTGTAAGTTTCAGCCCGGATGGCAAAACCATTGCCACCGCCTCCCAAGACAAAACAGCGCGGTTGTGGAGTCTTGATGGGAAACTGCTCCAGGAGTTCAAAGGGCATCAGGATGGAGTCTATGATATAAGTTTTAGCCCAGATGGCAAAACCATCGCCACAGCTTCCTTAGACAAGACAGCGCGGTTGTGGAATCTTGATGGAAAACTGCTCCAGGAGTTCAAAGGGCATCAGGATGGAGTCGTAAGTGTAAGTTTCAGCCCAGATGGCAAAACCATCGCTACTGCATCGGGCGACACCACAGTGCGGTTGTGGAATCTCAATGGTGAATTTTTAGAAGTATTCCAAGGCTATCGTTTCAATGTTTATAGTGTGAGTTTCAGCCCGGACGGCAAAACCATCGCCGCTGCATTGGGTGATTCCACAGTGCGGTTGTGGAATTTCGACGGAAAACTGCTCCAGGAATTCAAAGGGCATCAGGGCCAAGTCGTAAGTGTAAGTTTCAGCCCGGATGGCAAAACCATTGCCACCGCCTCCCAAGACAAAACAGCGCGGTTGTGGAGTCTTGATGGGAAACTGCTCCAGGAGTTCAAAGGGCATCAGGATGGAGTCTATGATATAAGTTTCAGCCCAGATGGTAAAATCGTCGCCACAGCTTCCTTAGACAAGACAGCGCGGTTGTGGAGTCTTGATGGGAAACTGCTCCAGGAATTCAAAGGTCATCAGGGTGGAGTCGTAAGTGTGAGTTTCAGCCCAGATGGTAAAATCGTCGCCACAGCTTCCTTAGACAAGACAGCGCGGTTGTGGAATCTTGACGGAAAACTGCTCCAGGAGTTCAAAGGGCATCAGGATGGAGTCTATGATGTAAGTTTCAGCCCGGATGGCAAAACCATCGCCACCGCCTCCCAAGACAAAACAGCGCGGTTGTGGAGTCTTGATGGGAAACTGCTCCAGGAGTTCAAAGGGCATCAGGGTTTGATCTATAGTGTGAGTTTCAGCCCGGATGGCAAAACCATCGCCACAGCTTCCTTAGACAAGACAGCGCGGTTGTGGAATCTTGACGGAAAACTGCTCCAGGAGTTCAAAGGGCATCAGGTCAGTGCCAATAGTGTTAGTTTTAGCCCGGATGGCCAAACTATTGCTACTGCATCTTCTGAAGGCACAGCACGATTGTGGAGTCTCAATGGGCAACTGCTCCAGGAATTTGAAGGGCATTTGGGTAGTGTATATGATGTGAGTTTCAGCCCGGATGGCCAAACCATTGCCACTGCCTCCTTAGACGAGACAGCGCGGTTGTGGCCTGTGCATAGTTTAGACCAATTGTTAGTGCGGGGTTGTGAGTGGTTGCAATATTATGTGAAAAATCCAATCGCAACTGAAGAGGATAGAAGACTTTGCAACGATATTAAGTAAGTAGGTAGGTGTTAAAAATTGTCGTTATGACAAGGCAGGAGGAAAGAGGTTTTTAAGCCACTTTACTTTTTGTTATATAGTTCGGTTTATTTGCACCGTTCTACTTAAGGCGTAAGGGTGCAGGGTGAGTTTGTTGTTGATTAGAGCGATCGCTTACCCATTTATAACAAACGTTTCCTTGTTCATAACGAATGAGGTAGTGTTAATAAGCAACGACGTAAGGTTTGTGATAAAACGTTAGGGGCGAACGTTGGTATCGTAGGGGCGAACGGCCGTTCGCCCTTATATCATTCATAAAATAGGGGCGTTCCCCCAGGGTACGGCCGATCGCCCGGACAAATATATTTGTATCATTCATAAAATAGAGGCGTTCCCGCAGGCTACGGCGGTTGGTATCGTTGGTATAGTAGGGGCGAACGGCCGTTCGCCCCTACTAAAACCGGGTTTCATACTCAAATAACAGCAGATTCTCACTGCCTAAATCAGTTGCACCACGCACCAAGATTTCATCATTCAGCCGATACAGAACGTTATAACGAAAAGACGCATCACTACTAAATAAAGGTCTTGATAAAGAAACAGAAAAATCTCGATTAATGTTGAACACTCCCTCTGCTGACAAATCAAACACCGATGAGCGTCTTGATGTGGAGTCTGTAATGGGAGTGGGAAAGATGCGAAATTCACTAAAGCCAACAGCCTGACCGATCGCTGTAATAGTTCCTTGCAAACTGCCTAAAATAGTATTGCCAGCTAAATTGGTTAATCCTTGCGTTATATCTCCGGTTTGAGCAAAGTTATTTAAAATTGAACCACCCAGCAAAGCGACAATTTCTCCTTGACTGCGGCGAGGTTGACTGGTGAGTTCTAAATTTTGATTTAATTCACTGGCTCGTCCTGTGGCTCTGGCTTGTACGCGCACAGTTCGTAAAGTGCCAAAATTGGTAGTAGAAATATCGCTGATTTCTGACGACAAAGGTGATTCTAAAATGCGATTACTCGTGGCTGATGTCTCCGGGACGATCGCCAACAGTCGCACATCTAATGTAGGATCAAGTCCCTGACTAGGAATAAATGTGGCGGTTTGTTCATAGCCACGTTCTAAGGTGAACTCGGTGCTAAATAAGCTGACTCGTCCTCCGGTTAAACGAATCACTCCTTCGGGGAGAGGTTTGGCTAAGGTTCCATTAATTGTCAAATCGCCTTTAGCGTTAAAGCTAAGTATAGGTTGACTAAAGGCCGCGCCTCCCGGTACAAAGCTGAATAAAGATTGACTCGTCACCTTCACATCGTTACCCAGAGTCAAGCGTAAATCAGCAAACTCTACAGGTAAATTAGGTCTAGTTACGGTGGTGTTATTTACAGCGTTAGTCGGTTCTGTTGTAGCGTTGGGGTTAGCTGCTGTTGTATTTACCGCACTGATGTTGATGTTATTACTATCTGTGGTTGCTGGTTTTGAATTAGCCGTGGCGGAATTTCCAATAATTACTTGTCCGTTACTCAGTTCAATTTCCCCGCCAATTTGTGGTTTGAGTGCTGTTCCGCGAATCACAGCATTCCCACTCACACCACCTTCATACAGTCCTGGAACCTGAAAATCTAGTTGTTTTGCGATCGCTATTGTTAGAGGATTGGAGATAGCTTGTCCCGCCGCAAAAATCGGCAAGATTCCCGCCGCAGTGACTAACCCTTGATTATAGTTACCTTGAATCCCGGCTACATTAACTGTATTACCGTTAAATTCCGCTTTTCCCGTCACATTGGTTAGCGGTGCTGATAAAGCTTGAGCGCCAATAGTGGCATTATTAAATGTGGCAGTTCCATTGATAATTGGCTGGTTTAAAGTCCCGCCAACATTGACAGCGACTTGTCCTTGTCCATCTAGCCAAGCAACTTGATTGTTAGTCAGCAGATTTAACAGTGTTAAACCTTCGTTACTCACATTAGCGTTAACGCTGATTTGATTACTCTCTGGTTGTCCGGCGACAAAGGGTAAAGGTGCAGGAACATTACCTGTAATTGTGATGGGTTGGGTTCCAGTTAACAGCAAAGCACTATCAAAATTTACGCGCGCATTATTATAGGCAAATTTTACCTGTCCTGTCTGTACAGGCTGCTGGTTGAGAGTTGCATTCGCCAATGATACTTCACCATTTACTCTAGGGTCTTGTAAACTACCTTGCAAATTAGCAACAGCATTCACTTCACCTGTAACATCTATCGGATATTGTTCGATGAAAGGCTGAAACAGAGATAAAGGTAAACTAGCTACATTCAACTGTCCCGAAAGTTGGTCAAAGCCTAACTGTCCGGTAAAGGCTACTAATCCTTGATTGATACCAATACTCAAAGGTGACAAAGTAACGACACCATCAGCAAAATTCCCTTGAGCAATCACTTGATTAATAGCATATTGTCCCCATTGCCAATTAGCACCTTGAAGATTAAACCCTGCATTCAACCCAGATTTTAACGAACCACTAGCGGTAATTGTGCCATTTAACGCACCTGTTAATTCTGCCAAACTAGGTAAAGGCGGCGTTTGTTTTTCCTCTTGCTGTTGTTGTGGCGTTACGACTGTGGCAATTTTCGAGAAATATTCTAACTGGGTTTGCAAGTCTGCATTGGGTAAGCTAAGAGGTCTAGTGTTGAGTGCTTCTGCGCCTGCGAGGGTTGGCGGTTCTGTTCCTGTACTCAAGTCTTGGAAATCGTAGATATTAAAGGCTTGTAAAATTTCTTGGATTCTAGTTTGAACTAAATTAGCTTGGACTTGAAATTGCGGATTATTCCCAGTTTGCACACTGCCACTTAAAGCAATGCTACTATCTCCAAGACGCAATAAACCGTTAGTTAAGTTAGCAGTACCGTTAGCATAATTGAAACTACCGCGAAATTCCGCGGCTGAAACTCTAGCAACTCGCGGTTGAGAAATGGCTACGTCTCCAGCCAAAGCATAATTATTCAGATTGACAACTAAGTTTCCTGATAATTGTCCGCCCAAGGGTTTCAATCTATTATCAGGGATAAAACCGCCAACTAAAGCTATAGGAAACTGTTGAGCGTTGATAATTAAATTATCACCCTCAGTTCTACCTGTGCTAATTGCCTGACCGCGCTTGAGTAAAAATGAAGTTGGGCGATAATTTCCATCCAAGTTCAAGGCTATTCTATCTTGCACCCCAGCCAGTCGCAGACTTCCCCCTTGTCCGCCTTGAAAATTAACACTACCAGCTAAAACCGGGTCAAAGGCTAAGTTACTCACATTGAAATTCCGCAGGCGAATATTACCTGTAGCTTGAGGAGTTTCTAGAGTACCTGTAACTTGCCCATTAAAATCGAGAAAGCCTGATAGGGCAATGTCTCCCGGTACTTGCACACCTGTATTGTTGAGGTTGAAATTCTGCGCCAGGACATTGAAATTAAAGCCAACAATTTTCGGTGTACCTGTTTCTGGTAATTGTACTGCGATCGCACCATTCGCACTAATTCCCGGTGTCGTTGCTCGTGGCACAATAATCTGCTTACCATTCCACTGAAATTGGGCTGTCAATGGTTGTGCTAACTGCGCCACCCCTTGATTAGCGCGAAGTTGTCCCGCGGCGCGAATATCTGCAAGCGCAAAAGATTTGGTATTTCCAGCCAACTGCACATTACCATTAAGCCGCCCTCGCAGTTGTGGTGAAAAACGGCTGAGTTGAATCTGCGAAGCATTAGCAACAGCTTGCCAGCGACCATTATTTAAATTAGCATTCCTGATGTTAACTCTTCCGCCTGCCACACTCAAGTTTGCTTGTGCGGTGGCGCGAATAGTTTCCGGTTGAAAAGATTTCGTACTTCCTGACAAATTCACCGACGCACTATTGACAACTCCTTGAAATTGGTCGGGAACTTGCGGAAAACGGCTGAGTTGAATCTGCGAAGCATTAGCAACAGCTTGCCAGCGACCATTATTTAAATTAGCATTCCTGATGTTAACTCTCCCACCTGCCACACTCAAGTTTGCTTGTGCGGTGGCGCGAATAGTTTCCGGTTGAAAAGATTTCGTACTTCCTGACAAATTCACCGACGCACTATTGACAACGCCCTGAAATTGCTCTGGAATCTGTTTAAAACGGCTTAACTGAACTTGCTCAGTATTAACAAAAGCTTGCCAACGATTCTGTACAACCTGACCCCTAGCTCTAATTGTATTACCTGCCACATTAAACACCGCCGTGGGCAAGATAATATTCTGTCCTTGTTGGTTAATTACAGCTGCACCGATGGTGGGATAAGTTGCATTAGGCGCTTGCACTTGCGCCACAGCCCGCAAACTCCCCAACGCGCCAGAAATTCTAGTATTTAATGATACATTTCCAACTTTGATTGTAGAGGAAGAATTGTTGGTTTTGGCGATGACATCCCCTGGTAAATTTTGGGCGAGAACATTCAACAATACTCTACCTTGGGGTGCTAGTTGCACTTGACCACGCCCGACAATTTGCCCGCCAGATGGCGGTTGTACTTGAATGTTGGCAATGTTGAGTATTAAAGGTTGTTTGCCCAGGGAGCCAGTAATTTGTGTATTAGCTGAGACATTACCAATGTTAATTGGGGGAGTGAAACCGTAATTACGTGCCAGTATATCTCCAGATATTCCCTCAGCTTGCACGTTAAATTTTACCTGACCACCCAGTATGGCTTGACCACCGCCTGTAATTACTCCACCAGCTGCGGGAACTAAGTTGAGATTTGAGACAGTGATTTGCGACGCATTTTTATTAACATTCAAGCGAAAATTAGTGTTGACCGATTTAAACTGTACACGGTCAACTTGAATAGGTTTAGTGTTACTTGCACTACCGCTAAGAACTGGTTGCTGAAGGGAACCTTGAACTTTGATGTTGGCTTGAATTTCTCCAGTGGCGACAACTGGTGATTTAACGTTGAAAGTATCTAATAAGTTTTCTGCACTGACTGGTTTTACCTGCGCTACGAGGTTGAAACCTGTTTTAAGATTAACTATGCCATTCGCCAGAATGGGAACCTTACCCAAGTTTGTGGTGAGATTATCTAGTGCGATCGCCTGACCTTGAAATACTAATCTACCGTTAGCATTGACAAACTTTTGGGGAATATTTTGGATTTGCGCCGTCACCTGACTTGGAATAGCTGTCCCAGTAATTGCTATATCAGAAACATCTGCGGGAATCTGCACACCTAAGTCAGCATTTACCCTTCCTGCTTGCAAAACAATGGGTAACTGAATTAATCGGCTAACATCTGATGCTTGTAAATCTTGCGCCACAACCTGAAGGTTAGTTTGTTGTGTTTTTGGTTGTGTGTCACCAGTAATTTTAACTGCACCACCTCTGGCTAGTTGACCATTGATTTCAAAACCAATCTGTGTATTATCTGGTGAAAATCGCGCTACCCCACCGAACTGATTAATAACTACAGAACCTTTTGGTTTAGTTGGTGTAGAAGCTGGTAATAATTCTACATTGCCATCAACAATCTCAAGTGTTTGTAACTGTGTTTGAATAATACCTTGCCCTTCTTGAGACTTCACCGCCGCCGTTACCCAACGGCCCTCCTGATCTTGTTGGATAAAAACACGGGGTTGCACGACGGTGACATTTAAAGGTAATGTGCGGCTGAAAATGACTGGTAACAGAGAAAAGCGCACATCAACAGCTTTGGCTGTCAGTTGGTCAGAATCAGTAGGCGTTGCTGGTATAGCCAGAGAACTAAATCTCAGACTCGAAAGTGAAAAAGCCTCAACTTGACCTAATGTTATCGGTCGCCCCAGTAATTGTTCAAGATTCGTCTCGACTAACGGGGCTAAATCGTTATATACATAATTTCTCGCCCACCAAATTCCCCATGCAATTCCAGCGAGCAAAAAAATTCCTACTACCAAACTAGTACGTCTTAAAAGGAGAAGATGTAATAAACGTCTGTTAGTAGGCTCCTGATCATTGCCTGAATTTGGAGAGCGCGTCATTTTCGTTACCAGCAACGCTATCGAGTAACAAAGTTATTATTACCCGAAAACAACATAGTTGTTTTTACTAGCTACGAAAAACTTGTCCTAGATAGATTCGTAGTTCATTCTACTAGGGGATGACAATTTATCGCGATCGCCCAGGTAGCTAAGACATCCGTAAAAGTCTCTTAACTTTGTTCCCTATCCCCTGTAACCTATCACCTGTCACCTATCCCCTATCCCCTACTATATCTACTGATACCCCTTCCAAGGAGTCACTTCTAGTTTGCCATCGGGATTAAACACAACTTGGAAATGCGCCAGTGCTTCTTGATTATTGGGGGCTGCGCCATTAGAACCATAAACAGTTTGAAACATACTTGGCAGTGGTGTTTCCCGGAAATAATCGAAAGCAACCTGATTTAGTGGTTCATAATCAGCAATAATGCCTTCTTTATTTACGGCGACTCGATAACGCAAATCTTTGGTGTAACTAGGAGTACCTTTCCAATTTTGGCGAATAGTGTTGTATAGCTTTTGGTTTAAAGTTTTAACTGTATTAGCATCTGTAATTTTGCTACCAATTACTTTTGGTGTACTAGCGTAACCGCGCCAAGGACTAACTTCTAATACGCCTTTGCTAGTAAAGACGACTTTAAACTGGGCTATGGGTTCATTAGCGATCGCACTACGTTTAGCCGGATTATAAAGGACTTTGGGTAGTGGAGTTAATTCTATGCCTTCATTTGACCCTTGATTAATCGCCTTATAACCAACAATTGCCCCATCACCAGCTACACCGAGACGATAAACTAAATCGTCTTTAATTGCCGAACGATTATTCCAAGCGGGATCAAGTTGATTCCATACCTGACGATTTAAAGCCCGTAGTTGAGATGGGTCAGTAATTTCAGCAGTTGTATTTAACAGTGCTTCTAAATCTGTTGTCGGTGCTGTTGTAGCTGCTGCACTGGGAGTGGGGGTAGGATTTGTCGTAGCAGCTATAGGTGTTGCACTAGCTGATGGTGTTGTGCTTGGTATACCCGCCACAGTACTAGGTGTTGGCGTGGCGCTACTTTGAGTTTCTGGCTGTGGTTCTGGTGTGCGAATTTGCGGAGGTGGAATCAAACTAAAAGCAACCGCTGCAACTGCGACACTCGCAACTCCAATACTGGCTGGTACTGCTTGCTTAATCAGAATTTCATTTGCACCACCATAGCGCCGGGCTACTGGTTGTAACTCTAGTGATAACTCTGGTAGAGTTTGAGTATCAGCAAAAAATTGATCTACCGCTTCTACCAAATCAAATAACTGCACCGTATTCATATCAATTTCAATCGGTGATTTATTTGGGGAAGAATTCGGCTCTAAGCCTTCGCTTGTGCTTTCAGAATGGATAATTAGTCTGTGGCGATTATGGTCAATTTTTTGGAGTTCTACTAATTCCGAATCTTGATTATGAGCTTGGGGATTCGGCACAGTACTTAAAAATTCTTGGGCGTAGCCACTTACAGCCCTAACCAAACTTTCAAAAAATTCTCGGCCGCCAACTAAGGGCTGCTTATAACCAGATATATAGCATTCTACATTTACCAATATTGATAATTCTGGGCGTAGCTCTTGTAAATGTGCCGCCCTCGAAGCATCACTTAAACCCTCTAAAAGCAATGTACAGTTAGGTAAACTGTACTTCCGTTGAATATTCATTCCACTTCACCGTCAAAAAGACTAATCCAGAACCGCTGCATTCCGGCCGTACCTGTACAAAATAGGAGTTTTTCTAACAAATTAATAGCTAACTCATCTAATTTTTCATCAGAAGTTAATGCTAGTACGCCAGAACGTCGGGCATTCATTCTACTTTTAAAATGCGCTCGAAAGCGTTCTAAATAGTTAGATAAACGCAAATTTTGTTCTAAAGGTATCTGTTTGTCATTCATTTGCTGATATATCATTAGCATCTGGCGGATGACAACTGTTAACCGCCGGGCAATGTAGCAAGCAATGACGACTAAAGCCTTTGCTTCCATAATAGTTAGGGGTCTGCGGATATTTGCTCGGCGCATAGGGTTAGAGCTACGCATCCGCCATAAATTGACCCGATTTTTAATAATGTCGGTTAAATCTAGTTCTTCAGCAAAAGCCAGAATTGCTTCGGAACCACCAAGTTCTAAAGCTTCAATTGCCAGTAAAAGGAGGTCGATTTGCAGCCGAGTTCTGGGCGGACATCCTTGTCCTGCGATCGCCGGATCTGGTAATGTATCCAAAATCATTGGCGTTGATGCAGGTGCGGGACTGTTGAACGGCGTTAAGCTCGCGGAGACATTCATTCGATAAATTACCTTGTGCGCTTCCAACAGACTAGATACAACTAGTACAACTAAATTTAAGATAAGTAGCCAAAAAATAACATTAAACTTGTGGCAGTAGCCATAATACTTGACGTATACATGACTTAACTTGTTCTACAGCCAAGTTTGCGTATACTTATAATTTCAGTTTTTCCAGCATCATTTCACCTTGTTTTAATATTGAGTACCAGTCCATATTTAAGCTTGGTGTAGATTCTCACTATCGTCAATGGATGATGATACTAGAGCCTCAAATCCAGCGTATGACATTATAGTGTACGATTTTTCCAGTCTGACCTACTCCTTCACTGTTTATGGATTTAAAATCTCTAGTTCGTGACATCCCAGATTTTCCCAAGCCTGGCATTTTATTTCGAGATATTACTACTCTACTGCGTAATCCAGAAGGACTGCGTTACACTATTGACTTTTTTGCTCAGAAATGCAATGAAGCTGAATTTAAAGCAGATTATGTGATTGGGATGGAGTCGCGGGGATTTATTTTTGGCACTCCTCTAGCTTATAAATTAGGTGCTGGGTTTATTCCTGTGCGGAAAAAAGGCAAGTTACCCGCAGCCGTTCACTCTATTGAATATCAACTAGAGTACGGTACTGACTGCTTGGAAATGCACCAAGACGCATTGCATCCAGGCAGCCGAGTTTTAATTGTAGATGATTTGATTGCTACAGGTGGGACAGCCAAGGCTACAGCACAGTTAGTCCAACAGCTTGACTGTGAACTAGTAGGTTTTGGGTTTATTATCGAGCTACGGGATTTACAAGGGCGGAAACATCTCCCAGATGTGCCGATTATCTCGTTAATTGAATATTAGTCAATGGTCAAAAGTCCATAGTCCCAAGACATTTACCATTGACCATTGACCACTGACCATTGACTAAATACTATGACAGCTACAAAAATTTCCTTGGAGACAAGTCGAGATTGGCTAATTAGGCTAATCACAAGTGAAACTTTTATTTATGTGGTGAAACGGATATTGCAGGCGCTGTTTACCTTATTGTTGGCATCAGCGCTGTCGTTTTTCATCATCAAATTGTCTCCAGGGGATTATGTAGATACCCTGCGACAAAATCCGAAAATTTCGCCAGAACGCATTGAGGAAATTAGAAGACAGTTTGGTTTAGATAAGTCTTGGCCTGAGCAATATTTCTTGTGGTTGTGGCGGATATTTACCAAAGGAGATTTTGGCACAAGTTTTGTTTACCAGCGTTCTGTAGCTTCGCTGTTATGGGAGCGAGTACCAGCAACGTTACTACTCGCGATCGCTTCTTTAATTGTGACATGGGCGATCGCAATTCCTTTGGGCATCATCGCTGCTGTCAAGCAAAATCGCCCCACAGACCGCATCTTGCAGGTAATTAGCTACGCCGGACAAGGCTTTCCCAGTTTCATCACCGCCCTATTTTTATTAATATTTGCTCAATTTACCTCGCCTTTGTTTCCCGTTGGTAGCATGACTAGCATTGATCATGCTGATTTATCTTGGTTTGGTAAAATTATTGATGTCGTTTGGCACATGATTTTACCCACTGTTGCATTGAGTATCACCAGCTTTGCTGGTTTGCAACGCATCACCCGTGGGGAATTATTGGATGTTTTACGTCAAGATTATATCCAAACAGCCCGCGCCAAAGGATTACCAGAAAATCGCGTTATCTACGTTCATGCTCTCCGCAATGCTATCAACCCTTTAATTACTTTGCTGGGTTTTGAATTAGCTAGTTTATTAGGCGGTGCATTCATCGCCGAACAGTTCTTTAACTGGCCAGGTTTAGGAAGATTAACCTTGCAGGCAGTTATCGCTAAAGACCAATATTTAGTCATGGCAAGCCTCGTGATGAGTGCTTTACTGTTAAATATCGGCAACTTATTCGCAGATTTAATGTTAAAGGTCGCCGATCCCCGAATTAAGTTAGATGCTTAAATATTTAGCCTATTGATTTTTGAAGAGGTTTTATCAAGCATTACAGGCTATTCCCCATTAAGAGCCTTGTTCCGTTTGGTTTCTACCTGTTTACTGATTTTTTTCTATCAGAAGCGTTATAGCTGTAGTCAGATATGGTAGGACAATTTGAAAGCTTGAATATCAGGAATAGTAAGACTCTTACTCCTGCCCTTCGGGTTCGCAGTCGCTCATGGGGGAAACCCCCAAGACCGCGCTGTCTCACCTTCTGCCTTCTGCCATAGCTCCCAAATTAACTGATATCAAGTCTGGAACTATCAATATGCTTTCCGACGTTTATTATCTATTGCGTGTAAAAGCTGATGGTCGTTATCTGACAGCGCGTCCCAACGCTGAAGAATCAGGTTATGTGTTGCTGTTTCGAGAAAACTTTGATGCTTTAAGCTATCTCAATACTCATGCAGCAGAAGTCGCAAATCGCTTTGCTGTAGAATCTCTACCAGGAAGCCAACTCAGTAGCTTGCTCAAACGCTGGGGTTTTATCGGTGTAGCTATTGTAACTGACCCTTTATTACCACAAGTAGAGTTTTTACAGCATAGTTGAACGCTTCTTTACCTTCTGTGGTTGGTCGTTGGGGTTTTTTGAAACGAAGCTATGAGCAAACAAACAATACCAATACTGATAAATGAATCGGCAATATTAAATACAGCAAAATTAATTAAGCGAAAATCCAAAAAATCTACTACATAACCTAAAACAAAGCGATCGATGCCATTACCCATCGCCCCGCCTAAAATTAACCCGTAACCCAACTGATCCCAACGACTTAGCATTGAGCCAAATATACCCCATGCTATCAACACTAAACTAACTCCCAAGGATAGCCAGCGTAACCACTCTACCTTGCCACTGAGTAAGCTAAAAGCTGCACCTGTATTAGTCACATAAGTAAAATGAAATACCCCTTGTATTAGTGGTAATGTTTCCCCTAATTTAAAGGTTTGCACTACCCAATATTTAGTCAGTTGATCTAAAAAAAAAGCGATAAAAGCAGCAATCCAAAACAGGCGATTTTGTAAAGTCATGGTAGGTTAGTCAGTTGGTCAAGAGTCGATAGTCAAAAGTCAAGAGTCAGTCTATTGACAATGGACTATTGACAAGGGACTAATAACTAATAAAACATTAAATGACGTAATAAATAAGCTATTGAGGTAACAGCACAGACTACAGCCAATTGTCCTGGGACTGAAACCCAAGAATATTTCAGGATTGCTTGGATTAAGGACAAATTTTCTGTACCTTGCCACTGAAGAAAATAACTAATAGTCAAATAAGTAATACCGCAGAAATGAATGGTTAACAAGCCACAAATACAACTAAATGCCAAAGATTCTAGTTTTGGTCTGGCTTGAAAAGCTAAAAAGCCACAAATCCATGCTCCTGGAATAAAGCCTAATAAATAGCCAAACTGAGACAGCTTAACATAACCAAGCCCTCCACCTTCAGAGAATACAGGTAGTAAGGTTAACCCCATCACCAAGTAGGCAATTTGCGAAAGCGCACCAGCATTTCGCCCTCCCAAACAACCGACAAGTAACACTGCACCAATTTGAAAGGTGACACCTAAAGAAAAAGTTTGAATTCCATGTTGAGTCCAACTCCAAGGCAAGGTGATACTATATGCTTCCAGAAATGTGCCACCCATTGTCAGGAGTAAGCCAATCATAGACCATAATAATTGAACAGTTCCCACAATATCTGTACTTTCAGCTATTAATCTCTTTAATATGCTCTATATATGCTCAAAAACGTAATTTTCAAATTTTAAGTAGACGAACTGGGAATATTTTTATCCTCAATAACTCTGCTTAATCAGATTCAGATAGCCGACTTCTTCAAGAAATCGGCTATCTTTTTGTTCACGAATAATTTATGACTTCCGGTAAATAATTGGGGATTGGGTACTAACAAAATTTTCCCCATAATCCCTTGCTTGCTTTAAGTGTGTACTACTTCAAAGCAACTTTGACACTGGCTACAGACACTTCTTGAGTTGCAGGCTCAATGGTAACTTGAGTAGTTGTTGCTGATGCTTTCCACCACAAGGTAATAGCAGGAGTCACGCCTAAGACTAAACCGAGTAATACGGGAATAGAGAATCCCGCAGCCAGACTCATAACTGTAGCAAAAGCAAAGTTGCTTAAATAGACTACTAAAGGTAAATTGAGTTGCGATCGCTCAAATTTGATTGGCTGGTTTTTCCACAATAAAGCTGCTACTGTCATGAAGACTGCGCCAGTACCTAACCAACCGGCAAAGTTTTGATAAGGCATTCCAAAGAAAGCACCTGGTTGTTGCCAATACCAAAAGGGTAAGGTCGTTTGACTCATTGCTGGGTCAAGTACAAAATCCCAGGAGGTCAGCAGCAAAGAACCCAAGCTAATCGCGCCAATATGTCGCCACAAGCTCGGTTTTGTATCTACTTCTAAACCTGCACGGGCTAACAAGTAAGATACACAGCCTAAATAAAACCAAGATAAGGGAATTGTAAACGGAACTAAACCAGCAATTTTATAACCTAAGCCACTTAAATAGTGGTAGTGACCAAAAGGAAAGCCTGTGCTGGTTCCTAAGAGTTCACTGGTTAAAGAAATTAATACAGCAGGCAGCAGAAATGCCACAGCACGACCCACACCTAATGTCCGCGAGGCATACAACAATACGGCTGCTGCACCCAAAATCATATAAACTACACCGCCACCAGCCATACTCCACTGCATGGCAGTTTGCCCAAATTCAGACAAGTTTAAAATGAGTTCGGCATTGGGTACAACCAATAATATCCCTACTAACCCAAACACCATTGACACAATATGACCGATGAGGCTTACGCGCTCAGCGACAACAAGTTGTTTCATGACAATTCCTTAATCCCGATGTGATACTTTGCTACTCTGCTGCTAACAGTTTACAAATGTTTACGAAAATATTTAACTAGTTTGTACCGTAATTGTTTGTAAATTTATAGAATTCGCCTAACAGCCTATTGATTACGTCTTGTAAAAATAGGATGATAGACATATAGTCTAAGCCATTCTCGTCATAATATACTCAATTGGAGTTTGCTTTCTTGTAGGTGGCGATCGCCTTGACTCCCACCAGCATCAAGACTCCTACAAGTAAGCTTAAGTCTTTGGTAATTGAAAATTTTTTTAAAAAAATCACTTTACTTATTCATGGTAAAACCAACCCATGTCAATTTTCAAAAGACTTCCTTGGATATCCTTATTACTAGTACTGGTTAGTTATACTACCCTAGGTTGGGTGTTATCTGAATCACGTATGCCCTGGCCTCTGTGGATAGTAGTGATACTTGGTGTATTAATTTTGTTAGCAAGTTTAGCTGTTCCCTTTTTAGCAATGGCTAATTATTCTAGTGTATTTTTTGAGTCAAGTACTAGAACTTTCTTGATTGCCGTGTGTGGGGCATTTTTGTTTTTCTTGATGGTTGCTTGGTTTCGACTCTTTCTCGATACGTTATTAATTATTTCTGCGGCTATATTAGCAAAAATTGATTTTCACACAGCAGGATTTCAAGGAAGGTCAGCTTTCTTAATTACATCCTTATTTTCATTAACAGGTATAGCTTGCGGCGCATTTCTCCACGAAGAGTTATCAATACATACATCTCTGTGGTAAGTAGAAACGCAAGACCTTAAGCTTTGATAAATAGTAAAAATGAGGGGGGAATTTACCAACCCTCATTTTTTTGGCGAAAATTCTGGGCAATAAATCAAATTCCCAGATTTCTAGCTGGCTACTGCTTCAGTCGCCACAACAACTGGATAAATGCTGACTTTTTTGCGAGATTTACCCTTTCGCTCAAAGGTAACAACACCATCAATTAAGGCAAACAAAGTGTCATCGTTGCCGATACCAACATTGTTACCAGGGTGGAATTTAGTACCGCGTTGACGTACAAGGATATTTCCCGCCCGCACAACTTGACCACCAAAACGCTTCACACCCAGACGTTGGGCATTAGAATCACGACCGTTGCGTGTACTACCTGTTCCTTTCTTATGAGCCATAATTTCCTTTTATGTTTATTTTTCTATTATTCAGCAGTGGTTTCCGCTGGGGAATTCTCAGCTTCTAGAGCTTCGGCTGTTGCTGCTTCAGACGCTGCAAATACCTGACCATTAAGAGTGATGGAATTAATTAATAATCTGGTAATTTCTTGGCGATGACCCCGTTTTTTGCGGGTTTTCTTCTTCGGCTTCATTTTGTATACCAGGACTTTGCGACCTCTAAAATGTCGTAATACTGTCCCTTCTACCGTTGCCCCAGCTACTAGAGGCTGTCCAATGCTGATTCCATCTTCATGCTGTACTAGTAGTACGGAATTTATTGTAACTTTTTCGTCTGGTTGGGCGGTCAGCAGTTCAATGTCGTAAAAACGACCAGGCTCAACTCTTATTTGTTTGCCGCCAGTCTCAATAATTGCGTAGGTCATAAAATTGTCCTTAGAGTTGCCGTACAGGTAGCTAACTATAATCTTTTGTAGAAAAGGCGATATACCTGAGCTTGATGAATCGCTGTGGTTAGCTTTTGTGATGTGTCTACCTGATCCGAGCAGGAATAAGACAGACAATCTAAAATTGTATTTTATTAACTATACAGAAGTCAATATATAGCTAGAAGTAAAACTCTGAGTCGTAAATTGAGTAAATTTGCAGATTATTTTTTTAAATTTGCGTAATGTTGGCAAATTCGACTGAAGTTAATAATGACACAGAACAGCACCAACGAATCTGAGCAGTAGATGTCACTGCTCAGATTTTTCCCTTGTTTATGGCTATGTTTGGCTTTATTTGAAGATTAAATCTAACCGCTGCTGACTAGCTTGCAGTGCCTCAGTTGGCGAAAGTTTACCTAATAAGACAGCTTCAACTGCCCGTCCGATACCATCAGAAATGCGATTGTAACCAGGAAAAATGGGACGACTGCGGCCATACTGGGCTTGTTCTAAAAATATTTTTACTTGTGGTATTTTGTTGACAAATTCCTGATATTTTGTACTTTGGCGAGATTTTAAGTTAATCGGTAAATAACCAGTTCCTAGGGCTAATTCTGTTTGAAAATCAGCACTCATAGCATATTCTGCAAACTTAAATGTCGCGTTTTGACGTTCTGGTGTGGTTTTAAATAAGAACAGATTTTCACCACCAATATTAGTCGACTGTTTTTGGTCAGCAGGGAGGGGAAAAACACCAAAATCAACCTGAGTATCTTGAAATTGTCCTAAATTCCAAGGGCCGTTAATTTGCATAGCGACTTTTCCAGATAACAAGGGGTCTGTTTCATAGCCTCGTTCTGGGCTAGATAACATTGTGGAACCGTCTGTAATTAAATTACGCCAAAATTGTAAAGCTGCGATCGCTCCTGGATTTTCGGTTAATCTCACACCTGCGGGATTTTGGGCATCACTACTCACCAATTCACCGCCACTACTCCACATAAATGGCAGCCAAGTGAAAACAGTAAATTCACCTTTACCTAAAGGCAAAAACATTCCATACTGGTCTATCTGCCCATCATTATTCATATCGAGTGTTAGTTGTTTGGCAACTTGGCGAAATTCTGCCCAGCTTCGGGGAATTTTCGTAATTCCTGCGGCTTTAAATAAACTCGGACGGTAAAAAATGCCGAGGTTATTTGTAGCAAAGGGAACTGACCATAATTGGCCTTTGTATTCCATTGACGCATACAAAGTTGGGTCAATTTCGTTTTTGACTGGGGAGTTTGCCAGCATCTCATCTACAGGAATCAACGCCCCCAGTTCTACTAGTTGCCCGGCAATAGTTGGGTTGTACCACAATAAATCTGGCGGTGCATTGCCAACAACAGCAGCCAAAATTTTTGGTGTTTGCTGATCTTGTTGCCCAATGTACAAAGACTCTACCTGAATATCTGTATGGGTTTGGTTAAATTTATCTACCAGCTTTTGCAATACATCTCGATTTGGTGGTGGATTCACACCATGCCATAAAGTTAGATGAATGACCTTATCTGCGTCGACTCTAGAACGCAGAGTTTGGCATCCACTGACAGCAACTATACCTATCAGCAGTAACAAAAGTAATTGCTGTGGATATTGGGGTAATTTCTGTTTGATTCGCCTAAATTTGCGTCTGTTAAGCAAAAACCGCCCAAATAATCCCTTGAGAAGATGAATCACTAACCTGATAGGGAATAGCAACTCATGAAGAATGAAAGCTAAATTTTGATACTTCATACTAGCCTGCGGCAAGCCGCTGCGCGTCTACACACTTCACACTTCACACTTTCCTTGTATATCCTAATCTTTGGAGAGAACATAAATAGTTTCAAATTATGGCAGGTCATAGTAAATGGGCTAATATTAAGCGCCAAAAAGCTGTAGTAGATGCCAAAAGGGGAAAAACTTTTACTCAGTTATCGCGGGCAATTATTGTGGCGGCGCGAAACGGTGTACCAGATCCAACCGGGAATTTCCAACTACGCACAGCGATTGACAAGGCAAAAGCTGCGGGTATCCCCAATGACAATATTGAACGAGCGATCGCTAAAGGTGCAGGTACATTTAACGGCGATAATCATAGTCTGGAAGAAATTCGCTATGAAGGTTACGGCCCTTGTGGTGTCGCTATTTTAATTGAAGCCCTCACCGATAATCGCAATCGTACGGCGGCTGATTTACGGGTGGCTTTTAGTAAAAATGGTGGAAATTTGGGTGAGACTGGTTGCGTTAGCTGGATGTTTGACCAAAAAGGTGTGTGTGTTGTGCAAGGTGTGGTTAATGAAGACCAGCTTTTAGAAGCATCTTTAGAAGGTGGTGCTGAGTCTTATGAAATGACGGAAGAGGAGACGGCCGAGGTAGTGACGCAGGTTGCTAATTTAGAAATTCTCAACCAAACCCTCAAAGACAAGGGTTTTAAAGTCACTGATGCCGAATTGCGCTGGATTCCCAGTAATAATGTAGAAGTGACAGACGCAGATCAGGCGCGATCGCTGCTAAAGTTAATCGATACTCTAGAAAGCTTAGATGATGTGCAGAATGTCACATCTAATTTTGATATGTCAGAACAGTTATTGGCTGTCAGTATTGTTTAAGGACATAGCTTTAGTCACATAGATTCAGACATTCTAAAAAAGTGAATGCCAGAAACAGTAATGTTTTTAACTTCTGTTTCCAGCTTTCTGCTATGTATACAAATTTAGCCGAATCCGAATAGTCATGAGACTGACTTAATATTTTGTCTCAACAGTTGGTTCTTGATATTTGACTCCTCGTTTACTATGACGAGACTGAGCAACAATGGAATACACAGTGTAGCGCAATCGATTAATCGCACCGACAGGACGATGTACTGCTAAACCATTCCCTGGAGAAAAACTGAGATTTTCCCCAAAGTCACTTTCTAAGGGAGAATCAACTTTTTGATGCTTCACTGTCAGACGGCCAATTGTCAAGAAAGGTGATTCTGCTTCATTCCAAGGAATCGTGGAATCATCAACCGACATCTCTGGTTTAGTTTGAAATTGGATTTGAAAGTCCCAAGTGTATTCAGCATCAGGCTTGGCTAAAGCTTGAATAATATCTTCTCGATAGTAGTTATCCTCTGCACCTGAAGCTTTGATACGCTGAAGTTCAGTTTCTGGTCTGGACTCTAGAGGAAGTGGTTGATAGGGTGCTTGACTAGAAACTGGAGTAAACCCATATTTAATTACAGCCGGATATTCCACCGGAACTCGACCTGGTTGAGATGGGTCAAAATTTGGTTTGAGTCCCACTGCATAGGCCGAAGCACTCCAATAGCGTTCGGTGAGTAAACTTTTAGGAAAACGTTTGAAACTAGTTTGTAGAAGATTCGATTCGTAGGGATGTAACTTGAGCCATAACAGCACCAACAACTTAAAAAGCGGAAATAAACCTGCTCGATAAATCGCCAAAAAAAAGCTGTAGAAGTCTTTAATAGTTCTGACAAAAAAGAGTTCTGTATTGTGGACAATAATATCGTGGGTTTTTAACTCATGACTTTGTGGTAATCTTTCTCCTTCTACCCCAAGGATTTTCACCGCCATAGAGCGTGTATCACCTTCATAATCATTTTTGACGGAGAATGCACCACTAGCAAATCGTAACCAAACAGGATATTGTTTTGCTTTGGCAAATAAACCTTGTTTCAGGGAAATTCCTTGAATTTGAGCTTCAGTTAAGGAAGTGCGTTGACGCAATTCTTGTTTAATTGCGGCTTCATCAAAGTCAAAAATTTCTAAAGTACCTTGAACAGCAGCGTGAGTTTTAGAGTGAGTATCTCGCTTGGCAATTTTTTGCTTCTCACCTCCGTAAAGATTATCCATGTTCTTTCTGACTAGCTCACTCATGAGAGCGCAATATTTTGCTTCGTCTTGTTCTGGATATTCTGTAAATAGGTTCATTGTTCAACAGATAGATAGAATAATTGTGGTGAGATATTTTTTAACCTTTATATCCCCAACTTCTCAAAGAAGTTGAGGATATTTTTGTCCTGATCAATCAAACTCAAATCAGCTATTCCTTGTGCAAATCAAAAGTAACTTTATACTTTTTGCCTGATGACGGAACGTTGCGATTAACTAAGTCTGAGACGGTATTTGTAGTTTGATATATTTCCCAGCCTATAGGCGAAAGAGTATCTTTGTTAAAGATTTTAGGTGATAACAAAGGATTAGTTAGTGCCTGAGAAAAAGCATCAATCCCAATTAAACGTGCTACTAAAGGAGGGATGGTTGAATTTTGGCGCACATCTTCAGAGTAGAGTCCAACAAAAAACTCAATATTATCAACATGACCATAGAATTCTTTAAGTTTCTGTTGAGTAAATTCATCACCAGTAATTTGATCAAAGCTGGTAACTCTGGGGAAACCACACAATTCTCGATAATCGTTATATCCAGCTAATTGCAGTTCTCGTCCTAATCTAATGGAAGGTAATTCAGCTAATTCAACTAATATATCAGGCGTGTTGAATAAACCAATTCTTGTTCCTGGTTGAGAACAAGTTTCCTCCATTAATGCTCCCAAGCCTTGGTCAATTAAGATTTTATTATTCCAGAGAGTTGTAGCAACATGAGTGGGTTTACCGTTACAGGTAAACGTTTCAGGAATCGCACTATGCCAGCGATAAACAAAGTCAAATTCAATTGACATATGATTGGTACGATACCAACTTTCCTTTGTAAAAGCTTCAGGATCAGCAAATAGTTTAAAGTGATAAGGAGTGATGTGATTAATGTACTCTTCCATAATGATTTTGAGAATAATTGCCATGAGAATATTTCTCGAAGTTTGGAAGAGGCGTTCATCATCCCAATCGGGGTAATTACTGGCTAATACATCACATAAACGATTATGTTCCCGCAGACAGAGAGTATTGAGCATGACATAGCCAATCTGCACATTGGCGCGTTCTACCCCCATTGCAAACAGATATTGTTTTTTATCTGCTGGCTGTCTTTTTTCATCGTTAATAGGTTCATAAAGACCGACAAATTGCGGGTCAACTATCCCCTGGGCTGGATCAGCATAATAAAATAGAGGATATTCTTCTTCTACACCATCTTGGCGTTTGAGTTTTTGAGTTTTGAATTTACCACCTTCGAAGCTGCGTAAAAGATGTGTTTGTTTTCGGGTTAAACCATAAACATTACACAAATCAATTTCATGATTGGATGTATTTTTTAATTTATTAGTGTGGTCGAGACGCAGAAAACTATCAGTAAACCACTGCACCCAATAGGGAAACAGCATTGTTGATTTGCTAGAGTAAATTGTTTTCCCGTCTCTTTTGTGGAATAAAATCGCTAGGTCTTCAACCTTTGGTAGATTATTTGGGTCGTTTAATTTGGGATTAGGTGGTAAATGTCGTCCGGTATAAGTGCGATCGTTGAGTGAGTCCCAGGAAGTATAAGTATCAGTTTTCTTCTCCTTATCGGTATCAGGAATATGCTTATCTAGTGTCATCATACTGTAGGGATTAGGACGAGTAGGAATTTTGTAGATGAGACTATTGAGCAATGCTTTGTTAACTTTACGTTTGATAGATTCGTTGCTTTGAAGTAATTGCCAAAGCCCTTTAAAATTAGTTAAAACTAATGTTTGAATTTTGTTGTTTAAACCGTCTTTAGATGTGTCTCTTTGACCAGCCATAATGATTACCTATGTATTGCTTGAACTTGAATTTGGTATTTTGAGCGATCGCCAAAAAATTTCCTAATCTGGAATTAATCCAATAATTTGGAAATAATGCTTTTTAAATTTTTGGGTCTGTAGTCCTTGCGACCTTTGAGGCGGTTGATTGCACTGTCATGAATATCTTCAATAGCATCACCAACCTCACGCAGCTTGATTCCTGCTAATTTAAAGAACCCAGGATCGTTCTTAAATTCACATTCATAATTGGGGTTGATACCTGTGGGAATTACACTTGTATCGAAGTCCAGTCCTAATCCTAAATCACCGACAGAATCAATCATCCACTGTAAGGCTGCATCAGATAATCCGCTGTGTTCTTCAGTTCCACCACCAACGCAACCATGCTCACCAGGAAACCACTTTTGAATTACTCGTTGATGTGTCGCTTCAGGATGAGCTTTCATTGGGGTTACATCAAAGATTTCTCGGATTTCATCGATCGCCATTGCGTGGATCGCATTCTGAATATCTTTGTTTAAAGTAGTGTCATGGAATCGGTAGCGTTGATTAAGTTGGTCGTGAAACTTTTTGAAGACAGCTAACCCAGGAATCCCCAGCGCTCCTACGGTGTCAAAACAACCAATTAAGGTGATAGGAACTCTTTCTCCGTATGTGTTGCGATAGTTTACGGCTTCTTTGTCTTTAGGCTTGACATTACGGTTACGATAAAGCTCGTAAGCTTCGTGTGCTTTGGTGATATGCGGTCGGTCTAGCAAACCTGAACAATAGATCATTCCTGCTAGACTTCTGACTGTATAAGCACCACGACTAAAACCAAATAAATAAATTTCATCACCAGGAACATAGTTAAGAACCAAAAATCGATAGCCATCTTCAATATTTCTATCGATTCCTAATCCAGTAGCTCCTCCCAAAACCTTTTGACTCTCAGAGCCAATTCCTTCATCATAGAAAACAATCTGGGGAACTCCATCTTGAGCAATTGGTTTCACCGATTGAGCCAGCTTCACCACATTGCTTGGATACGGACTAGCTAACTGTTGCCAAGTTCCATCACAACAAATAACAAGACGTTTCATTGTTCTGTTTTAAAGTTTGAGAGTAGTTTGAATGAGCAGAACAAAAAATGTCACAATTTTGCTCATATTTATAAGCCAAATCAAGACTATTTTTTAGGCATAAGAATTATGTTTTTTTATTATTTAAATAGCCATACGTTAGACTACAAATACTTACTTAATCCAGCAAGTATTTGTACAATAAGTTTACTTTTTGGCTATTTTAAAGGACAGTTAAGACATTTAAGACATTTAAGCCAATGCAAATAGTTAAAAAAGTTAATAAAAGACTTCAGTATGTTGATGGAATTGGAAACTTCGCTGATTAACTTGCTCTATCAGGGGCGATCGCGTAAGAATAATATTTAAGATGGCTTAACTTCTCTTAACAATGGCGCTAACCCAACCTACTCAAACTCTTTCTCCTCAGCAACCCGCAGCAGACAAACGGGGATACGACTATGATTTGGTAATTGTCGGCGGTGGAATTGTTGGGTTAACCCTAGCCGCTGCTTTAAAAGACTCTGGCTTAAATATTCTGCTAATTGAAGCCAAGGTAACATCAGCATCCGTGGCAAAAGGCCAAGCTTACGCAGTCCATTTGCTTTCGGCGCTGATTTACCAAGGTATTGGAGTTTGGGATAAAATCTTACCCCAAATTGCCAAATACCGCCATGTGCGGCTTTCGGATGCTGATTATCCTGATGTGGTGGAATTTGCAACGGCTGATCTGGCTAAAGATACACCAGAGTTAGGTTACGTTGCTGAACACCAAGCTTTGTTACAGCCGTTGCAGGAATTTGTCCAGAAATGCCCAAATGTGAATTATCTGTGTCCGGCGGAAGTTGTTAACACGCAACATCAGCAAGATATCGTGGCAATTGAGATCAAAATTTCTGAACAGATATATACAGTCCGCAGTAAGTTATTAGTGGCGGCGGATGGATCGCGATCGCCTATTCGCCAAGCAGCTGGCATCAAAACTCATGGTTGGAAATATTGGCAATCTTGTATAGTTGCTTTTGTCAAACCGGAGAAATCCCACAACGATACAGCTTACGAAAGATTTTGGCCTAGCGGCCCGTTTGCGATTTTACCTTTACCGGGGAACCGTTGCCGCATTGTCTGGACAGCACCCCATGAAGAAGCCAAAGCCTTGTGTGCTTTGGATGATGATCAATTTTTGGCAGAATTAAGCCGCCGTTACGGTGATCAGATGGGCAAATTGGAATTATTAGGCGATCGCTTCGTCTTCCCCGTCCAACTCATGCAAAGCGATCGCTATGTCCTCCCCCGTTTGGCGTTAATTGGTGATGCAGCCCACAACTGTCATCCCGTCGGCGGACAAGGTTTAAATCTCGGTATTCGGGATGCAGCCGCCCTCGCCCAAGTTATCCAAACAGCCCACGCCAAAGGCGAAGATATCGGTAAAATTCGAGTTCTCAAACGCTATGAACGCTGGCGGAAACTGGAAAACTTGACAATTTTGGGTTTCACCGATTTATTAGACCGGATGTTTTCTAACCGAATCTTACCCTTAGTTGTGTTGCGGCGTTTGGGTTTATGGTTAATGCAGCGGGTTCCCGTATTAAAGGTATTTGCCCTCAAGTTAATGATTGGCTTAAAGGGGCGGACTCCGCAATTAGCACAACGGTTTTAGAAATTCAATACCAGATTTTGTCGGTGCGATCAGGTTGGGAATAGTAGATGCAATATTCATTAGCCAACAATGCAAATGACCCAAAATCACAACTCCAAGCCAAACCCTCTCACCAACTCTAATTCCCCCTCCTCGCAGGCCTACCGTGTACACACAAGTTAAAAACTTTCGTGTTCAACCACATCCCGCCTAGAACTAAAGTTCCAGGCTCATAGCTAAAGTCCACAAAGCGTGGACTGGAAGAGATTTCTGCTTCAGTCATCTTTAGATGACTTGCGCTG
This sequence comes from Nostoc sp. LEGE 06077, assembly GCF_015207705.1. GTDB lineage: Bacteria > Cyanobacteriota > Cyanobacteriia > Cyanobacteriales > Nostocaceae > Nostoc_B. The sequence continues at coordinate 54,728 of NZ_JADEWI010000028.1, forward strand.
ACTCGGAATTCATTCCGAGACGGGACAGATGCAACTACACGAATATTTCTGTGTACACCGTAGGCCAGCGAGGCGCGATCGCCAATACTTTACCAATTTCTTGCTAAATGTATCACCTGCTTGCCAAGATGAATAATTATAGTTATACTAAATATTACGTACGCTAAGTAATTTCTATAATGGTTGTCAAACCTGATAATTCTACCGCATTAGAGTCGTGGCAGCAAGTTTTAGCACCTTACAATTTAGGGTATCGAATCAAGCTGCTTTCACAACTGCTTACCCGCAAGTTTACTGAGAAACTAGAACCTTTTGGACTAACGCCATTTCATTGGTTGGTATTGTGCTGTTTGTGGCAAGAAGATGGTTTACCCACATCCAGTATTGGCGAGAAGTTGCAACAGGTGGGTGGGACTTTAACAGGCGTACTAGACCGGATGGAAGAACGCGGCTTAGTCCGTCGAGAACGGGATGTACATGATCGCCGTATTTGGCGCATCTGGTTGACGGATGCGGGTAAGGAATTGGAAAAAGTTTTACCGCCACTGGCCGCAGAATTACGGGATGAAGCTATGGGTGGAATTTCCGCTACTGATCGTGAGTTCTTTTCGCAACTCCTAAATAAAGCAATTGCTAACCTATCTTAAGGCTGGATGACAATCGCCCATTCGGGTGAAGCCATGTATAAATTCTTTTAATAAAATATTTAGCATACTAAATAAAAGAGTAGAAGTAGCTTGCAACTAAATAGTACGTGTTCTAATTATTAAGCAAGGAAGAGGGGAATTATGACGACAACTACTTTCAACGGACGCAACAAAGAGAAAACAGCTGTTGTCGAAACAGAAATGATTACGGATACCGAGACTTTAGAAACAGCGATCGCCACGCCAGAAGCACCGGAAACTGATGTACAGCCAGAGGTAGAGAAAAAAGACAAATCGCGTAGTAAAAAGCGATTGCCTTTAATTTTGGCGGGGTTGGGTGTAGGTGCGATCGCCGCAGGTACATTTGGTTATAACTATTGGCAGTTTGCTTCCACCCACGAAGAAACAGATAACGCTACGGTGACAGGACACGTTCACCAAGTTAGTAGCAAAATTCCCGGAACAGTTGCCCAAGTTTTAGTTAACGATAACCAAGAAGTGCAAACGGGACAATTATTAGTCAAACTTGACCCCCGCGACTATCAAAGTAAAGTGCAGCAAGCCACCGCCGCTTTAGAAAATGCCCGCAGCCAAGCCCAAGCTGCCGCCGCCAATATTGCTTTAAGTTCTGAAACCACCAGTGGGAAGACAACCCAAGCCCAAGGCGATGTTAGTAATGCCATAGCGGCAATTTCTACCGCCCAAGCAGCAGTACAAGAAGCCCAAGCCGGGATTCCCGCTGCCCAAGCAGCAGTACAAGAAGCCCAAGCCGGAATTCCCGCCGCCCAAGCCCAGGTAGCCCAAGTCAACGCTAACTTGCAAAAAGCGGAAACAGATTACAACCGTTACAACAGCTTATATCAAGAAGGGGCGATCGCACGTCAACAGTTAGATGCAGCTAAAGCAGCTTATGACGTGGCTTTAGCGCAGAAAAATGCGGCTGTCCAAGGAGTGCAACAAGCCCAAGCTAGGTTAGCCTCAGCCAGAGTTGGAGTAGCCAAAGCCCAATCTCAACTAGCACAAGCCCAAGAAGGTGTCACCAGCGCCCAAGCCAAACTTGCAGCATCGAGAGGTGGATTGCAACAAGCAACAGCTGGCGGTCAAGATACTAGCGTCAAACGGGGTCAATATGAAGCGGCTAAAGCGGCGATCGCCCAAGCCGAAGCATCATTAAAAGATGCCCAATTGCAGTTATCCTACACCAACGTTACGGCTCCCAGTGGCGGACGAGTTGGTAAAAAAACCGTGGAAGTTGGTAACAGAATCCAAGCGGGATCACCTTTAATGGCGATCGTCGATAACGAAAATTGGGTAGTAGCCAACTTCAAAGAAACCCAGTTAGAAAGGATGAAAGCAGGACAACCAGTAGAAGTGAAACTAGATGCTTTTCCCCATCACATCTTTAGCGGAAGAGTTGACAGTGTTTCGCCAGCTTCCGGCGCGCAATTTGCCTTGTTACCGCCAGATAACGCTACAGGTAACTTTACTAAAGTGGTACAACGTATCCCCGTCAAAATAGTTTTAGACCAAAAGAGTATTCAAGGTTACGACTCACGGATTACACCGGGGATGTCTGCGGAAGTTACTGTTGAAGTTAAATGAAGTCTGAAATATAGAATTTTATATTTTAGCCTCCTGTCTCCTGCCTTTCTTAACCAATGACAATATTTAAACAGTTGCAACTACCTGCCTTCAGGTCAAAAAACTATCGTTTGTTTTTTGCCGGACAAGGCATTTCTCTAATTGGCACATGGATGACTCAACTAGCTACAGTTTGGCTAGTGTATGACTTAACTAATTCACCATTAATGCTAGGAGTTGTCGGATTTGCTAGTCAAATTCCCAGCTTTTTTCTCGCTCCCTTTGGGGGCGTGTTTGTCGATCGCTTTTCGCGGTATCGTACCTTAATTGGTACACAAATCATGGCGATGATCCAGTCATTAGCATTAGCAACCCTGACACTAACAGGAGTAATTCAGGTTTGGCACATCATCGTATTAAGCTTATTACAAGGATTCATTAACGCCTTAGATGCACCAGCACGCCAAGCATTTGTCCCCGAACTAGTAGAACGCAAAGACGATTTAGCCAATGCGATCGCTCTCAATTCAACTATGATTAATGGTGCGCGACTCATTGGCCCCGCTGTGGGAGGATTGCTAATTGCCAGAATTGGTGTTGCTTACTGTTTTTTAATCGATGGTTTGAGTTACATTGCTGTGCTTGCAGGGTTACTAGCGATGACAGTTAAACCGTGGAGAATTCCAGTTAATCCAGGGAATCCCTTACAAAGAGTTAAAGAGGGATTTATTTATGCTTTTAGCTTTCCCCCGATTCGGGCAATTCTTTTACTATCAACTTTAGTTAGTTTAATGGGGTTGCAAAATACAATTCTGGTGCCAGTTTTTGCCGAAACAATCCTTAAAGGTGATGCTGAAACTTTAGGCTTTTTAATGGCTGCATCAGGTGTGGGGGCATTATCAGGCGGGATATATTTGGCTACACGCAAAACCATTTTAGGAATTGGGAAATTAATTGCGATCGCGCCAGCAATATTAGGATGTGGTTTGATCGCCTTTGCCTTTTCTCGATTTTTACCATTATCTTTGTTCACAATGCTATTTGTTGGCTTAGGAACGATTTTACAAATTGCGGCTAGTAATACATTTTTGCAAACTATTGTTGAAGAAGATAAACGCGGCAGATTGATGAGCTTATACACCATGTCATTTTTAGGCATGATACCCATAGGCAATTTAATCGGCGGCGGAATTGCAGATATAATTGGCGCTCCTAATACATTAATCATTGATGGGATAGCGTGTATTATTGGTTCTATATTTTTTAGTCGGCAACTCCCTACTTTACAAAAAATGGTAGTACCGATTTATCAACAAAAAGGTATTTTAACTAGTAAGTAGATTTATCAATCAAGCTTCAATTACTAACTGTGTTGACGTTGAAAAGTTATTTCACGCAGAGGCGCGGAGGCGCAGAGAGATTTAAGAGAATATCGGTAAATATCCCTCTTCTGTAACCTCTAACCTGTAACCTGTACCCTCTAACCTACTATCAATGGTAAATTTTTAATATTCTCCCAATCCTATTCACACCTCAAACTGGAGCAAAACTATGGCTAATGTTTCTGCTGTAGCACCAGAACGCATACCTCTAAGAACTTGGATTGGTGTATTAGCTAGTATGCTTGGTGCCTTTATGGCAGTTTTGGATATCCAAATCACTAACGCTTCATTGCAAGAAATTCAAGCATCTTTAGGCGCAACTTTAGAAGAAGGTTCGTGGATTTCTACTGCTTATCTGGTAGCAGAAATTGTGGTCATTCCCTTAACTGGATGGTTATCGCGGGTTTTTTCACTTAGACTTTATTTATTAGTTAATACAGTATTATTTATTTTCTTTTCTATTTGCTGCGCTTGGGCATGGGATTTAAATTCCATGATTGTTTTTCGGGCTTTGCAAGGTTTTACAGGCGGAGTTTTAATTCCTTCATCGCTAACAGTAGTTTTAACAACATTACCACCAGCCAAGCAATCAATCGGATTAGCTGCATTTGCGATTACAGCAGTTTTTGCACCATCAATTGGCCCAACTTTAGGTGGTTGGTTAACAGAAAATTATAGTTGGGAATATAGCTTTTATATTAATGTATTTCCTGGGGCATTAATGCTGGCTGGTGTATGGTATGGAATTAAGCAAGTTCAACCTCAAGTACAGTTATTAAAACAGGGCGATTGGTGGGGAATTATTTCAATGGCTATTGGCTTAGGTTCCCTACAGGTAGTGTTAGAAGAAGGTAGCCGCAAAGATTGGTTTGGTTCACCATTGATTGTCCGGTTAAGTATTATTGCCGCAATTTTTTTGACTCTATTCTTCTTTATTGAATTAACTCGTAAGCAACCATTTATTAATTTAAGTTTATTACGTTATCGCAACTTTGCTTTAGCTAGTGTCGTTAATGTCTCCCTGGGGATAGGATTATATGGCTCGATTTATATTTTGCCTTTGTATCTGGCTCAAATTCAACAATACAATGCTTTGCAAATTGGTGAAGTGTTAATTTGGGCTGGGATTCCACAATTATTTATTATTCCTTTTATTCCCAAATTAATGCAACGCATTGATGTGCGGTTTATGGTGGCATTAGGAGTAACTTTGTTTGCGATTAGTGCATTTATGAATGCTGGTTTGACTAATCAAACAGGGTTAGATCAATTGCGCTGGTCACAACTAGTTCGAGCGATGGGACAACCATTAATTATGGTTCCGTTGACATCAATTGCAACTGCGGGTTTGAACCCAAAAGATGCAGGTTCAGCTAGTGGTTTATTTAATATGATGCGAAATATGGGTGGTTCCCTAGGAATTGCTATATTAGCAACCTTATTAACTAATAGAGAGCAATTTCACTCGAATAGATTGGGGGATGCCGTATCTTTATATAACCCAGAAACGCAACAGCGAATTGACCAGATGACACAATATTTTATTAGCCGCGGTGCAGATTTAACTACAGCCCAAAATCAGGCGATCGCATCTATTTCTAATGTCGTCCGCCGCGAAGCATTTGTCATGGCTTTTAATGATTGTTTCTATTTTATTGGTCTAGCTTTATTAGTCAGTGGTATTGCTATTTTGTTCATTAAAAAAGTGAAAGCAACTGGCGGTGCAGTTGCCCATTAGATTTTGCCTAGGGAAGTCATAGGCTTTAACCGCGAGAAATCTGTCTAAATTTTATTGTAATCCTAATGGAAAAACACCAAGGATATTTTAACTTCTTGGTGTTCAAAAATAGCAAACTTAATAAATTATGAGTTCTATATTCTGCGTCAAGAAACACTAGGATCATCGGCTGCTTTAATCTGTTTTAGCATTTGTTGAATTTGGTAAACCTTATCATTTCTACTTTGGGTTTTGAAAATATTTAAAGCTTTTTCTAGAGAAGCAACTGCCTCATCTTTTTTATTAAGCTGCCATAGCGCCTGTCCTAAATTCGTCATTGCTTCGCCATAATTAGCATTTATTTCTAAAGCTTTACGATATTGGCTAATAGCATCATCCCAGCGGTCTTGAGTTGCATAAACAACACCTAGTGCATTGTAAGCCAAAGCATATTTTGGCTTGAGGCGAATAGCTTCTTGATATGATGTAATTGCTGGTTCTGGTTGTTTTTGGCGGAGAAGTATATTACCTAGTTGAAAGTAGGCAAAAGCATCTTCTGGATATTTTTTAGTTAATCTACGTAAGATTTTTTCTGCACCTGTTAAATCTCCTTGATTATATAAAGCATTTGCTTGTAGTACTAGCTGCGATCGCTCTGAATTATTGTCGTCTTGAAACTGTGCTAGTTTAACTGGTTGTTTTGTGGTAATCTGTGCATTTCCCTGTAATGCCACTTTTGGGGGAACTGCTAACACTAATGGTGATCCACCAATTGCAGCTACTAAACTTAGGATCATGCTACTAATAGGTAGAATCTTCATTACCTTCAACTCCTCAATAATGTCCTGATCCCTATCATAAATTGAAGATGGGTTATCTAACGTTTCTTAGTTAAGTCTAAAGTCTGAAATTAATCAACATATAATGAGTTTTTTGATTAGCGATCGCGCTGCAACTTTGGGAATACTGAAATTTAGAGTATACAAGGTTGTAGTATATATGGCAGAAAATCGTATCAGTGCCAACTTAACCACCGCAGATAGAGATGCAGTTATGCAAGCGATCGCTACTATCAAAGAAAAGTTACCCTTTTTAATTGATTTAACCACAGAAGACCGCCGCACGATAGTCAAAATGGGCGATAAAAGCCGCGCCTTTGTCAGCAAAGCTTTAGAAGTCGCCACACAAAACCCCAACTTTTTACCCCGTTCTTTTGATATCGAAGAAATGCGGCGGGACTTAGCACTGTATGAAGCGTTGTATCCCGTCTTGTTGTCTTTAACACAACTGCAAGAACTGGTGGATGATACTTGTATGGCATCTGGTAGTGAAGCATACACAGCAGCATTAGCAGTTTATAACTATGCCAAGGCTAGTGGTGATGTCGCTGGTTTAGATAGCGTAATTGATGAAATGGGACGCAGGTTTACCCGCCGTACTAAGAAAAAGAAAACCGAAGTTGTCGCGGGGTAAGAATTAGGATAGGCGATCGCACCAATAATTAGTATAGGGACACAAAAATTTTGTGTCCCTATTTTGTATTTTTCTTAGAGGATGTTTGGAAAGTCCAAAATCATAATCAAACCCCTCTCCAAACCTCTCCCCTGCAAGGAGAGAGGCTTCAAAAGGTCAATTTCTCGTCGGTAATTAAGGATATTTAAGCCCCTCTCCGCGTCGGAGCGAAAAGTTTGCGCGTCCGGGTTTCCCGGCGCAAAACTTTTCAAGGCAGAGGGGTTGGGGTGAGGTCAAAAAAGACTTGTAGAACTCACGTTTTGAACCTTTGAGGCTGACGATTGAACCTTTGAGGCTGAAACTTGAACCTTTGAGGCTGACAGTTGAGCCTTTGAGCCTGAAACTTGAGCCTTTGATGCTGAAACTTGAGCCTTTGAGCCTGACAATTGAACCTTTGATGCTGAAAGTTGAACCTCTGAGGCTGACAATTGAGCCTTTGATGCTGACAGTTGAGCCTTTTACAGACAAATTATTAATTTTTAAACTGGATTTTGGAAATTTTAGGATAAAACACTGCTTAATTAGTTGTTAAAGCAGTATTTTTTACCTAATTGCCATGAGTATGAGCAGTGAATCTGGAACATCAATCAGTAAGCCTGTTCAATTTTGGAGAAAACCACCAAATTTAGATGTTAGAGAACTGTTCAAATCTCTCAGCAAAGCCGCTATAGACGGAGTTTTAGGAAATTGGCAAGAGGTAGCCAAAGATGCAGTAGAAGCATCAGCCGCAATTGGGTGGGCGCAAACACCAGAAGAAATAGGCTGGTTGCTGGTTTACCGTGCTTTGATTCAAGCAATGCTCAGTTTGGTAGAAGAGAACCGAACTTTTCTCTTTGAAACACCAAATCAAAGTGACCTGGAATTATTGTATGGTCATCTCAACAAATCTTTAGAAAGTCAAGAGTTACGCATTGACCAAGATTTTTTTAACAATCCCAAAGATTTGCCAATTCTTGCCACAATTAACAGTGCTTTTGGTAATTGGTTGCAATATTTTAGCCTAACTACAGTTCAAGCTCAAACAATAAGCGATCGCCTACCTACTTATTTTATCTTTGCTCTACATCAAGAGTGGGCAGAATATCCAGATAAATATGCTTGTTTAAAGGCAGAGGTAGATACTCCCTTTACGCAAGCCAATGAACAAGAACGCTCATGGTTACGTTATGCAGCTTGGCTACAAAAACAAGTAGTGGAGCCAATTTTTGATGAAACCTTTGGCTTAGAAAAAGTCTATATCCCCTTGCGGGCTTATTATAAAGTCCAGATTAAACCTCAAAAAGACAGTTATTCTTATCGTCAAAGTCAAGAATCAGAAAAATTTGAGGAAGTTGTAGTTAATTTAAAAGAAGAATTAGAAGCTTGGTTAACAAAAGCTGCGTCTCAAGATGCTATCCGGGTAATTAGTGGTGGCCCTGGTAGTGGTAAATCTTCCTTTGCCAAAATGTTTGCTGCTGAACAAGCTGCAAAGTCAGAAATTCAAGTTTTATTTATTCCCTTACACCGTTTTGAAGTTGAAGATAACTTAGTTAATGCTGTGAGTGAGTTTGTGCAAGCCAATGGATTCTTGCAGCATAACCCCCTAGAAGATAATGATAAATCACGTTTACTAATTATCTTTGATGGCTTAGATGAACTCGCCATGCAGGGTAAGCTGGGTGCAGAAGTAGCCAAACAATTTATTCAGAAAGTAGAAAGAAAACTAGATAATTCTAATCAGCACGAAACTCGCTTACAAGTTTTAATTACTGGACGTGAGTTAGTAGTGCAAGCCAACACAAATCATTTTGATAAATCTCCCCAAGAGATATTACATATCCTGCCTTACTTCGTAACTGAATATGAAAGGTCTAATTACAAAGACGAGAACAAATTGCTTGAAGTAGATCAACGGCAGTTTTGGTGGCAAAAGTATGCCCAGGCTAAAGATAAGCAATATAATGGTTTACCCGCAGCTTTAGACCAAGGCAAATTAATAGAAATTACTGCTCAACCTTTATTAAATTATTTAGTGGCTTTGAGTTATGACCGTGGAGAAGTAGAATTTTCTGAAAATAGCAACTTAAATACTATTTATGCAGACTTACTCAAAGCTGTTTATGAACGCCGTTGGGGTGATAAACAAAAACATCCAATTGCTCAAGAGTTTAGTATCACAGATGATGAAGAATTTGCCCTGATTTTAGAAGAAATCGCGTTAGCTTGCTGGCATGGTGATGGTAGAACCACAACAGTAAGCAAGATTGAAAAGAAATGCGGCACTAATAGTCATATCAATCAACTATTTAAGGAATATCAGCAAGCAGCAGAAGCGGGTGTCACACGTCTGTTAACAGCATTTTATTTCCGTCAGAGTGGAGTTCAAGAACAGGAAAAAACCTTTGAATTCACTCACAAAAGTTTTGGTGAATATCTCACAGCAAGGCGCATAGTGCGTGAACTGATTTGCATACATGAACAGTTAGAAGAACGTCAAAAAGACAGATATCATCGTAAAGGATGGGATGAAACTGAGGCTTTAAAAAACTGGGCAATTCTTTGCGGCACATCCACAATTGATCAGTATTTGTTTGATTTCATTTGCGATGAAATCCGTTTACAAAATCCCGCAGATGTTGAAACCTGGCAACAAAGCTTATGTCATTTAGTTGGTTTTATGCTGCGTCACGGAATGCCAATGGAACTTTTGCCGGAAATCAAAAGTTTTCATCAAGCTAATCAACAAGCGCGTAACGCCGAAGAAGCTTTGTTAGTTGTCTTAAATGCTTGCGCCAGAGTTACGCAAAAGATTTCTCAGATTGAATGGCCTGATCTGGAAACTTCTGAAACATCTGAAGAATCAAAAGCCTCTAATGTTTTTGGGGCTTGGATTTCTCGTTTACATGGGCAAAGAGTTAGTTGGAGTGCTGATGTATTGTGCTTAGATTGTCTAAGTTTTTTAGATTTACAAAACTGTATTTTAACTACTAAAGACTTTTTTACAGCGAATCTTCAACGGGCGAATCTTGAAGCTGCGAGGCTTGGATGGGCGGATCTTCAAGCTGCGAATCTTGAACGGGCGAATCTTGAACGGGCGAATCTTGAACGGGCGAATCTTCAAGGGGCGAATCTTCAACGGGCGAATCTTCAAGGGGCGAATCTTGAACGGGCGAATCTTGAACGGGCAATTCTTGAAGGGGCGAATCTTGAACGGGCAATTCTTGAAGGGGCGAATCTTCGAGGGGCGAATCTTCGAGGGGCAATTCTTGAAGGGGCAATTCTTGAAAGGGCGAATCTTCAAGGGGCAATTCTTGAAGGGGCAATTCTTGAATGGCCGAAACTTTTACCAGCAAATTTTGAGGATGAAAAGATCATTGACTTTGATGATGAAGACGTAGAAGACATCACAGACTTTGATGATGATTCAAACTCTAATGAATAATTTGCGTCAGTCTATCTCACACCATAAGAAACGGCTGAACTAAAAGCAATGGCAGAATTAGACGTAATTTTTAGCTACCTTAATGCAGCGTAGCGCAGCGATCGCATCATCAGATAGGGCAATTTCTCATTATTCCTCTTCTCTTCTTAAATAGAAGACCATATTTGCTGAATGCGTTGACGTACTGTTTCCCAATCCTGGGGTTGGAAAATTCCTAATTGACGTTCTAATAAACGTTTTTCTACAGTGTTTATCTTATGCAGCCTCACTACCGAAGGACGCATTAAACCTGCTAACTGCCATTCTATAATTTCAATATCAAAAATCGTTTGACTAATTTGACTTGTAATCCGCGCGACAATAACATCATCATCTCCTGTATCTAAAATTACTAATACCGGACGAAGTTTGAATGTTACTGCATCAGAAAAAGGCAATTTGAGCAAAATAACTGAGCCAGATTGATAATTTTGCATTGCTTAAATCGTGTCGTAGATAGCATCATCGTCGCTGTAGCCTTTTAATAATTGCTCGGCTGCAAGACGATGCCAAGCTGCTTCCTCTTGTTCTTCTTCTGTAGGTTCATTAACAAGGATAATTACTTTTACCTGTTGCTGATTTGCTAACTGTTGCAAAATCAAATCTGGTAATTCTATTTTTCCTTCCACAGTAATATTAGCTGGAAATTCGTATGCTTTCATATTTGCCAATTCCTTTAAAAAGCTTTTAGTATATTCAATTTGCCACATTCTTTTTCTTCAAGCACTGGTAATATTTCAATGCTTCTTCTTTAGTCAGATGTTCATCGCTTTCTGATTCTGCCATCAACTTTACCAAGCCGCAGTTTTCTAATATTTCTTCGATTTTTTCAAAGTCAGCAATAGAAATTTGTACAGCAATAGGTTGCTGATTTTCATCCATCACGTAATTTTTGCTTATTTCTAGCATTGTTCTGACATTTGAATTAAGTGATTGGCCTGCTTTACTTCAGCTTTCAGCCATATACGATGATTTTATCTTGGACTAGGAGGGTGCGTTAGAACTAACGTTCATAACGCACCGCAATCTCAGATGGTGCGTTGCGCTACGCGACAACACAACGCCAGTTGCTATAACGGAGGGAACCTCCGCAAAGCACTGGCTCCCCTACTGATTTACGCACCTTCGCGCAATTTATCTAATACGCCACGGTCTTCTAATGTTGAAGTATCACCAGAAACTTCTTGTCCGGCTGCTAGGTTACGCAACAATCGCCGCATAATTTTACCTGATCGCGTTTTGGGTAAAGCATCGGTAAAGCGGATTTCTCCGGGACGGGCGATCGCACCAATCTCTTGGACAACGTGTTTTTTCAGTTCTTTACTCAACTCCTCGCTGGCTTGATGACTACCTTCTAAGGTGACAAACGCCACAACATCCTCGCCTTTGAGTTCATCTGGCTTACCCACTACCGCCGCTTCTGCAACCGCTGGGTGAGAAACCAAAGCTGACTCAATTTCCATTGTCCCTAAACGATGTCCCGAAACATTCAACACATCATCTACCCGTCCCATCACCCAGAAATAACCGTCTTCATCCCGTCGCGCACCATCGCCTGCAAAGTAAGTATACTTGCCATCTTGCGGCGGAATATGTTCCCAATAGGTGCGGCGGAAGCGGTCAGGATCACCGTAAACAGTCCGCATCATTCCCGGCCAAGGATGGCGTATTGCTAAATAACCGCCTTCGTTATCAGGTAAAGAGTTACCCTCTAAATCGACAATATCTGCCAAAATTCCAGGGAAGGGACGCGTCGCCGAACCCGGTTTAGTCGCAATCGCCCCCGGTAGGGGTGTAATCATAATTCCGCCAGTTTCAGTTTGCCACCAAGTATCCACAATCGGGCAACGTTCGCCACCAATTACACGGTGATACCACATCCAAGCTTCGGGGTTAATTGGTTCGCCGACGGTTCCCAACAACCGTAATGAAGACAAGTTGCGCTTGTTGGGATGGTGTTCACCCATTTTAATAAACGCCCGAATTGCCGTTGGTGCAGTGTAGAAAATATTCACGCCATATTTTTCAATTACATCCCAAAAACAGCCGGGATTAGAAGCACGGGGCGCACCTTCATACATCAGCGTGGTTGCACCGTTGGATAAAGGGCCATAAACAATATAACTATGTCCCGTAATCCAACCCACATCCGCAGTACACCAATAAACATCGGTGTCTTGCAAGTCAAAAATCCATTTCGTGGTGATATGGGTGTACAAGTTATAACCGCCAGTGGTATGCACAACACCCTTGGGTTTCCCTGTACTCCCCGAAGTGTAAAGTACAAACAGCATATCTTCGCTGTCCATTGGTTCCGCCGGACAATCAGCCGAGACACCTTTTTGTAAATCGTGCCACCAATGGTCACGTCCGCCCAACTGCATATAAACATCTTGTCCGGTGCGTTTGACTACCAAGACGTTTTCTACAGAAGGGACAGCGCCATCAGCCAAGGCTTTATCAACTTGTTCTTTCAAAGGTACGATCGCATCTTTACGCCAACCACCATCAGCCGTAACAACTAATTTAGCTTGGGCATCAATTAAGCGATCGCGCAATGCTTCGGCACTAAAGCCACCAAACACTACACTATGGGGTGCGCCAATTCTTGCACAAGCTAACATCGCGATCGCCGCTTCCGGGATCATTGGCATATAAATACCCACGCGATCGCCTTTCTGCACTCCCAGTTGCTTCAGCACATTGGCAAACTGGCAAACTTCCCGATGCAATTGGGCGTATGTTAAAGTCCGGGAATCCCCTGGTTCACCTTCCCAAATCAACGCCGCTTTATTTTTGCGCCACGTCGTCAGATGTCTATCTAAACAGTTGTAAGAAATGTTAATCTTACCGCCGACAAACCACTTAGCAAACGGTGGTTGCCAATCTAAAACAGTGTGCCATTTTTCAAACCAATGCAACTCAGTTGCGGCTAAGTCTGCCCAAAATTTTTCCGGGTCAGCCTTGGCTTTGTCGTAAAGTTGTTGGTAATCTTCTAAACTTTTAATCTGGGCGTTCTGCGAAAATCCCGCAGCCGGATGGAATAAACGCTTCTCTTGTAGGATTGATTCTATAGTTGGCTGTGACATAAAACTATGAATGCACTTCTAACACTGAACTATATTGTTAACGGAGATTTGCCAGAAAGTGTTTAGATTTTCATTAAGTTCGTCAGCTAGGGTGGCATTAGCACCAGAGGATTTTGCTAAAGTGAACCTAGTTCTGGGAGCGATCGCTGATATGTCAGCCTACTATTGTGGACTTTGACCCATTCAGGGTATTGACCCGGAGAATATTTAATAGCATGATGAAGTTAAGGGCATTTTTTTAAATAAACTCAGTATTTTTGACCAAAGTAGGGCATCATTTGCAAGCTAAAGAGATTAAGGAGCAGTTACAATCACTGATTGAGCAGTCATCATCGATAGATCCAAATCTAGCGAAAAAATTAGATGAAATTAATCGTTGGGTCAAAGATATTAAATTAGGTTCCCTGACGGCTAAACCATTCGTGCTGGCGTTTCTTTTAGAAGTAATTACAGATTCTACTATTTGGCTATTAATTAAATCCTTACCTTCAGCCGCCGAACAACAAGCCAAATTAGCCGAAATGACACCGAATGAACGGTATTGGTATGGTTATCTTTTCCCGAAGTGGATTAATGCAACTGACTCTAAATTTTATATTTGGAAGCAAAAATTGATGTCCGGTGAATTTAATCAAGTTGATGATGATATTATTAAATCAATAGCTCAAGATATTGTCAGTCGAGAAGGTAGTTTTTGGCAGCGATATATTGCCGACCTCTCTATGGCAACAGACTTAATTGTTAGCAGTCGGAACAATCAACCGCTATGTATTCAAATTACCAGTGTTTCGCAAGAACTAAGTAATCAAAAGTATCATGACTGGAAAAACACACTTAACTTGTGGGAGATAGAAAGAGGCTTGTTTGTTAGTTATAATCCCAAAGATGCTAATTTCATTAATCAGTTAGTCAACGTTGCTTTGTATAACAGTGATTATCTTGCTGACGGCAAATATCTAAAATTTGCTTAATTTTTTGATGTATTTCATCCAATTAACTGCTTATCACAGCTTTTATGCCTAACCAACGTGAAACTGCAAGCTACGAAGGACAATTAGACAAATTTGCCCAAGCATTAGCAACAGCACGGAAAATGCAACAAGATTGGCTAACTTATGGTTTAGATTTTGTGCATATATATGTTGAAGATGTTGATGGAGATTGGCTAGAAACTTGGGGAAATGATGAGATTTTAGGTAATCATTTATTAGATGCAATTAAAGAATTTTTAGTTAGTAATGATATATTAGCTGTCCAGGTAAGACAGCAATTAAAGCAAAAATCACTGTTTGATTTTGCAGTTAACTTAGCAGAATGTGAAAGAATTATTGCAGCGAGTGACAGATTATCTGCGGTCAAAAACTTGTTAGCTGACGATGATGCAGATCATGTAAAAGTTGAGAATTTAGCCAATCAGCTTTTAGACAAATTCTTTCAGTGGCTGTAGTGAAATAGGACTTACGTAAAAAACGGAAAATTAAGGTTTTAGAGCAGGGTGTAGGGGTATAGGTATTCACAAACCTTACACTCCTACACCCAATCCTCACAGACAATTTCGGTGCTTAAGTCCTGTGAAAGTCTAAAAAAGCCAGAAAATTGCCGAAATTTGTGTATAATGAAATACATTTACCCAGAATCGTCCCAAGATTCAGTGGCGATCGCTAACATTATGCAGCCTCTACAAGTTAAGCTGGATAAGAGTAGCGATTAATTGCGCTTTTTTATAGAAGAAACATTCTATATAGTTTTTATTTTTCTGCTTGAGAAACCCGGAATGCTAGACAGCATATTTGATTATCTCCATTTTCATGTCAGCGTAGAAGCCCCGATAGTTCTGCTAATTCTGGTGTTTTTAGAAGCAGTTCTATCCGCTGATAATGCGATCGCCCTCGCCGCGATCGCCCAAGGATTAGAAGACAAAGAACTCGAAGGTAAAGCCCTAAACTTTGGTTTAGTTATTGCCTATGTGTTGCGAATTTCCTTAATTTTGACCGCCACCTGGGTACAAAATTTTTGGCAATTTGAACTTTTAGGTGCTGCTTACTTGTTATGGCTGGTGTTCCAACACTTTACCTCAGAAGAAACATCAGACTCTCACCATCACGGGCCGAGGTTTAAAACTGTTTTACAAGCCATACCCGTAATTGCCTTTACAGACTTGGCATTTTCTTTAGATAGCGTCACAACAGCGATCGCCGTTTCCCAAGAAAGATGGTTAGTACTAACTGGTGCAACTATCGGGATTATCACACTGCGATTCATGGCTGGCTTGTTTATTCGCTGGTTAGATGAATATGCCAATCTAGAAGACGCAGGTTATGTGACTGTAGCCTTTGTGGGTTTGCGTTTGCTCTTAAAAGTCATCAACGATGATTTAGTCCCACCAGAATGGTTAATGATTAGTGCGATCGCCATAATTTTAGCTTGGGGCTTTTCTAAGAAAACTGTTCCTTCATTACCCCAAGCAGAACCAGAAAAAACAGAAGTAAAGTAAAAAGTTAAAAGTAAAAGGCAAAAGTAAAAACTTTTACCTTTTACTTTTTTACTTTTGCCTTCTTCTATTCGTGCAACCAAGGGAATATATGTGGTTGCCAATTAACTAGTTCTTCATCTTTAAACCACAGAGCAACTTCTCGTTGAGCAGTTTCGGGAGCATCAGAACCATGAATTAAATTGCGTCCGATATTGATCCCAAAATCGCCGCGAATTGTACCTGGCTCTGATGTTAATGGATTAGTTGCCCCAATAATTTTTCTTGCAGAAGCAATTACACCATCACCTTCCCAAACCATCGCTACAACCGGGCCGGAAGTGATAAATTCAACTAGGCTACCAAAAAAGGGTCTTTCCCGGTGAACATCATAATGTTGTTCAGCCAATTCTCGACTCACTTGGAGAAACTTCAATCCCACCAGGGTAAAACCCTTAGTTTCAAACCGACGGATAATTTCGCCAACTAGTTTACGTTGTACGCCATCAGGCTTAATAGCTAAAAATGTGCGTTCCAAAGCTGTCTCCCAAAACTTAATAAAATTTTTATTTAGTCAAGAGGCAATATTCCAAAGTCAATAAGTTTTTGACCATTGACTCTTAACGCTTGACTCTTGACTAACGACCAATCAGAGTTTATCTCAGAAATCATCATTGGGTGCATATCCATTAGCAGGTGAATGAGTTAAATTGTTTATTCGTGGGTGAAACACAGAGGTCAGAAATGGGTGTTGAGTCAACTGCTACATCTGATGAGGTGGTACAACTACCGTCTAATGGGCATAAATCTGAAGTGAAAAATCACAAACAAAAAAAGTTATTACCACCAAGCACTACCGCAAGCGATTTACCTCGCACCTGGAAAATCGAGGATAGCGAGGAATTATACCGCATTGAAGGATGGGGGCAACCTTATTTTTCGATTAACGCAGCTGGTCATATTACTGTTTCTCCCAAAGGCGATCGCGGGGGTTCTTTAGACTTGTTTGAGTTGGTCAATGCCTTAAAACAACGGAATTTAGGGCTACCCATGCTAATTCGCTTTTCCGACATTTTGGAAGACCGAATTGAGCGATTAAACGCTTGTTTTGCCAAAGCGATCGCCCGCTATAACTACCCTGGTGTTTACCGTGGTGTATTTCCTGTTAAATGCAACCAGCAACGGCATTTAATTGAAGATCTAGTCCGGTTTGGTAAACCCCATCAATTTGGTTTAGAAGCTGGTTCCAAGCCAGAATTAATGATTGCCCTGGCTTTATTGGATACCCCCGGAGCATTGTTAATTTGCAACGGCTACAAAGACCAGGAATACATCGAAACGGCAATGTTAGCCCAAAGACTAGGGCAAACCCCAATTATCGTTTTAGAGCAGATTGAAGAAGTTGATTTAGTAATTGCTGCTAATCGCCAGTTGGGGATTAAACCAATTCTCGGAGTCCGCGCCAAACTCAGCACCCAAGGAATGGGACGCTGGGGAACTTCCAGCGGCGATCGCGCCAAGTTTGGTTTGACAATGCCAGAAATTATCGAAGCTGTAGACAAACTGCGCGAAGCCGAATTAATGGATTCTTTGCAGTTATTACATTTCCATATCGGTTCGCAAATTTCTGCAATCAATGTGATTAAAGATGCCATCCAAGAAGCCAGCCGGATTTATGTAGAGTTGGCGATGTTGGGAGCAGACATGAAATATCTCGATGTTGGCGGTGGCTTGGGTGTAGACTACGACGGTTCCCAAACCAACTTCTACGCCTCCAAAAATTACAATATGCAAAACTATGCCAACGATATCGTAGCAGAGTTAAAAGATACCTGTACAGAAAGGCAAATTCCCGTACCTACACTGATCAGTGAAAGTGGCAGAGCGATCGCCTCCCACCAATCGGTACTGATTTTTGATGTTCTCAGTACCAGCGATGTCCCCCTTAATTCTCCCGAACCCCCACAAGAAGGAGAATCGCCAATCATCAATTACCTGTGGGAAACTTACCAATCAATCAATAAAGAAAATTACCAAGAGTTTTTCCACGACGCGACGCAATTTAAAGAAGAAGCCATCAGCCGCTTTAACTTAGGCATTTTGCGCCTACGCGAACGCGCTAAAGCCGAACGCCTCTACTGGGCTTGTTGTAAAAAAATTCTCGACATTACCAGACAGCAAGATTACGTACCCGACGAACTGGAAGACCTAGAAAAAATCATGGCTTCCATCTACTACATCAATTTGTCGGTGTTTCAATCAGCACCAGATTGTTGGGCGATCGACCAATTATTTCCCATTATGCCCATCCATCGCCTTGATGAAGAACCAACACAGCGAGGAATTTTGGCAGACCTCACCTGCGACAGTGATGGTAAAATAGACCGTTTTATTGACCTACGTGATGTCAAATCAGTTCTAGAACTGCACAACTACCAACCAGGCCAACCGTATTACTTGGGGATGTTCCTCAATGGCGCTTATCAAGAAATCATGGGCAACCTGCACAACTTGTTTGGTGACACCAACGCGGTTCACATTCAACTCACACCCAAAGGCTACCAAATTCAACACGTCGTCAAAGGCGACACCATGAGTGAAGTAGTCAGCTACGTGCAGTATGACTCAGAAGATATGGTGGAACACATCCGCCAGCGCTGCGAGAAAGCCTTAGAAGAAAAACGCATTACCCTCGCAGAATCTCAACGGCTCATGCAAACTTACGAACAAAGTCTCAGACGATACACGTATTTGAATAGTCAATAGCCCAAAGTCAATAGTCTAAAGTCAATGGTTTTTCACCAATGACCATTGACAAATGACTATTGACTCTTAACTAACTCGCGTTTGTCCCTAGCAACTCTTCAATTGCTTGCCGTTCTAGAGGAGTATGGACTGGTGGTGCTTGACGAGCATCGGTAATCAGCCAGTCTAAAGCAGCAGCCTGTACATCAATTGCTGCGCCAGTCTTATCCACACAATAACGACCAAACACCAACTTATCAACTAGGCGCACTCCCGGCCCCAAGCGCGACCATTCAAAAATTACACTGTTATCTACTGTTGCACCACTACATATCCAGCAATTTGGGCCAATCATGGCTGGGCCAACGATTTTTGCCCCGTCTTCAATTCTGGTCATACCGCCGATGTAAACAGGGCCAGTAATATCCACCTTGTCCCAATTCACAGCCACATTTAAGCCAGTGTAGATACCAGGGGCGACTTCATGCCCAGGAATTTGCACATTTTTGATTTCACCCAGCAAGACACCGCGAATTGCCCGCCAGTAGTCTGGAACTTTACCGATATCTACCCATTCAAAATCCATTGGAATGGCGTAGAAAGGCGCACCAATTTCGACGAGTTTTGGGAATAATTGACTACCAATGTCATATTCCACACCAGAGGGGATGTACTTAAATACCTCCGGCTCAAAAATGTAAATCCCTGTGTTGATGTTGGTGCTGAGGGCTTCTTCTGTTGAAGGTTTTTCTTGGAAAGCTTTAATACGACCATCTTCATCGGTGACAACAACACCGTAACTAGAAACTTCTTCTAGGGGAACAGATTTAGAAATAATCGTCGCAATTGCCCCTTTGGATTTATGCCACTTCACGGCAGATGTTAAATCTAAGTCAATTAAAGCATCACCACACAATACAACAAAAGTATCATCAAAAAACGGTGAAAAATCTTGAATGCGTCGCATTCCTCCCGCAGAACCAATTGCTTCCCCGACTAATTTACCATCATCAATTTTGCCTTCAAAAGAATAGGCAATTTGGACACCGAACCGCTGACCGTCGCGGAAATAGTTTTCAATTTCTTCAGCCAAATGGCTAACATTGACCATAATCTGGTCAAAACCATGTTGACGCAAAAGTTCCAGTAAAAATTCCATCACTGGCTTTTGCAGGATGGGAATCATTGGTTTGGGAGTCGTGTAGGTAATTGGACGAACGCGAGTACCCTTACCCGCCGCGAGAATCATCGCTTTCATAAAATTTATTCCTCAACCACAAGCCAGTTTACTTTCAACGAGTGATACTTAATCATCAGTTTTGATTTCTGGTCTAAGTAACTCCTAGAAACAGGGATAACAGTAATTTGCTGGTTATCGCAACCATAGCGAGAGATAGACTACAAGCGTAGACATAGCCCAACCTAAACATCGCTCATATTTTAAATTTGCTAAAACTTAAAAAATAAGCCTTGGTGTGTTTGGGTAAATTACATAATATTTTTAGTATGAACTAGTAATTTAGTTTATTGGTTGTTCTACTGATTGTGGGATGTTAGCTGCATCTGTAATTAGGCGAATTTGAATCTCTTGGTAAAATTCCTCTTGAAATAGCTCAACTTTAGATTGAGCAGACAAAAGCAGTAAAGCCCAAAAAACGCCAACTAGGTGACTATGTTCGGATTGGTGGCTAGAACCATTTTCGTGAGGTTTCTTCGTTTGAGACCACAATTGTACAAGCTGTTCGAGGCTAACATAATTTTGTTCTTGCATTAATTTTTGAGCAGCAAAACGCAGTACCTCCTCCAGTTCCCCGGCTACCTCTGTCAGATTCTCTTGGTGAGCCAATTCTAGCGCCTGTCGCATAGTTCGGACACTGGGCTGGCGCTTCACACGAATAGGTTTATCAACTTTCTGGACAAGCTTTAGCTGATTTGCCATCAGCTGCAATTGCTCAATTAATTCTTGCAGGGTGACACGGCGCTTAGGCGGTGGCATTGCCGATGAACGGCGGCGTAGGTGCAACTCTAATGGCAAACGACGCTGATGTAAGAGGCCGTTTTCCATATCAGTCAGGCCATCATCTTCCAGAATTTCTTGGACATCTTCGGCAGTTGACCACTGCATTAAGGTGTTTGCTTTGAATAACACCAGCATTGATGCAGATAAAAAAGCTTGTCCAGACTGCGATAAATCGGCTTCATAGCCTTTTGTTGTTGCCTCCGGTGCCATAAATTCTAAATAACGGTCAATCACCTCTATTACCTTGACATCCCAAGGGTCTATTTCCCCTCGTTCAGCTTGGTCAATCAGGAGTGTTATGTTCTCTAATAGCTCGGAAGCATCCATTCTGATTTCCGAATTATGGAAGTTGTCATTTGAGGTCGGTGAAACAAATCCCAGCAAAGTAGTCTAGTGAATTTAATTATTTATGGACAAACTAATATATCATTAGGTTTTTATACTGCTGTTTCAGCAAAATAACTTAATAGTGCTGAGTAAACACAGGACTTACGCAAAAATTCCCAAAAAGCTTAATTTATCGTAGACGCGAAGCGGCTTCCCGCAGGGTACAGCCAAGTCGCCGAGAACGCCAAGAAATCGTAGAGTCTGCGTAAGTCCTAAAACATTCTTCCCCTACTTCCCACTCCCTCCTTCCTAATTTCTCTGGTCTTTTGGTGGGTTATGGGGAATAGTAACAGTTGATACAAAATTACCTCCTTTGTTACTCTTGATGGCATCAAAGGTGCCTTTAATAGTACCGGCGATGGGAACAGCCACAAGTGTACCCAACAATCCGGCAATTTCAAATCCCATCAAAATAGAGACAAAAATCCAAATTGGATTGAGGCCAATAAAGTCACCTAGTAATTTGGGGGCTAGGAGATTATCTTTTATTTGTTGCATAAAAATAGCTACTAAAGCAACTTGCACTGCTAACCAGCCATTTTGCAGCATGACTAAAAGTGTGACTAAACTAATGCCAAGTGTCGCGCCAATAAAGGGAATTAGTTCTGATAAGCCGATGAGTATGGCAAATAATAGGGCAAAAGGAACTTTCATACCAATAAAAATCGGAGTGAGAGTCAATATCATGAATAAGCCAAGTAATAATTGGCTTAAGAAGAATCTTTGAAAATTTAGCTGTAAAGATATTGTTAGAGGTATGCCAATATGAGATGGCAAAAGGTTAATCAAACCATACCAGACGCGATCGCCATACAACAGCATATAAAATGCCATAACAACCACTAATACAAGATTTAATAATCCTGACACCAAAGTTCCGGCAACACCCACCGCACTAGAAGCCAACTGTTGCACTAAACTTTGAATACTAGTAGCAATTTGATTACTCAGTACACGAAGTAAATCTAAAGGTAAATGTCGCCGTTTGGCAAATTCCTCAAGCTTTTCGAGGTTTGATTGACTAGCAGTTAACCAGTCAGGAATTTTATTCAACAGTTGAATTGTTTGGTCAATGAGGATCGGGACTAAGGTAACGCCTAAAATCGCCACCAAAGTTAATGTCACCAGCAACACTATGATGACTGCCTGTGTCCGCGTGATGCGAGCGCGCTCAAAAAACTTCACTGGGTAATTTAGTAAAAAAGCTAAAATCGCCGCAACGCTCACAATGGTTATGGGATGCTTAAAATAACTAAAAAGTACCGATAGCAGCCCAACATTGAGAGCGATAATCGGGCCGCTCAAACCGTAAAATAACAGAGTTTGTAGAGAGGCTGAACGGCGCATTGGATTTAACGATCTAGATAGTTAGGGAATAAATTTAGGAAACTGGCATTGATACGAGCCATGATTTATAGATATTTTTAACAAAGCCCTGTATAAGTGTATCTGTTATAGAGGAAATACATGACGATGAACACCACCATAGCTGACCTCCGCAAAGACTACACATTACAAGACTTAACTGAAACTGAAGTTGACCCCAATCCATTTATACAATTTAAAAAATGGTTTGAGCAGGCATTAGCGGCGCAATTACCCGAACCCAATGCGATGACTTTAGCGACTGCAACACCAGATGCTAAACCTGCGGCGAGAATGGTTCTACTGAAAGACTTTGATGAACGAGGCTTTGTCTTTTTTACCAATTACAACAGTCAAAAAGGTCAAGAACTCGCAGAAAATCCCCAAGCGGCTTTGGTGTTTTGGTGGGCAGAATTAGAACGCCAAGTGCGAATTTGTGGTCATGTAGAAAAGGTTTCGGAAACTGAGTCAGATGGGTATTTTGAGAGTCGTCCGTCTCAGAGTCGCCTTGGTGCGTGGGTGTCTCAGCAAAGTGAAGTTATCGAAAGCCGAGAACTTTTAGAACAAAGAATGCAGGTGTTTCAGAGTAAATATGAAAATCAGGAGATTCCCCGTCCTCCTCATTGGGGGGGGTTAAGAGTTATACCTTCCGAAATTGAGTTTTGGCAGGGTCGTCCTAGCCGATTGCACGATCGCCTGCTTTATACTCGGTTAGATGATGGTAATTGGAAAATTGAGCGCTTATCACCTTAGAGGTTAGAGGCCAGCGGTGGCAAACTTTATTCAAAAACGTACTTTTCTGCAACTTTCCAATAGCGGGAAAAGCGTTTTAAATCAATATAGCCGTCATATTCAAAAAATGGTTCGACTGCTAATATTTCTAACTTCAAAGAACGTTTTATTTCATCGCAGATATCATCAAATCTGGGGCTGGGGCTTGCGGCTGTCACCACTAAATTGGCATTATGCTCTTGAGCAAAGGTTAAAATTTCTTGGGCAACATTACCGCGACGAATTTCTACTGGTAACTCTAGCAAGCATTCATAAATAAAGGCGATGCGTTTCAGGCTTAGTTGCCATTCCGCAATTAAAGCATCATCCCAAACCCAAATTGCTGGGGCATCGGGATATTCTTGAAATGCCGGGTTGGATGGACTGAGACAGTCGCCGTGTATCCAAATAATGGGTTTATTCATTTCATTTTTTCCCTTTCTTACCATGTTGCCAACTTTGACTATTTGGTTTTTTGGTAAATTCCCCTTGAGGAAACAACCGTTGTTCTAATTCTTCATAACTACCTTCAAAGTCACAATGTCCATATAGAGGACATTTTTGGCAATAGATGCTGTTAGTGTAGCGTTCTAAATTCTCACGGTTGAAAAAATATGGTTTATGGCTAAAAGTGCTGGCTACCCATTGCCAAGACATATTATTACTGGCAGGATCACCATCTAAAAGATGTGCTAAAAACCACTTAGCGCCAGCTTGCCAACGGATACGCCTCCAATGCACGATGTAAGCGGCTAACCACATCCGGCTGTGGTTGTGTAAGTAGCCAGTTTCGTGCAATTCTTGGCTGAAGCTGTCGACGCAAACTCTACGGGTGCTACCTTCGTTAATATCTGCGGGTAATTCGGGGGCATATTCTGAGGCTGTGTAACCAGTTTTATATTCTTCTTGGTCTTGCCAGATGCCATTACCTAGTTTGGCATACAATCTCTGCCAATAATCCCGCCAGCCTAATTCGTTAATTAGTTTAGTGGCATCCTCTGGCTGTTTTACATTATCCAGTACATAATTGCGGATTTCTGCTAGGCTCAAAACTCCATAGCGAATGTAAGGTGAAAGTTGTGTAACTGCACCTGTTAAGAAGTTCCGGGTTTTACTGTAGGTAGCTGGGTCGATTTTTTGTAATGCTTTTTCGGCAGCTTTGCGTCCGCCAATAGTATTGCTGATGTGGTCGTCACGTTCTGCGGCTTGCGGAAACTGTTCGCGCAGATAAGCTATCAATTCATCGCGGCTAGTAAATTCACGTAGCATTGAATAGTGATTCTGATAGTTGGGTTGTTGAACTTATATTTTGTCTTATTCTCAATAACTGTAGGGTGGGTATATAGAGAAAATTCGTCTCTTCCGGTAAAATTTTGAGGCGATCGCTATTTTTATAAGTACCTCATGAGCAATATCCCCCAAGTTGGACAGCCTGCACCTACTTTTTCCACACCTGACCAAAATGACAATTTACTTAGCCTCGATGATTTTAGTGGCCAATGGATTGTCCTTTATTTCTATCCCAAAGATGACACCCCTGGCTGCACCACAGAAGCTCAAGATTTCACCGCACTAAATTCTGAATTTAGCCAATTAGGAGCCAAGATTTTAGGTGTAAGTACCGATTCTGGTAAGTCTCATTGTAAGTTTATTACCAAACATAACTTATCAATTACTCTGTTGAGTGACCCAGAACATCAACTAGCAGATTCCTATGGTGCTTGGCGATTAAAAAAGTTTATGGGCAAAGAATATATGGGAATCGTTCGGTCAACTTTTCTGATTTCACCAGATAAAATTATTGCTTACGCTTGGCCCAATGTAAAAGCTAAAGGTCATGCCCAAGCTGTACTTCAAAAGTTATCAGAATTAGCAAACAATTAAATATATAGGAATCCGAATTGATTATTGAAATTAATTGTGTAGGTAGGTAACAGGGAACAATAAAAGAAGTAACCGAGGTGTGCTGAGTTTTTTTCTCCAAATCAAATATGACTGAAAAATAAAAGCGATCGCATTAACCCTAATAAAAATTTTCAGCAATTCCTAGTTCATTGTATACAGCAATAAATTCTTCATCTTTAATTTCGTTATATTTATCCATACTGAGATTAATGAATTCTTCAATAGTTAAACCATATTTATATAAACCTTTAAACTGAAAAATTTTGGGAGTGCTATATTGTAAGCCAAAATATCGATATATTTCATTGTAGATAGGCCAAATAGGCCCATTCATCCAATCAGTGAGAATAAATTCTGAACTAGGTAAAGAATAGTTATTATCACTTAGTTCTAAATAATTGAAGATTCGTCTAGAAACTTCAGTTATTAATAGCGTTGTAGGATGATTAATACTCAACAATAGCGGTAAAAAAATTAAATTATTGCTAATAAAATCAAATATTTTGACATTCCATCTCTTGTCTCTATTCATTAACTCTAAAAAAGAACTCATGAATATTTTATCCTTTTTTAGTGAACTAATACACATCTTAATATTTTTGCATAGATGATGATTATATTCTGTCGTTATTTTATTGTAATGGAGCTTGAGAGCAATCATTGAGTGATAATCCATAAAGGGCGATGAATAATTTTTGAAATAAACTAAATCAGGATGAAGGCCTCGAAAAGAAATATTGGGCAAAATGATAACTTTTTCTGGGACTAGTCTACAAAGATTAGCTGTTATTAGCTTGCCAAATTGTTTTTCATCAAAAAGTTCTTGAGTAAGGATAAATTTATATCTTTGAGCCAGACTTTCTACTAAAAAATCATCTGTAAATGATTGACTTAATTCCTGTAGTACAGATAAAACAAAAAAATTAAACTTAGCCTGAAAGACACTTAGAATTTTGAATAATTCTTCTGCTTGGCAATTACCTATTATCAATATATTGTCCTTATTATAATTTTGGTGTTTGGATTCAAATTTTAAGGATTTTGCTGTTTTTTCTAAAAATTCTTGTGAGTAAAAAAAAACGGATATTTTTTCCTTAATAGTTGTCTTAGAACGAGACTGAATAACAAATTGATTCTCTGGGTTTCGACTTAGAAATATATTGTACAAAAAGGTACTAAAAAAATCGCAGGCAATTTCTGAGTCTTCTTCAATTAAACTGGTTGATTCAATATAATCCTGAACATTTTTGATAAAAGTTGATAAGTATTGATGATTGGCAAACACTTCCTCTGAAATGTGGCGGATACCTTGAAAACTATAAATCTGCAAATCATCAAGTCCTTTTTGGATATTAATATCCTCAATATTTTTGAGAAAAACAGATAGATATTTGGTTATTTTTAAATTTTTTTCAGAAAACATATTACAGCGAAATTTTAATTAAACAATCTAATCTAGATTAAATAGCTATCTTATCATGTTTATAAAAAACGCCTTAATTAATTTAGTCTTAAATTATATAATAATTTAAGAATTAGTAAGAATAAATATAGCAATTCTCAGGCAGATGAAATACACCCCACCCGCGCTGTCGCGCACCCTCCCCTTGGCAAGGGGAGG
>NZ_JADEWI010000029.1 GCF_015207705.1 Nostoc sp. LEGE 06077
TCCAAACTAGTGATTCTATTTCTCATCAACCAGCCATAGCATCTACTGTTACAGAATCAAAAGTTATTCAAACAAAACAAGATAGCAATGATTCTATTGCAAATCCAAAAATAGAGAGTCTATCAACAACATCACCAGCAGAAAACGCCACATCAAATTCTGATGTAGATTCAACAGTTATCCAAACAAAAATCCAAACTAGTGATTCTATTTCTCATCAACCAGCCATAGCATCTACTGTTACAGAATCAAAAGTTATCCAAACAAAACAAGACAGCAATGATTCTATTGCAAATCCAAAAGTAGAGAGTCTATCAACGACATCACCAGCAGAAAACGCCACATCAAATGCTGATGTAGATTCAACAGTTATCCAAACAAAACGAGACAGCAATGATTCTATTGCAAATCCAAAAATAGAGAGTCTATCAACAACATCACCAGGAAAAAACGACACATCAAATACTAATTTAGATTCAAAAGTTATTCAAACAAAACTCCAAACTAGTGATTCTATTTCTCATCAACCAGCCATAGCATCTACTGTTACAGAATCAAAAGTTATCCAAACAAAACAAGACAGCAATGATTCTATTGCAAATCCAAAAATAGAGAGTCTATCAACGACATCTCAACCAAGAGAAAACGCCACATCAAATGCTGATGTAGAATCAACAGTTATTCAAGCACAACAAGATAGCAAGGATTTTACTGCAAATCCAAAAATAGAGAGTCTATCAACGACATCTCAACCAGGAGAAAACGCCACATCAAATGCTGGTGTAGAATCAAAAGTTATCCAAACAAAACAAGACAGCAATGATTCTATTGCAAATCCAAAAATAGAGAGTCTATCAACGACATCTCAACCAAGAGAAAACGCCACATCAAATGCTGATGTAGAATCAACAGTTATTCAAGCACAACAAGATAGCAAGGATTTTACTGCAAATCCAAAAATAGAGAGTCTATCAACGACATCTCAACCAGGAGAAAACGCCACATCAAATGCTGGTGTAGAATCAACAGTTATTCAAGCACAACAAGATAGCAAGGATTTTACTGCAAATCCAAAAATAGAGAGTCTATCAACGACATCACCACCAGCAGAAAACGCCACACCAAATACTCATGTAGAATCAAAAGTTATCCAAACAAAACAAGACAGCAATGATTTTATTGCAAATCCAAGAATAGAGAGTCTATCAACGACATCATCATCAGAAAATACCACATTAAATACTAATTTAGATTCAACAGTAATTCAAACAAAACTCCAAACTAGTGATTCTATTTCTCATCAACCAGCCATAGCATCTACTGTTACAGAATCAAAAGTTATCCAAACAAAACAAGACAGCAATGATTCTATTGCAAATCCAAAACTAGAGAGTCTATCAACGACATCTCAACCAGGAGAAAACGCCATATCAACTACTGGTGTAGATTCAACATTAATTCAAGCAAAGCTCCAAACCAGTGATTCTGTTTCTCATCAACCAGCCACATCAAATACTCATGTAGATTCAACAGTTGTTCAAGCAAAACGAGACAGCAATGATTCTATTGCAAATCCAAAAATAGAGAGTCTATCAACGACATCTCAACTAGGAGAAAACAACACATCAAATGATGATGTAGACTCAAAAGTTATTCAGGTAAAAGGAAATAGTAATAGTACAAAAACTGATGGCGTATCAAATAAATATATAGAGCAAAATTCTCAAAATAAAGAAGAAATTCCCCAATTACCTAAAGCATTAAAAAATATTTCTATTTTTTACCCTCTTTCTGACTCATCGAACTTTATATCACCTAAATTTGCAGATCAAATAGACTCCCTGGATGTACCTCATCCTGTTCCTATTTCTTATGCTCCCGCTCACCGCATCCAAAAAGTACCAGCACAAGATCTACCAGATTCATGGTTGAATATTTCTGAATTGTTTGGTGAAAGTAAAGCTGATGATGTTAGCCAAACGACGGTTGTACAACCGCTTAGAGATAAGAAAAAATGGGACAATAAATTAAAATCTTTAAAATATGTTCAAACTCCAAAAAAAGCTGATTTTATCAAACCTGAAATTTATAGGCAAGTTATCCAAGCACGCTTTGAAAATTCAACTTCAAGCGATTCCATTGAGGAGAATTATCATGATTCATCTGTGAATCGTGATGCTGCTTCAGAAGACGAATTGGAAAACTTGGATACTCTTGCACGAGAAGTCTACAAAATGCTCAAACAGCGTTTGGAGATAGAACGTGAACGCCGGGGAAATAATTATTCCGGGCGTTTACCTTGGTAAGTCTATCTCAGGAATTAACGTCTAAATCATAATGCTGGCAGAGGGTTTTGAGTTTTTCTTTGATGAGCGATCGCACATTCTCCGGTAAAATCACTACACAATCTGGCGCATACTGCATGACTTCGCGGCTAAACCAAAATGTACTAGAAACTCGCCTGACAACTCGCCTGACTCGCGCTTTATCTTGTAGCCATTCACTAATTTCGTCTTCTGGTTTAGCTTGATAGGCAAAAGCCAAGCCAGCAAATAGATGCATTTCCACTTCTATCTCAGCCAAATTAGTACGCCACTCACCAGAAATTGGCATGACAGCAGCTTCAGTAATTCTGTCTAATCGTAAACTCCAATTGTGAACCAGTTCTGGTACATCAAAGTTTCCTTCTGTCTCTTCGCACCAGCAATCAAGATATTGCCGCTTTTCGTGGGGTGTAACTTTGGCATAGCTAACGGTAAAATTAAACACACGCTCTGCTGCATCTTGATAGGAAAGCTGAAAAGGCTGTTCGCGCAAGATATAACGGTCTATTTCTAAGCGCCAAGGTGGGGGCAAATTCTCTAGGAAACGTTCGATTTCGCCTCGCAACGGTAATGATAGTTCGCTGCGTTCGAGAAGTAAGTTTGCAATGATTTGGGCTTGTTCAATTTGCCCGATATCTGTCAACGCATTGATACATCTATGTAATGCTCTGATGCGTGGTTCTTTCCAATCGTTATTGTTACCGATGAGTAACTTACGTTGAGCGATCGCTTTAATTAACTTAGAGATGTTAGGTTCCTCTCCCCACATCATACCGAATTCTAAGGCGATCGCTTCTAGCTCGGCTTTATCATGTTCTGATATCGACAGTGTAATAGATTGACCTTTTCGACTCATATTTTATACGGACACTTTTATACGGATATATCTTGGCAACTTCTATTTTGCATGGCATTATAAGGAATAACAACGAGTTACGGACAGTTTTTAAGTAAATTGAAAAACTCGCACCATTGGTGCGAGAAATAGCCTGGAGATGTTTTATACCCATTTAAAAAACTGCAACCATTGGTTGCAGAAATTTGTGGGTGGTATTTATTAGCACATATATAAAACCTGCCACCATTGGTGGCAGAAATTGCTTGAATTCATAAGTTTGTCATTCTTTCAACATAGCAGTTTAGATAAACTAAGCATTTACAGGGGATTTTCAAGGATATGTCCGAAAATTACAGCATAAATCTCAAACCTGTCTATTCTCAAACCGTTAGCACACCTGACGGGGTGAAATTACCTAAAGATTGGTCGCTTTCTTGGCATCAAGCAGAAACCTATCAAGCATTACAAGATCCAAATATTGATGTTGTCTTCAATAAAGCAATGACAGGCGATGGTAAAAGCTTGGCTGCTTATTTATCAGCAATGACAAATCGCACGTACACTTTAGCAATGTATCCGACAAATGAACTCGCACGAGATCAAGAAAAACAGGTTCAAGGATACAAAGATAAATTTAAACCCAAGTACGAACCTCAAATTAATCGTTTAAATGCGGCTATTTTGGAAAAATATATAGCTACTGGTAAGCTGTCTTCCAAACGAGATGGCATAGAAGATTTTTCTACTAACTATGAAATTCTACTGACGAACCCTGATATTTTCCATTACATCCATAATTTTTACTACTTGAGAGGAAAGATAGATAATCCTGACAGGTTATTCAGACGTATAGATGAAAATTATAAATTGTTTATCTATGATGAATTTCATATTTTTTCATCACCGCAAATAGCTAGTGTTATCAATACAATACTTTTAATTAAACACACTGGCGATAATAATAAAAAATTTCTATTTCTTTCTGCTACACCTAACGAATTGTTAAAGACTTTTCTAGAAAAGGCTCAACTTAGATATAAAGAAATTGCTCCAGATGCTGTTGGAGCTTACAAATTTTCATCAGATGATTCAAATGATGGGTGGCGGCAGATTAGTCAACCTATTAACTTATGCTTTGCTCAAGGAATAGAGCCTAATCTTAGTTCTAGCTATAAATGGATAGAAGAAAATGCTGAAACGGTGATTTTAAAGTTTTTTCAAGACTATCCTAACAGCAAAGGTGCAATTATTTTAAATTCCATCGCCGCAGTTAAAAAGCTAATAGATAAGTTAAAACCTATTTTTGAACCGCGATGGAAGGTTAGAGAAAATACTGGCTTAACTGGAGAAACAGAAAAGTCTCAATCAGTTGCCGAAGCAGATTTACTTTTGGGTACGTCTACAATTGATGTTGGCGTAGACTTTCGGATTAATTTCTTAGTTTTTGAAGCTGCTGATGCGGGGAACTTTATTCAACGATTTGGTAGGCTTGGCAGACATAAAGGTTTTGAAACTTATCAAGCTTACGCTTTAATACCTAACTTTCTTATTGCAAGGCTATTTACAGATAAATCTCATCCTTTACAAGATGGTGAAACTTACGATCGCGTTAATTTTAACAATGCCATTAATGAATTTTGGACATTTAAAAATCAGTTTGAGCGATATCCTCAGCGATGGGGTGGTATACAGTCAGCTTATATCTATTCAAAGCTGCAAGGAAACTATCATATCAAAGAGAAATATCCAGAGGTAGCTAAGAAATTTGGTACTAGTGTTCAAAATGCTTTGGGAATTAGCATTAAACAGATGAATGCACAGTTTTATCGCTGTCAGAGTGAAGGAAAAACAAAAATTATTGATGAGGCTAGGAGTTTTCGGGGAAGTAGCCAGTTAGATTGTGCAATTTATGACTTAACTAATCCAGATGAGCCAGAAGCAGAAAGATTTAAAATGTATAATCTTCCTGGCATTCTCAATAACTTTATTTTCGAGTTATGGGATAAAAATAGCTTTATGGAGAAAGCCGAGAAAGCTGGAGTAATTACTACTCGCTTTGATAAAGCTTTGTGTTATTTAAAGTTCAAAGGCTATCGGGATGTGCGGGAAGATTGGCACTTCTATTATCCAGGTAATCTGAGAGAATTAGCTAAATCTGGTAAGGTGCAAGTTCTACCAGATAAACAACACGAACTACAGGGTTTAGAGATTTCCCAACGACACGGTTACGGTATCAACCAAATTAGTGATGCTGTGAGTAGACGTAAACTAGTGTGCTTCATTTCAGACCGCGATCGCAACTTTTTACGCGCCACTCTCGGATTACCTATGCACTTTCAAGCTTACCCCCTCACTAATGAGCCAGAGGATAAAAGTCCTCGCTACACCATTACTTTTGGACAAGACGCGCTGTTATTGGAAACCTTAACTTGGCATTGGAAGCCAAAAGACGATGAAGGATGGATATGTTGAAGTTGCTATGAACGTTTACAGTTACCAAGATTAAGCTAAAGGAGGATGAACGATGAATTGGCTTAAAAGCTTGAGGAGAAAGAATTTTGCTCGAAATCAGAAAGCAACAGTGTTTCAATCCCTAAGAGGTATTATTTTAGGCATTTATACCTATGCAGTACTGCACTGCGTTTCTTTCTCCTTATATATAGATTACACGATGTTGTTTCCGCCGAGGCTATTCACAGAGCTACAGTGACATATTAATCATAAAGCTACAGTAACTAGTTGATCTTTCGAGAAGAAGATGCCAAGATGATGAGAATACGCCTCTCATTAGGTATTTTTATGGACATTCATCTCAACGACGACGATATCTCTAAGATGCCAGAAAGCTTACGTAGCTCAGTTTTAGACTGGATCAAGACTAAAAATTCGCGGTTTGATGTTGGTATAACCAAGGGAGGAATGGCTGTTAGAGTCAAACCGAAGCGCAAAGAGGTCAAGAAAAGAGGTCGTTACTATATCAATAGTCATAAAGTCTCTGCAAATGCTTGGAAGTGTGAACGATGGAACTTAAGCGGATGGAGTGTTACACGACTTAGGTAAATGATCAATAAGTTTGTTTAGATGTGTTACGCAAAATCTGGAGAAAAACTAATGACTAAAGATAATCTGCTTTCCCGCATTTCCATCGATCCAAATATTTGTTTTGGTAAACCGTGCATTCGCGGACACCGGATTTGGGTTTCTCTAATTTTGGATTATTTAGCTGGTGGTACAACAATTGAAGAAGTTCTTGAAGCTTATCCAAGTATAGAAAGAGAAGATATACTGGCTTGCATCGCCTACGGTGCAGAGATGGCGCGGGATGTTTTTGTGGAACTTCCTTTGACAAAAAAAAAGGAAGCAAGTGCGTGAAATTAAAGCTAGATGAAAATATCGATTTGCGCTTTGTAACTTTATTGCAATTAGCAGGACACGATGTTGCAACAGTACCAGGACAAGGCTTAAGTTCTGCACCCGATCCAGAAGTTATTGATGTTTGTCGTCGTGAGGGTAGATGTTTAGTCACTTGCGATCGCGGTTTTGGAAATCGTCTGAAATATAATCCCTCTACCTATTCAGGAATTGTAATTATTCGTCTACCATCTCGCTACACATTTGCTGATTGGCGTGAAGCTATTGAAATATTAATCACTGGGCTAGAATCCGCCGATGTGATAGGTAAATTATGGATTATTCAACAAGCAAAAATACTCGAATATCAAGCTATTGAAAGCGAGGAAGCAAATTAATGAACGAATTTGATGATGATTTACCGGAAGAAGTACCAGATTTTGATTCAGCAAAAGATGAAGATGATGAATCGCCTGTCAAACGCGAACTTCTCACTATTCGGTTATTTAAAGAAGCTGTAAAAAAGGCAAAAGGAAATGAAGGCGATCGCATCCTAGAAAAATTTGCAGATTATGTTTTACCTAATTTAATTCGGCAGTTAGCAGGCGCAACCGCTAAAGGCGGTAAATTCTTTGAAGTCACGATAGAAATTATAAATGCTAAACGCGCAGCCGCAGGTAAAAATCCTGTTCGTAGAGACAATGCTGGCGACCAATCTATACTTGCTCACTTACTTAATGGTCTATTTCCCAGCTATCGAATTTTGAGGAAATTACAAGCAGAAGAAATAAACACAAATCCAGTTAAGCGTAATTGTGAAGATTTGCAATCTTCTGTATTTATTGTTTCCTACTTGTTGCATGACTATGAAAAATTCCCTGACTATCGAGATTGGTTAGAACAAAATTTTATAATTCGCAATTGGGAAGAAGAACCACCAAAAAAAGAAGATGCTCCGAATTTGGGACGTGAATATATTACCAAAAAGATTTTAGATTTTGGCTTATACCACTTACTAGGCGAACAATGGGAAGAACTTATTGATGACATCATTGAGATTAGCAGCAATGCAGGAGTTAAAAATGATTCGGATTTAGGTTTAAGTACTCGTGGCTTAAAACCTTTAGATGATGAAAGACTAGATAGCAGAATTAGACAGGTTCTAATTGACTTAGTTTCACTATCTGATTTATTTGCTTCAGTCATTAAACATCCGAGAGATGTAGAAAATGGTCGTTTACCTACATTGCTTGCAAGATTAAGCAATCATCAATTAAAGCTTACCTATCATTCGCTTTCAGAAAATCGTGGAATTCTCACTAATATTTTCAATAACGCTTTAATTACAGCACATCCTGAAGATTTTTATACACCCTTACTCTATCTACCTGATGGTGTTGTTTATTTAGCTACCGTTGATGCTCCTCCGATTAAAACTGATGGAATTCCTGAACAAGTTATTACCAAAATAAAGCACCTGTGTGCAGAGAAACTGAAGGAAAGACAGACAGGTTTTAATCGTGATGGCAAGGGTTTTAAATTTGCAGATTATTACTGGTTATTTTTTGATGTAGTTGAATTAATGGAAGTTAGCATTAATGCTGCTTCTCGGCTACTTCCAGACACAAAACCTGCTTCTGCTGGTAAGCGAGGCGAAAGCTTGCTAAATTATCAAGCACAAGGCGAACTATCATCACACTTAAATTTACAAATTGCTAATGAAATTCGCATTGATCGCTTGGCAGAATTCGGTGATGTTTTGTGTCGAGGGATTTGGGGTAGTTGGTGCGAAAAAGTTAATGATTCGCAAAAACAACTGCCAAAAAATCAGAGAAAAAGTATTCCTGATTTAGATTTGACACAAAAGTTAGCTGAATATTTGGAATTATCAGCAGAAATTCCAGCCATCAGAGAAATTCAATCTTTGAAAAAAACAGGTGGTGTACCTCTTGATTGGTATTACCTAGCAGCGCAATACTTTCGTAATCATTCAGGTTTAGACTTTGCTCAAATTCTGAAAATTATGAAAAGGATGGTGAATCACGTTGCTACTTTTATTAGACCAATTTTAGCAGAGTTTCAGGATATGCCCGATGGCTGGGATGACTTAAAAACTTATGTCAACCAAGTTATTTCTTTACCAACAGGCGCAGTTATAGAACCAAAACCAGACTCATTTTTAGTTGAACTTAAACGCTATAATGCCGCCAAAATTACAGGTAGAGGACGAGAAAATGTTTGTGCAATTTCTAGTTCTTCATATACTGTAACTGAACAGATGGAATCAGCTACTTTATTTGCTCCTCAAGTCTACAGTAACCGTCAGATTTTATTTAATGCTCAAGCTGCTAAACGGCAAATTTGCTCAATTTGGTCAATTGAGATTATGTTGAGGCAAATTTTGATGAACCAAACAAATGCCGTAGGAGCAGATTTTGAAGGACGCAAATATCGCTATCTCTACCTTTACCCAACTTACTTTTTTACCCCAGAAACCAATAAATTTTTGCAAAAAGCTTATGAGCAATTTTCTCGAACTCGGTTTGATGCCGAAATGCGTAAGCATTTTATCTCAGAAAATCAAGTTGCAAAGTTTCAAATTGATGATTATCAAAAAGTTGATTCTCTCTTGATTAAAGAAAACCTAAAGCCAGAAGATGATCGCACTTTCAAAATTAGCTTTCCAGAACATGAAACTCTAACATTTTTCTTTTTAGGCTTACCGCCTGGAAGAGACGCTACAGATACAGAATCTTGGGTAACACCAGCTTGGTTAGCATTAGCGTTACCGCTTATTCTCGATGTGAAAGTCGTAGCATCAGAATCACCTGTACCACCTTTTATTAGTGGCGCTGACTTTGAAGAAACAGTTTTAATTGATGGAGAACATCAAGCGATTCGTTCTTTGATTCAAAAAGATAACTATCGTTTAGATAGCATTTTACCTCGTAGTTCAGAAAAGCGTGAATTTTCTCCCCTCAATGTTCTTACTACTGCTTACTCTATTCACTTGGAAGTTAACCGTAAAAAGGATGGCGATCCAGATTGGGGAAAATTAGCAGATTTGGCACGGGATTTAGAAACCAGTCCTCTCTATGTCTTCCATTACCTTAATAAATGGTTGCGGAAGCAAGACAAAATTGATTCTGTATCTATTGCTAGAATTCGTCTGTATCGATACCTTTACTACTGCTTTGATCCTAAAGGAGATAAAATGACTAAACTTGACGAACTAACCAAGCTATACCGCAGTTTTTATAGAGCTAAAAGTAAGGGAAAACCACCAAAAGCTAATGCAATTCTCAAGCCAATTGATGAAGCTGCTGATGTTATCTTGAAATTTAATAAAGATTTGGCAGATGATAGTGAATCTTTAACACAACTCGTAGCAGCTAAAATAGCAAGTCTTATGAAAAAAGTTAGACGAAAAGAAGCAGAAGGAAAACCAACATTAATTTTAATTGATGGTAAGTGGAAGCCTGCCTTAACTTCCGAAGAAGAACGTCAAGCAGTTTATGAGTTCTCTAAGTATTTTGTAAAAAAAATATTTGAGGAAAGCTTTAAAAGCGATCGCGCACGTTTAGCAGGTACTCAACTCAATTTAATTAGAGATACTTGTGAATACCTTTATCGCCTAGCAGATGATGAAGAACGTAAAGCACGTCCACAAGATGAACCTGATGATATTCCTGAATTAGAACTTGAAGCATCAGTTTAATTTATTCTTTTATTCCAACTAACTAAATCGGAGCAATCAAATCATGAAATTCTTGAAAACACTCGATTCTAAATTTTTCCACGATGTAATTCCTGCTAAACCAATGGGGAAATATGTTCATTTCATTACTATTCGCGTTACAGAATCTTATCCTTTATTCCAGACAGATGGTGAACTGAATAAAGCTAGAGTACGTGCTGGAATTGAAAACAAAGAACCTATTAGTCGCTTGGCAATGTTTAAGCGTAAACAGTCTACACCAGAACGTTTAACAGGTAGAGAATTATTACGTAACTACAAAATTGGTGACTCGGAAAAATGCGACTACAACGTAGATTTCAGCAAAACTACTCCTGATTGTATTCTCTACGGTTTTGCTATTGGTGATTCCGGTTCTGAGAAATCTAAAGTAGTTGTAGACACAGCGTACTCTATTACACCTTTTGATGATTCTCACCTTAACTTTACCCTCAATGCGCCTTTTGAAAATGGGACGATGAGCCGTCAAGGAGAAGTAACCAGCCGGATCAATAGTCAAGACCATATCTTACCTCAAGTCTTTTTTCCTAGTATTGTCACCCTGAAAGATCCTACTGAAGCTGGATTTCTCTACGTTTTCAATAATATTCTCAGGACACGCCATTATGGAGCGCAGACTACCCGCACTGGTAGAGTGCGTAATGAGTTAGTTGGAGTCATTTTTGCTGATGGTGAGATTGTTAGTAATCTTCTCTGGACTCAAAAGATATATGACGTAATGAGTAATGCAACTCCAAAGCAAATTAATCCTCCCGATCCGCTCAATGAAGACGAGGTTTTAGAAGCGGCTACACAAGCAATTACTGCTCTAATGTCTCAAGAGTGCATTTCTCATACTGATTTTATTGGTGCATCCTTCACACAACTTTTGAGTGAAGTGAAGTCTATTACCAGTAATGAAACTCGATTGCAAGAAATGTTGAGTCAAGCAAATGCTGAATCATCTATTTATGCTCAAACATGGGTTCTTAAATCAGGTAAGAAAGATCCTAAGAAAGATACCAAGGTTAATAAGAAAGCTGCTGCTGTCACGGAGTAAGCAAGATGGTTTCAATTTATCGCTGTCAAATAGAACTTCATGACAGCCTCTATTACGCAACTCGTGAAATCGGGCGATTGTATGAAACAGAGCCAATAATTCACAATTACGCTCTCTGTTATGCACTGGGTTTAGTTGATAGCCAAATCTACTCTACTACCGTTGCTGAAGAGCATTCATACCGTTATTTTTGCCCCGAACAAGTGCCAAAATATGAGGAGCATTTAACGCCACTCAATCAACAGGAAATTTACGTAACTCCGGCGCGATCGCTCAATCATTCTTCTATACTCAATACCTGGAAGTATGCTAACAACAACTACCACGTTGAAATGGAAAAAACACAGAAAAATATTCCTAGTTTTGGGAGAGCGAAGGAAATAGCAGCAGAAAGTAGATTTGAGTTTTTTGTCATATCTCAAAAAGAACTCAAACTACCAAAGTGGATTCGCTTGGGTAAATGGATGAGCAAAGCTGAAGTAACGGTTGAACAATTACCGAAACCTAAAATCTCTGAAGGTATATTCACTTGTACCCATCCATTAAATCCTTTAGATGTCATGTTCACCAATCAAGTGATTAGCTATGATGTTGTGAATATGCCTCCAGTTAGCTTAATTCAGAATGTCCAAATGCGAGGTCAATACTATCAATTTGATGGCATTCAAAACTTAAAAATTCCAGTTCGGATAGAATATCGTTTTCGGAGTTAATCACTTCCCAAAACCTTTACTACGGGTTTTATTTTTTCGAGGCTCTATCGTCATTAACTCGGCTTTAAAACCTCTAGAATCTTGCAACATTAATTTACGTATTCGCTGACGTTGGTAAGTCTGCACTTCAGCAGCTAAAGGATGGTTAGGATCAATCTTTAGATGAGTAATAGAAGAAACATATTTTTCTTCACTTTCGGGATTATTTGGTTCTTTTAGTCCGCACATAATCCCACCTTCATCTCCTGAATAGCCAACGAAATCAATTTCAAATTCTCTGTCTGGATCGGCGTTTACTCCTTTTTGCTTTAATGTCTTCAAAAACTCCTTGCCTGCTCGTGCTTTAATGGGTAAGTTCTCTTTAAGTTTTTCAGTTAGTGCCTTTGCTGCATTGTAATCATCAATTCTCATTGGTCTTTCTCCCTATGTAGTTTTTTTCACTTAAAAGAATACTACTATCATCACTCGACAGTCTTTAAAATTTTAGATACCACATTCAGCGATCGCTCCTCTATCCCCCGTGAAACACTATCAACAACAATCCAACGCCTTCCCCAGCGATTACCTAAACAACTTGTGGGGAGAAATCCAAGCTTGTCCTTACTTTGCTATCAACAACCTCAACCGCGATTTTGTCGCCACTAAAGGATTTTCTGTAGTATTTCAGCGTTCTGGATTAGCAAAGGTAGAACAGCAGTTTCCCTACTTCAAACCTTACCTCGATTTGGCTCTCCAGCCCAATTGTAATGCTTTTTACCTCAATCCTTTACAGCTAAAAGAAGGCTCCCGCGTCGATCCGCATATCGATCGCTCCTTACGTTCCTACTCCAAAACCATTGAACCGCCTGCGGTTGTCAGTGTTCTCTATGTGCGAGTACCTGCGGATATGGAAGGGGGAGAACTGGTATTGCGATCGCACAAACGTCAACTTGGGCAAATTAAGCCCCAATTCAATACTTTAGTTTATTTTCAAGGTGATTTAACCCATTCGGTTAACGCCGTCAAAACCCCAGGAAATCGTCTGAGTTTAGTTTGTGAACAGTATAGTTTGAGTGATGCTGAACTCCAGGAAATCCCTGAGTTTACTGTAGAGTCAAGAATCACTCAGTCTACAACCAAAAAAAGAAAGTATGCCTCATAGTTTAGTGTTGAATTTGCTACCTCAATCGCCCATTCCACCACAATATCTTACAGGTAGACATCTCCACGCCTTATTTTTAACCCTCGTTAGTTCTGTAGATACCACATTGGGCGATCGCTTGCACGATTCCACCGCAGATAAAGCTTTCACCCTCTCTCCCTTACAAGTTAATTCCCCCCTTTTGAAGGGTGGTAAGGGGGGATCTAAACTTCGCTGGGAACATCAACAACCCATTCCTGCCGGAACGCATTGTTGGTGGCGAATTTCCTTGTTAGATGACACCCTATTTAGCAAACTAACGCAACTATGGCTAAATCTTAATCCTAGTCACCCTTGGCATCTTGGCCCGGCTGACCTGTATATTACCAGCATTCAAGGCACACCCCAATCAACGCAACCTTGGGCAAATGCTTGCACCTATACCCAATTATACGAAGAAGCCAGTGAAACTGAACGCTCTCTTAACTTGAGCTTCGCCACACCCACCGCCTTCCGTCAAGGACATTTTGATACCACCCTCCCAACAAGAGAATGTGTTTTTAATTCCCTACTTTCGCGGTGGAATAAATATAGTGGCATAGAATTTTCTCAAATTACTCTTGAGTCAATATTTCCTTCATTTGTTAACATTCACACAGAAATATTAGCCGACTCCCGCAGCAAATTTATTGGCATTATTGGCGAAGTTAACTATCGAATTTTAAGTGAAATTGACCCACTACAAATTAAGCAAATTAACACCTTAGCTAACTTTGCATTATATGCAGGTGTTGGACGAAAAACAACAATGGGTATGGGGATGGGAAGAAGGTTATAGGTTACAGGTTATGGGTTACAGGGGATAGGAGATATAAGAAGGGAAGAAGAGATAATTTATGGTTAGTGATGATAGGTAAATGGGCATACTAAGTTTATCTCAAAGTTTTATATAAACTAACTTGCTGTAACCTTTCACCTGTCACCTATGAAAATAGAATCATATAGAGATTTAATTGTCTGGCAAAAGTCAATGGATATGGCAGTTCAGATATATGAATTCACTACCAATTTCCCGGCTACAGAAACATATCGAATTACATCACAAATTACTCGTGCAGCAGTATCTGTGCCTACCAATATTGCTGAGGGTCACGGACGCAGTAGTAGCAAAAACGATTATGCTCATTTTCTGGCAATATCTAAAGGCTCATTAATGGAAACAGAAACTTTATTAATGTTATCAACAAGGCTCAATTATCTCACTGCTAAACAAGCTGATCCAACGTTATCTCTGATTACAGAAATCAGCAAAATGCTTACGACTCTTCGCTATCGGATATTAAAGTAGCTAATGAATAATCAAAATCAAACTAATATTCTTTTGTCGGAAACATCTAATCTGTCACCTGTAACCCATAACCTGTCACCTGATGAATACGTTCCGATCGCAGCATTAAACCAATATGCCTACTGTTCGCATCGCTGCTGGCGGATGTTTTGTGCAGGCGAATTTGTTGATAATCAATACACAATTGAAGGCACAACATTACACGATCGCGTCCATACTGTAGGCGAAGGACAGCGAGAAGAAACTGAGCAAATCCGAGCCATTTGGTTGAAGTCAGACAAGTACAAACTGATTGGTAAAGCAGACTTAATTGAATTAGAAAACGGTGAATGCTACCCCATCGAATACAAACGCGGACGCAAAGGTGAATGGGATAATGATGAATTACAAGTCTGCGCTCAAGCCTTGTGTTTAGAAGAAATGACAGGCAAAACTATCAACACTGGCTATATTTATTACGTCCATTCCCACCAACGTCAATTAGTAGAAATTAACGACGAATTACGCCAAAGTGCGATCGCCACAATTGAAGCCGTGCAAATGCTATTGTTTACAGGCGCAATGCCCAAAGCTATCAAAACAAAACGCTGTGATGGATGCAGTTTATCTCCTCAATGTTTGCCTCAAACTGCCGATAAAGTAAAACGATATCAAGAAGCAGCATAAATAATTTGGTGTTGCTGAGAATATTTTTGAAAAGCTCACGCCAAGGCGCAAAGAAGAACGCTGCACATAACTCTTTCTCATACTCCGCGAAACTCTGCGAGAACTCCGCGCCACTCTGCGTTAAAAAACTCTCTTTCACTTCTAATAAGGAAACAAACAATCATGGGTACAGTTTACATCGCCCAGGAAGATGCTTTCATTGGGAAAATTGACGAACGTCTCAGCGTCAAATTCGATAAAAAGATAATTTTAGATGTCCCACTCATCAAAATAGATGGTGTAGTAGTTTTAGGACGCGCCACAGTTTCCCCCGCCGTCATTTCCGAACTTTTAGAACGTAGTATTCCTCTCACATTCCTCACAGAAAATGGGCGTTATTTAGGACGCATAGAACCAGAAGTAACTAAAAATATATTTGTTCGCAAAGCTCAATGGCTAGCTGCTGGAGAATCACCCCAAGCAATTCATGTTGTGCAAGGATTTGTCCGTGGTAAATTGAAAAATTATCGCCAAATTCTTACCCGTCGTCAGCGTGAATCTTCAGATATAGATTTATCTAAAAAGATAACCCAATTGGAACAAGCGATCGCACCGATTGACACAACTCACAACATCAACTCACTGCGAGGTTTAGAAGGTGCGGGGAGTGCAGCTTATTTTGGTTGTTTTGATCAACTAATTCGCAACGTAGAATTTCAATTTTCTCACCGCCTGCGCCGTCCGCCAACAGATCCGGTGAATTCCTTACTCAGTTTTGGTTACTCCTTATTGCGCCATGACGTGCAAGGGGCGATTAATATAGTTGGGTTTGATCCATATTTAGGATATCTGCATTGCGATCGCTATGGTAGACCCTCTCTAGCACTAGACTTAATGGAAGAATTTCGCCCTCTAATAGTAGATGCAGTAGTGTTATCTACCTTAAACAAGCAACTGCTAACACCCGCAGATTTTGTAACCGAACCCTTAAGCGGTGCAGTTTCCCTCACACCAGAAGGACGAAAAACATTCTTGCGCTTATACGCACAGAAAAAACAATCCGAATTTAAACATCCAGTCATGGGGCGCAAATGCACTTATCAAGAAGCTTTTGAACTACAAGCGCGGCTATTAGCGAAATACCTCATGGGTGAAACAGAAAAATATCCGCCATTGGTTTTGAAATAGTTGAGAGGTTACAGGTGATAGGGGGTAATGATGGAATGAAGGATAAATTGAAAAAGAAAGTTGTTGTATCTTACGATGTCCCGGAAGACAAACGCCGCACCAAAATCCATAAAATTTTGAAGTCTTACGGACAGTGGGTGCAGTATAGTGTGTTTGAGTGCCAGCTTACCGAGACTCAATATGCCAAATTGCGATCGCGCTTGCACAAACTAATTAAACCAGATACCGACAGCATCCGCTTTTACTTTCTCTGCGCTTGCTGTTTTGATAAAATTGAACGCATCGGTGGCGAACAACCCCGTGACGAAAGCATTTTCTTTGCTGAATGAGCGGATGGGTAGGTGTAAAAAATCAGGGTTAATGAAAAATGGCTGTATTCCTTTCAGCACAAGCTTTCGCCAGAAAATTAAATTAAAATCATTCGCGCATCTTGTACAGCATGGGTTTCAGCTATTCTCCTTAAGTCAACTGACATTTTCTACTGTTATAATCAACCCATCCGCGAAACCGAACCTCGAAAACCAAATACAGATTAGCTTTCCGGCTCCCGCAATTGCAATTTCAAATAATCCCTATCAGGGATTGAAACGTATCTCAATCCTGATGTTGGCTTTTTCCTGGGAAATTGCAATTTCAAATAATCCCTATCAGGGATTGAAACAAAAAAATCATTGAGTGGCAAGGATTTAAAATTGATTGCAATTTCAAATAATCCCTATCAGGGATTGAAACAAACCAAAAAGCCCGATTCCCACAGCTTCAATTGAATTGCAATTTCAAATAATCCCTATCAGGGATTGAAACTAATGCCCAGAAGTTTAAAAAAGTTTTTGACCAAATAGGAATTGCAATTTCAAATAATCCCTATCAGGGATTGAAACTGGCTAGTTATGCTATCTAAGCTTCGTGTGCCTTATTGCAATTTCAAATAATCCCTATCAGGGATTGAAACTCTCACGACTCACGCCTTATTCAGCAATTGGAGCCAGCGATCATTGCAATTTCAAATAATCCCTATCAGGGATTGAAACTTCCTATGCATTTAGCTCTTGAGCCTTCACCCATAATTGCAATTTCAAATAATCCCTATCAGGGATTGAAACAGTTTAACGTCAGAGAATTCTTTAAAGGAAGCTGATTGCAATTTCAAATAATCCCTATCAGGGATTGAAACGATAGATTCAGAAACTTCTGGACTGGTCAGCACTGCCATTGCAATTTCAAATAATCCCTATCAGGGATTGAAACATAATCCCTCCACGATTACAGCTGATAGCTCTTGAATTGCAATTTCAAATAATCCCTATCAGGGATTGAAACTCCCGCTACACCTAAAATAGATTTATCTTTTAAATTGCAATTTCAAATAATCCCTATCAGGGATTGAAACACCAGAGATTGAAGAAAGTTATTTCTGTCCCGACTTATTGCAATTTCAAATAATCCATATTACAGATTAGACCTCTTGCAAAAGTCTTTCTTTTCATCTTTTTCTTTGCGTCTTTGCGCCTTTGCGTGAGACAAAAATATTTATGCAATAGGTCTATTGAAAAGGTTGCCAGCAATGAATAATCAGCAAACCGCGCAATCACTACAGTAAAAAATTCGTTTTCGCTGTCAATACCTTAAGATATTCTAGCGATCGCTCCACTAACTGGCACAAGTTGAGCCAAAATATACTTTACCCAAAACAAGATTAAGTATATACCTACACGGCTGACACTTATGTCATCGTCCCCAGAGCGCCCGTTAAAAATTAACCTGACTCTACCATCTTCCCATCCGCAGCTATTGGAAGGATTGGATTTGTGGCTGCGCTTAGGGTTAATATCTGATGCCCAAGTTAAGCAGCTATGTCGAGAATATCTCACCTGTGTA
Organism: Nostoc sp. LEGE 06077; assembly: GCF_015207705.1. GTDB lineage: Bacteria > Cyanobacteriota > Cyanobacteriia > Cyanobacteriales > Nostocaceae > Nostoc_B. Next base: position 18,202 of record NZ_JADEWI010000029.1, read on the forward strand.
GTGGTGTTACAGCCGCAAGGCGCACCAGAACCACAGGTAGCAGTTGCAACTCCGAGACAAGCAGAAAAACCATTAATTGCCTATTCGCCACCACCGCCAGCCAAGCCTACTCAACCCAACTTCGTCACTCAGATGTTGCAATCTCTGGGGGAAGAGTTGAGTGTGCGCTGGCTGCTATTTTTAGGTGTATTTTTAGTAGTGCTGTCGTCTGGGGTATTAGCTGCCAGCCAGTGGGAAAGATTTCCCGCAGCGGGACAGTATGGAGTTTTATTTGCCTATACTTTAACTTTTTGGGGTTTAAGCTTTTGGACTGGTAAACAAGAGAATCTGAGATTAACAACTCAGACATTGTTGATTGTCACCTTATTTCTTGTGCCTGTGAATTTTTGGGCAATGGACAGTTTCGGGTTGTGGCACAATCCTCTCAACTGGTTGACAGTAGCGATCGCTGCCCCTACCCTAACTTTCATTACAGTTTTACTCTGCAAAAATCGTACGGTTTTTCCTAACTCCCGCATCAGCAAATTACCCCTCATCAATATTCTGGCGCTGAGTTATTTACATTGGGGTTGGAAAATCAACGTTTTGCCATTAATTGCTATATATACAGCAATGATTGGCACAACTCTCCTGACTGTCTATCACATTCGTCGCCAACAACGAATTAACGCCGAAAATCAACACAGTTTATTTGTTACCGTCATTGTTTATTCGCTGATATTACTGTTATCACGAGCAATTTTTGTCGCAGGCGTAAATGTCACCCAACTGGGTTTAGCTATTGGTGTCTGTGGTTGGTTGATTACTTGGTTAGTACAGCAGCAGCAGGCAGAAGGCAAGGGGCAGGAGGCAGAGGTATCTAATACTCAGCACCCAACACTCAACACTTTTTGGGAACTCTTAGGTGGTATTTTACTCTTCCTCGGTTGGGCTGTCGCAGTCGCAGATTATCCGGGACAAGCTTTGGCTGTGAGTGGTTTGGCTTTGTGGTATGTAAATCAGCGTTTGCAGAGATACAGCCTCAACTTTGATTTAGCGGTACTTTTTGCTATTGGTTTACAGTCGATTTGGCTGGGTTGGCGATTAATCCCAGTGGGAATGCAACAATGGACGATCGCAATTGCAACTAATCTCACGCAAGCGCAAAAAGAACCTTGGGCGTTGCTGAGTGTGGCATTATTCCCTTATTTAATCTTTATGGTGTGGTTTTGCGATCGCTTGCGTCACGCCGAGAAACGAGATTTGGCGAATTTTGGCGAAGCACTCGCACTATTATTCGGCACTAGTTTAACTACTATCGCCACAATTAATCCTACTTTGCGATCGCTAAATCTAGTTTTTTCTACCATCACCCTGGTTATTGTCACCAAACGCCGTTCGCCATCTTCCACGCCTTTAATCTACCTGACTCACGCCCTAGGATTACTAGCAATTTTTTCTGTAATTGATTTGCTATTACCAAATCTCCCCTATTACTATTGGGCAGGTATTTTTTTAACTCTGATGGTGGCAGAATGGGGATTTAGTCTGGGCAGTGGTGTCTGGCAACGTACTGCATGGTATTTTGGCTTAGGATTATCGATATTCAGCTTTTTTCTCTTGTGCGTAAATCTCCTCTCATCTTGGAATGGTGTAACTTTTAGCCAAGCACATTGGGGAGTAATGTGGCTAGTTACACCCTTATCTTTAACAATTTTAGCTAGTCGCACCACAGCACAACGCCGCACTATTAGAAGTTTCTTGAGTCTTCTAGCTGTAGTTATGGTGCAGTTTTTAACTATCCCCCTACCCGAAACAAGATTAATCGGTTTAGCTATGGGTGTAGGTGTGATGTATGTCAATACCCGCTATCTGAGAAATCAACCAACAGCCGGATTCACCATTGGTTTAGGACTGAGTTTTGTGGCGGCGTTGCTGTGGGAAGGTATACCGGGATTACCCCACCTAGCTATTGCTGGTTGGTTAGTAGTTGGTGCGATCGCCACTTTTAGTTTATGGTTAATGCGGCAACCACTCCAGCAACGCAACCATGAATTAGCAGAGATATATGCAGATGCTAGTGATAAATGGGCGATCGCTTTATGTTTCACAATATTATTATCACTGACGATACACTCATTCTTTGTTTATGATGCCGCTGTCACCCCAGGATTATGGTATTTAGTAGCCAGTGCCATTACTTTAGTCGCCATTACCTATCGTAGTTGGCGAGAACCCACAGATTGGGCATTTTACGGCATTGGTTGGTGTGTAGAATTATTAGTTGCTGAAGTATTAGCCTTTGGAGAACACTCGACAATTAGAGTGGCGATCGCTAATATCGCTTTAGGTTTATTTACTCAACTGTTAGGGGAATGGTGGCGACGACGATATCATCCTGAAAGACTTCCCAGTAGTTTACATATTTTACCCTTAGTTTATGGCGCATTTAGTGTTGTACTCCGGTTCAACGCTTTTACCCAGTGGACGGGTTTATTTACCTTGGGTGTAGCGTTAATCATTATTGGTGTCGGGAGACGACACCCAGATTTCAAACCTCTGCTGTATTTCGGCATTATTGGTGTATCAATTTCTGCCTATGAACTCTTGTTCTATCAAATGTTCCAAGCCACAGGTGGCGGATTTGGCGATGCTTTAATTGCTATGTCCACCTTGGGTGCAAGCATCATGTTAGTCTACAGCCGATTATCCCCTTGGTTGAGCCAATACTTACGCCTCAGCCGCGCAGAAATCCAAGGCATCGCTCATCTGCACTGGGCGTGGAGTACTGTACTATTAATGACTGCCATTACCCTACCAATTCAAAGTAACCGTCTTGTGGGATTGGGTACAGGGGCATTATTAATTATCTATGCAATTTTCCAAGGACGAGGTACGAGTAATTCGCCCCGTGTTCTGGGCAGAATCACCGTAGAAGAAATGTGGGTTTACCTGGGCTTATTAGAAGCAGCCGGAATGCGAGTTTATTGGAGAGAAACCGCCGTAGGACAGTGGTTAACCGGGCCGTTAGTACCTTGGAATGGGGCGATCGCTTGTTTAACAGCCTACTTCTTATACAGCTTACCCTGGGAAAATTGGGGTTGGTCAAAAAGACCTTGGCAACTTGCTGCATACATTCTGCCACTAATCATTTTATGGGAAACCAGATTGCCAGTTTACCCAATGACACTGGTCATAGTCGCTGGATTTTACCTCATCTTAGCTAAGGTGAGTAACAATATCCGGGTGACATATATTAGTATGGCCTTAATTGATTGGGCATTATTTAAATGGTTGCATCAATTAAATCTCACTGATGCCTTGTGGTATTTCACCGCCAGTGGATTATCACTGTTGTACATTGCCCAAGTTGATCCACAGCTAAAACTACCTGAATATAAAGAATCTCGGCACATTTTACGGTTTGTAGGCATAAGTTTAATTTGTGGCTGGGCAGTTTTCTTCCATCAAAATAGAGTTTTGATTCCCGGAATTTTTAGCCTCATCACTATTTTTGCCGGATTAGCTTTGCGAATTCGGGCTTTTCTCTATGTTGGGACAGCTACTTTTCTAATTACCAGTATTTATCAATTAGTAATTCTTAGCTTAAGTTATCCGTTTTTGAAATGGGTGATTGGTTTGCTACTGGGTATTTTACTCATTTATATCGCCGCCAACTTTGAAACTCATCGCACCCAAATTAATAGCTTACTTCGCAACACCAGCAACGAATTTCAAGAATGGGAATAATCCCAATTCGCAATTATGAAAGCCTAGTAGCGTGCGTTAAGCAACACCCGTAACCACAGAAATATCTTGTGATGCGTTACGCTGACGCTAACATATCCTACGAGCTACTCTTTACTCCCCTCTCCGCGTCGGCTACGGTGTACACACAAATGTTCGTTGAGTGCATCTGTCCCGCCTCGGAATGAATTCCGAGTCTCATAGCGCAAGTCATCTTCAGATGACTCAACTAAAAATATCTTCCAGTCCACGTTTTGTGGACTTTGGCTATGAGCCTGGAACTTTAGTTCTAGGCGGGATACGGTTTCAGACTGCAAATTTTCGACTTGTGTGTACACGGTAGCTCCGCGTCGGAGAGGGGTTGGGGGAGAGGTCAAACAAACCGTATCGGGAAAATACAAATCTTTTGTGTAGCATAAGACTATGCGCCAATAGCATCAGCCTACACCATGCCAATTATTACAATTCGGGAAGAATCGCCAACAGATGGTGGATTTAATGCCATTCTCAGCTTTGATGGTCGAGGCGAATATATAGTAAAAATTACTGACCCCTTTACACCCAAGGTAGAAAAACAACTAGAGTGGTATTTTGAAGACTGGTTGATGTTTCCCATAGTGGATACTGTCAAAGCAGAAGCAGCCGCCGCTAGTATTAAAACTTATGGCGAAGAATTATTTAACCAAGTTTTTCGGGTTGATTTTAATGCTTATGGTGTATATCAACGCCTGCGGAGTAATTTAAGTCAATTACACATTGAAATTGTTGGAAAAACACCAGAATTTCAAGCACTGCATTGGGAAGCGTTGCGTGATCCAGATTTACCCCGTCCATTAGCGGTAGATTGTGTGATGGTGCGGAAGAGTAACAAACCAGCACCTATCTATGCAGATGTGCAAACTTCCCCCACAATCAATTTATTAGTAGTGGTGGCGCGTCCAGATGAAGAAATGGACGTAGGTTATCGGACAATTTCTCGCCCCTTGCTGGAGTTGATTGAAAATAGCCACTTGCGGGTGAATGTCGAATTGCTGCGTCCCGGAACTTACCAAGCTTTATCTCAGCATTTGGAAGCGAAAGGTGGGGGATATTACCATGTCATCCATTTAGATTGTCATGGGGCGCTGATGACTTATGAGGAAATACAACAACCCAGCAAACCCGGACGTTATTTATATCAAGGGCGGTACGGGCGGAATGATTGGCAGAAATTTGATGGATTGAGGGCGTTTTTAGCCTTTGAGGGCGAGACTCAGGGAAAAGTTGATTTAGTCGAGGCGCAGGAGTTAGCTGATTTGCTGACAGGGAAGGGGATTCCAGTTTGTATTCTCAATGCTTGTCAGTCAGGAAAGCAGGTGAAGAACCCCACCCCCGACGAAGACTTGCGGGAAACCAGCTTGGGAAGTCGGTTAATGACGGCAGGAATGCAGATGGTGGTGGCGATGGGCTATTCTGTCACCGTGTCGGCGGCTAAGTTGATGATGGAACAACTTTATAAGCATTTATTTGATAATAAACCTATCTCTGAAGCGATTCGTTTAAGTAGGCGGGAATTGTTCAATAATAAATCACGCAAAGCTTATTTTAATAAGTCCATTGATTTAGAAGATTGGTTGCTACCTGTGGTGTATTGCAATCAGACAGTGAATTTTAATTTACGCCCGTTTACACCAGAGGAAGAAGAAAAATATTGGGAAACTTTTGGTAGTCAATATCGCTTCCCATTGCCAGAATATGGTTTTGTCGGGCGGGATTTAGAGATTCTCAAAGTTGAGAAAGCTGTACTCAGGCAGAATATTTTATTGTTGCAGGGAATGGGGGGAACTGGTAAAACTACCCTATTAAATTATCTGCGGGAATGGTGGCAACGCACCAATTTTGTGAAGAATGTCTTTTATTTTGGCTATGACGAAAAAGCTTGGACAATCACACAAATTTTGTTTGAAATTGGTAAGCAAGTATATGGCAGATTTGAACAAGCTAATTTTCAAGCAATGAGTCAGGCGGCGCAGGTACAAAAATTAGTTGCAAAACTGCGCGCTGAAGCTTACGCTTTGATTTTAGATAACTTAGAATCAGTGACAGGGCAGCAATTAGCAATTCAAAATACTTTACCTGAGACGGAACGCAATCAAATCCGCGATTTTTTAGGGCGGTTGCAAGGTGGAAATACCAAAGTTATTTTAGGTTCCCGTAGTCGGGAAGATTGGTTACAAGCTACCACATTTAAACACAATATTTATGAATTGCGCGGCTTAGATAAAGAAGCCAGGACGGAATTAGCAGAGAAAATTTTAGAAAGAAATTTACCTCAAAACAAGATTACTGATATTCGCCAAGATGGGGATTTTCAGAAATTGATGAATTTGTTAGCAGGATATCCCTTAGCGATGCAAGTTGTGTTAGCAAATTTGCAAAAGCAATCACCACAGGAGATTTTGCAGGGTTTACAAGCTGGGGATGTGGATTTAGATACGGGGAGTGAAGATAAGACCAAAAGTATTTTGCAATGTATAGAATATTCTCACAGTAATTTATCACCAGAGGCGCAAAAATTGCTTTTGTGTTTGGCTGAGTTTAGTAAGTTTATTTGCACTCCTGGTATTCCCCCTTATATTGAGCAATTACAAAGTTTTGAGGCATTAAAAGATTATCCTTTTGATAAATTTAGTGATGCAATTCAAGAGGCGGTTAACTGGGGTTTGCTTTCACCAATGGATGAAAGTTTAGGTTTGAATATTCAACCTGTTTTCCCCTATTTTTTGAAGACTAAGTTAGATACTCTCGATGAAGCAACTCGTATAGCTTTGCGTGAGGGATTTAAAAACCATTATCAAGATTTAGCGCGTTCTTATTACAAGTGGATAGATTCTAAAGATTCTCAAGAACGGCAATTCGGTATATTTTTCTGTAGACTGGAATATGAGAATCTCTACAATGCGTTGCAGATTTGTTTAGAGAAGCAAGAAAACATTAGCATATATTTTTGTTTAGATAAGTATTTTAAGTTAATTAGTGATAACCAAAGTAACCTAAAGTTGGCAGAAACAGTTTGTCAATGTTTAGAGAATTATCCCTCGGCATTTATCAAAGGTGAATTAGGTTATCAAATAGCATTGGCAATTGCAAGACTCGGTAATTGTCAACGTGATGCCAAGCAATACCAGCAAGCTAGAAAGTCTTATGGAAAGACTTTGAAACTTTATAATGCCTTAGAACGTGTAGAAGAAAGACAAAAACAACTTTGGCAGGCTGTTTCTTACCATCAGTTAGGAATGGTTGCCCAAGACTTGCGTGAATTTGAACAGGCAAGGCTTAATTATCAACAGGCTTTGGATATTTTTATTGAGTATGGCGAGCGTTATGGTTGTGCCAGCACTTACGGACAGTTGGGAAGAGTTGCTCAAGACCTGCGTGAATTTGAACAAGCAAGGCACAATTATCAACAGGCTTTGGATATTTTTATTGAATATAGTGATCGCTATTCCTGTGCCAGCAACTACCACCAGTTAGGAACCATTGCCCAAGAGTTACGTGAATTTGAACAAGCAAGGCGCAATTATCAACAAGCATTAGATATTAAAATCGAATATGGCGATCGCTATGGTTGTGCCAGCACCTACCACCAGTTAGGAAGCGTTGCCGAAGAGTTGCGTGAATATGAACAAGCAAGGCGCAATTATCAAAAGGCTTTGAATATTTTTATCGAATATGGTGATCGCTATTCCTATGCCAGCACCTACGGACAGTTGGGAATGATTGCCCAAAAGTCACGCGAATATGAGCAAGCAAAGCGCAATTATCAAAAGGCTTTAGATATTTTTATCGAATATGGCGATTGCTATTCCTGTGCCAGCATCTATCACCAGTTGGGAAGAGTTGCCCAAGATTTGCGCGAGTATGAACAAGCAAGGCACAATTATCAACAAGCTTTGGATATTAGAACTAAATATGGCGACGGCTATGGTTGTGCTGGCACCTACGGACAGTTGGGAAGAGTTGCCCAACAATTGCGTGATTATGAACAAGCAAGACACAATTATCAACTAGCGTTGAATGTTTTTCTCGAATATGGTGATCGATATGAGTGTGGACGGACATACCACATTTTGGGAAATCTTACCGAAGAATTGAGCGACTATGAACAAGCAAGACACAATTATCAATTAGCTTTGGATATTTTTATTGAATTTAAAGATCGCTATTCTTGTGCCAGCACCTATTTTCATCTTGGTAGAGTTGCAGAAGAATTAAGGGAACTGGAGTCAGCGAAAGCAAATTATCTGCAAGATTTACAGATTATGGCTGAGTTTAATGATGAGCATGGTTTAGAAATTTCTCTTGGTAATCTTGCCCGTTTCTACCAAGTTACCAAAGATGAGAGTTTATTAGCCGCCGTATCCGAGATTTTGGGGATGTCGGTTGAGGAAGTGAGGCAGGGTTTTGATCAAATTCGTAATTCGTAATACTTCGACTTTGCTCAATCCCGCCTCGGAATAAATTCCGAGTCTCATAGCGCAAGTCCTCTCAAGAGGACTCAACAAGAAATTTATTCCAGTCCACGCTTTGTGGACTTTGGCTATGAGCCTGGAACTTTAGCTCTAGGCGGGAATGGCTTCAACATAAAAATTATCGCAATAGGCAGATCAGTGCATTAATTTCCTGGCGGGAGAGTGCCAGAATTACCAGCAGGTGGTTCGGTGTAGTCGCAAAATATATTGAGTCCAATTTTCAGAATATACAAAACAACAACAGTAGCGATCGCTTTTCAGACGGTTCCTACTTTTACCCCTAAAATGCGATCGCATTTCCCATTCCGCACAATTAATATAACCCCTTCACCCACTGCCATTCTTGCGCTAATCCCTCCCTCAAAGGAACTTGCGGCTGATATCCCAAAATTTTCTGGGCTTGGGATATATCCGCCGCCGTGTGGCGTGCATCTCCCATTGCTTTTTCTATGTAGTTTTTCTTAATAGGTTTACCAACAATTTCCGCCATTGTGTCCAAAACTTCGGTTAAAACTACTCTGCTACCGCCACCAATGTTAAAAATTCTACCTACTGCTTCCGCTTCACTCGCCGCAGCTAAATTGGCCGCTACAACATCACTCACAAATGTAAAGTCTCGTGTTTGCTGTCCATCCCCATAAATCGGAATTGCTTCATCTTGCAAAACAGCTTTGAAAAATTTATGAAATGCCATATCTGGGCGTTGTCTCGGCCCATACACTGTGAAATAGCGTAATGCCACAATCGGCACATCAAAGTTTTTCTGATAAAGTCCACACAACCTTTCAGCTGCTAACTTAGTAATGCCATAGGGCGAAACCGGATGAGGACAAAGACTTTCGTGAGTTGGTAAAGTTTCCGCATCACCATAAACACTAGATGTGGAAGCAAACACCAATCTTTTGAGTTTTTTTGCATCCTTAGCTGCTTCTAATAAAACTTGTGTAGAATTGATATTACGTTCAGTATAAGCTCGAAAACCATTACCCCAACTAGCCCTAACTCCTGCTTGTGCAGCCTGATGGTAAATAATTTCCACATCTTGAATTAAGGTTTGCCAATCCAAAAACTGAATATTTCCTTCAATTAATTTAAAGTTAGGCCAGCAGTTTAAGTGAGCAACATTCTTGCGTTTTAATATTGGATCGTAGTAATCATTAAATTCATCAATACCGATTACTTCTTCTCCTTGTTGTAGCAGCACTTCTGTAATGTGAGAACCAATAAAACCTGCTGCCCCCGTCACAATAATTTTCGCCATGTTCTCTATTTACCTGTTTTTTGATATTTCCCTGACTGCAATATTCACAGGTTAATACTTATCTTGGGGAAACGTCATCATTTAGCAGTAATGTTTAAATTAATCATGGAAGTATAGCATAATTACTTACGTATACTGATAGAGATTTCCTGGTATTAATTTAATTTCAAACATTGTAAATTAGGTAAACTATTAGTCAATATTTGTTTTAAAAATAGAGGCTAGAAAAGAAAGTTTTTTAGTGATTAGCTGACTAAAAAGTGCTGAGTAACCAATACTAGTAAAGTACGGCACAAGTAAAGCACCCATGATAAATTGCTAAAAAGCTCACGAGACTGATTTCTTCATTTCAGACTTCAGCCTAGCCCCTAAATGCAGTTCATCATGACTCCCTCATCAAATACTTGCATCAGTACCGAAATTAGGGAAAAATTGATCCGCGAGTATTTCTAGTACAGCTGGTAATGGCGCAAGAGTGAGGAAGATGAAGTCTTTTGACTTTTGACTTCTTAAGGTATTCTCATGTCACAAGGGATGCAAGAGGAAATCAGTGAAAGTTTTAGTTGTCGGTAATGGAGGGCGTGAACACGCTCTAGCATGGAAGTTATTGCAATCAGAGCAAGTTGAACAAGTGGTCTGTGTACCGGGGAATGGTGGTACAGCCAAGATGGCAAGTTGTCAGAATTTGCCCTTAGCAGTTGATGATTTTGCAGGTATCAGCCAATACGCCCTAGCAAATGACATTTCTTTGGTAGTAGTCGGGCCAGAAGTTCCACTGGCAAGGGGAATTACAGACTACTTACAAGCTCAAGGACTAATGGTATTTGGCCCTGTCAAAGCCGGGGCGCAAATTGAGGCCAGTAAGGCTTGGGCTAAAGCACTGATGCAGGAAGCTGGTATTCCCACAGCTAAGGCTGCGGTATTTACGGAGGCTGCGGCAGCTAAATCTTATATCAAAGCTCAAGGTGTGCCGATAGTTGTCAAAGCCGATGGCTTGGCAGCGGGAAAGGGCGTAACAGTTGCTACTACTAGAGAACAAGCGGAAAGTGCCATTGATGCGATTTTTCAAGGGCAGTTTGGCAGTGCGGGGGAGTTTGTTGTAATTGAAGAGTGTTTAATTGGGCAAGAGGTGTCAGTTTTAGCCTTAACCGATGGGTTAACAATTCGCCCACTACTACCAGCCCAAGACCATAAACGAATCGGTGAGGGTGATACGGGCGACAATACGGGGGGAATGGGGGCATATTGCCCAGCACCCATTGCCACACCAGAATTAATGGCACGGGTGCAAACAGAGGTGTTAGAAAAAGCGATCGCCACTCTCCGCAACAAAGGCATAGACTACCGTGGTGTGCTTTACGCTGGGTTGATGATTACACCGGAAGGCAATTTTCAGGTATTAGAATTTAACTGTCGCTTTGGTGATCCCGAAACTCAGGTGATTTTGCCATTGTTAGCCACACCCTTGATAGATTTAATCCTGGCTTGTGTACAGCAGCGGTTGGCGGAACTACCCCCCATCGATTGGCACAGTGGCGCAGCTGCTACTGTAGTGGCGGCCTCTGGTGGTTATCCAGGGGATTATCAAAAGGGCAAGGTGATTACTGGCATTGACGCAGCAGCCGCCGCGGGAGTTACCGTATTTCATGCTGGGACAAACTTGAACGACCAACAGCAAGTTGTCACCGATGGGGGAAGGGTGTTAAATGTGACTGGTACAGGGGAAAATTTTCCGCAAGCGATCGCCCAAGCCTACACAGGTCTGCATTTCATTCAGTTTGAAGGAATATATTATAGGAGAGACATTGGCTATAAAGTGCTGAGTACCAAGTGCTGAGTCAATGATATTAACTCTAGCCCCTACCATGTTGAACAAATTAACTGTTAATTTTTTAGTTGTTGGGGTTTATCACAAAAACTACTAACAACTGTATTAAAAATGTTAGCTCTGTTAAAAACAATCCGAGAAGCGATCTCCAATTGGTGGTCAGATTTCACCCTCCAAACTAAGCTTTTGGCTGTTGCCACGTTAGTGGTTTCTTTGGTGATGAGTGGTCTGACCTTTTGGGCTGTAAATACAATTCAGCAAGATGCGCGTTTGAATGACACCCGATTCGGCCGCGACTTGGGGCTGCTACTTGCTGCGAACGTAACCCCTCTCATTGCGGAAAATAATCTCACTGAGGTTGCCCAATTCTCCCAAAGATTCTACAGCAGTACTTCCAGTGTGAGGTATATGCTCTACGCTGACGAAAGCGGCAAAATCTTTTTTGGCATTCCCTTTTGGGAACGAGAGGTGGAAAACTCTTTGTTGACAATTGAGCGGCGCATACAATTGCCAGAAGATTATCCTGGTGATGACGATAAGCCAATGGTGCGGCAACATAACACCCCAGATGGCATTGTCACCGATGTATTTGTTCCCCTCATCGTCAACAAAAAATACCTGGGTGTATTGGCTATTGGCATTAACCCCAACCAAACAGCCGTCATTTCCACTAATTTCACCCGTGATGTCACCATTGCCGTGTTTATCACAATTTGGGTCATGGTAATTTTAGCTGGGGTAATTAACGCTTTAACCATCACCAAGCCAATTAAAGAACTGCTAGTTGGCGTGAAACAAATCGCCACCGGGAATTTCAAGCAGCGCATCGATTTACCCCTAGGTGGCGAACTAGGAGAGTTAATTCTCAGTTTCAATGATATGGCAGAGCGTCTAGAACGCTATGAAGAACAAAATATTGAAGAACTAACGGCAGAAAAAGCCAAACTAGAAACGTTAGTTTCCACCATTGCTGATGGCGCTGTGTTGATTGACAACAATATGCAGGTGATTTTAGTCAACCCCACAGCACGCCGAATTTTTTGCTGGGAAGGCCATGATGTCGTAGGTAGTAATGTATTACATCAATTACCCCCAGCCATTCAAATGGAAATCACTCGTCCCCTTTATGAAATGGCGGCGGGGGAATGCGATAGCGCCGAGTTCCGCATTCATCTCAATCAACCAACCAAGCGGACAATTCGGATTTTATTGACTACAGTACTCAATCTCCAACGAGAAAGTATTAAAGGGATTGCCATTACTGTACAAGATATTACGCGGGAAGTAGAACTCAACGAAGCTAAAGGCCAATTTATCAGCAACGTTTCCCATGAACTCCGCACACCGTTATTCAATATCAAATCTTTTATTGAAACGCTGCACGACTACGGCGAAGACTTGAGTTTAGAACAGCGTCAGGATTTTCTCAAAACAGTCAACCATGAAACCGATCGCCTAACCCGTTTAGTTAACGATGTTTTAGACTTGTCTAAGTTAGAATCCGGTCGGAGTTACAACTTTGATGGTGTAGATCTCGCCCAAGCCATTGAACAAACACTGCGAACTTATCAACTCAACGCTAAAGATAAAGGAATTGAACTAATTCAAGAAGTTGCGCCTAATTTACCACTAGTTTTGGGTAATTATGATTTGTTACTCCAAGTCTTAGCTAACTTAGTCGGCAATGCCTTGAAATTTACTAAAGCAGGCGGTAAAGTAGCTATCCGCACCTACCAATTAGATCCCAAACCTCAATCTCAAAATCAGTCTCCACGAGTGCGAATAGAAGTATCAGATACTGGTATTGGTATTGCTTCCGAAGACCAACACGCGATTTTTGACCGCTTCTTTCGTGTGGAAAACCGAGTTCATACTTTAGAAGGTACTGGGTTGGGTTTATCAATTGTCAGAAATATTGTCGAAAGACATGGGAGTAGAGTTCACTTGGTAAGTGAAGTTGGCATAGGTACAACTTTCTGGTTTGATTTAGCTTTATGTGAATAAGTTAGGACTTACGCACAAGGATTGTCTGAGAAGATTGGGTATAGGGGTATAAGGGTTTTGGATACATACACCCCTATACCCCTGCACTTTTATACCATTGATTTTTCGTTTTTATGTCCTATTTTAAGCTTGCCAACGCCACTACGAGAATTTTTATTTTTACTTTATAAATAACCTTTGACTTATATGCTTTCCTATGACGGGGCAATAGTTACTAGGAAAAAGCGGATATCTTGTCGGTCTGGCTACTTAAAAGGCTATTACGCAGCAAGTCGGCTGGAATTTTGTGGAACACGATAAAATTCCCAATTCTCACATTTTCATGTGTTCTGATTTACTCAGTTCATGATGGCTACTTAGTCTTTACTAAAAAAATAAAAAACTTAAGTGTGATCGTCGTATTTTTGACTAATTCCTTAAATTTACCTGGACAAATTTGTTTTAAAATTACTATGGCACTTAAGCTATTATACGAAAATCCACTGAAATTACATATTTTTTGTGTTGGTGGTTAACTGCTGCTTATTAACAGTTAAACATCCACAAACCTCATGAATAATTTTGTAATTTAAAAGCTTAATAGCTTAGGAAAAATACTTTCTAAAACAGCCAAGTTTTAGCTTAACAACCTAACTTCAACTACAACATAGGCAGATAAATGAAAAGCTTATTTCTAGGACTGGGAGCTATCTTAGTTTTTGCTCCTAATGCTTATGCAGCAGGCTTTGTATATAACGAAGCTGTTAACGACGAATTGTCTGGTGACAGCTTAAACCCAACAGCATTGAATCTGTTAGATGGATCTAACCAGATTACTGGCTCAACCACTGGCAATCCAAATCTTGACAGAGATTTCTTTACCTTTACTATTCCTGTTGGTTATGAACTTAGTCGAATTAACTTAGCTAACTATGTTGGGCTAGATGGCACAGGAGCAAATCAAGGATTTTTAGCTGTGCAAACAGGTTCTAGTATTGCACCTACAACCATAACTACTAACACACCGCTATTACTGGGTGCAGCTTTAATTGGTGCAGCATTTGGAACACAAGTTGGAGATAATGTCTTAGATGATTTGGGTGTAGCAGCTTCAATTCAAGGCGCTAACTTTGTAGGGTTCTCTGGTGGTAAACTTGGCTCAGGTACTTACACTTTCTGGATTCAGGAAACTGTTCAGGGTATACAGAACTATAATCTTGATTTTGTAGTTACCAAAGTTCCAGAGCCATCAACTATTTTAGGTATCGGTGCAGTTATGGGTTTGGGTAGTTTAATCAAAAGAAAGAAGCGTAGGCATAGCGCTACTGTAGATCAATAAAGTATTTCACCAATGTGGACATTAATTATCTGACAAATCCCCTGATTTAAATTATGGGGATTTTCTTGTTATCTGTTCCTTTTGAACGGCGATCGCAGAGTCGATTATGCTGATTTAGATGCTGGGGACTGTTGATTGTAAAATATAACTAGCTAACTCACAAAATCCTGCGGCTTCAGCTGCACTCGTTACGTAAGTGGGTTGATATTGTAGCTGATTTGCATATTTTAATACGTTAGCTACGCCCACAGAAACAGGAAAATTATGACGAGCAAATAAGCTTTCATCGTTTGGGCTATCACCAACGGTTACAACTTCTTCGGGTGAGTACTCCGGCCAATATGCTTGTAATACTTGTAATAAACCAATTGCCTTATCTTGAGATTGGGGTTTAATATGACACTGCACTGTACTGTAAGTAAATCCCCAGCCCATTGATTGGCAGAGATTACTTAAAGTTTGTAATTCCTCTACAGTTAAAGCCGCGACATCAAATGTCCAATCTGTGAGCCGAAAACGATTGTCAGCAGATTCTTGAATTTGGGGAAATTTCTGTTTTAATTCGGCAAAAGCGGCTGCTAGTTGTTGGCGATGCAAGGTTAAGTCAGGAATAGAAGTTAAAGATATAGGCTGTTCACTACCATTAGGATAGAATATACCACCATTTTCGGCGATCGCACCGACAACTGGCATCAAGCTGCTAATTCCACTTACCCAACCCGCAGAACGTCCAGTAATAATTAACACATTAATGCCAGATACCGTTAAATCTTCTAAAGCTTGCAACAACGCAGTGGAAAATTTACCTCTCTTAGTCAGTGTGCCATCCATATCTGTTGCAATCAGACGAATATGACTCCAGCAAGTAGATGCAGCTTGAGATAGGGGAATGAGATGTAAATCACACATTTTAGTTGCGTTATATACGCAGTTTATAAAAAGCTGTTAAAAATACTAATAACACAGCAAGATGACATTCAGGATTTGGGCATTCTAAACAATGACAACTAAAGTTATTGACACCATGCTAAATCCGATACTTTTGGCTCAATCTCCACCAGCAAAAACCAAAAAAGTCACTCAAAAACAACCCGCAAGTGAACCTCCACAAGCTCCACCGTTTTTGTTAATTACCTCTGGAGGGCTGGCTGTAGTCGTCATTGGTTTGATTGTATTTGGCAAAATCCAGATGGATAAGTTAGAGAAAAAAATTAAATTTGAAAAATTCCGCGCCAGAGAACTAGAGAAAAAGTTCAAACTCGCGCTGGAAACTATCCGCAAAATGGAAACTAATCCTGATTTGGTGAACTCGCGGGACTTTAACCTAGATTATCTGCGGATGCGGATGTCTGAGGAAGTGTTTCATTTTGCAATTTTGAATCAAATTAAAATCAGAGTCAAAGATAAAATTTCTCAAGCGTTGCGTCCCAACCAAAGCAACCAAGGAACAGTCGGGATTGCTAATAGTGCGGGACGACAAGTGGACGAAACTTTTGATGTGGAATATGAGAGTGGTACGCCGCCAAACATTGCCAAACGGGTGTTGTTTCGGATTCAAATTAAGCTGATGAAGTTACCAACACAAGCAACTTCTGCCACGATTAGCCAAATTATTGACTGTATCGAAACTTATCTTAGCCCGATGGATGATGAGGATACGTGGCAACCGACACTTCAAGGTCGAATCGCCCATATGCATTGGGATCAAAAAGCTAAACCTACACCGTTACTAGTATTGGAACAATCTAATGATGGCGTAAATGTCACATTTCGGACTAGCCGCCAAGCAAATGTGCCAAGTCCTCAAGCTAAATAGTGATGGCGTTGAAGTGCAATTTTTGAGCAAAATAGTTTTTAAACCCAGAAGTATGCTGAGTCTTTTGGCAAAATTTTGCTGTGGACTTATGAGAGCTTATGCTGAGTTGATGGTCAATTAATTACTATTATTTATGACTTTTCGCTCCATGCTCCAGCATCGTAACTAATGACGGCGCTTTGCGAGTCACGAGCCAAAAGACCATCTTCCATTTCGACAATGCGATCTGCTATGTCTAAAATCCGGTTGTCGTGTGTCACCAACAAAATAGAAGTACCTTGATCTTTCGCAAGACGCTGCATAATTTCCACAACATCACGTCCTGATTGTTTATCCAAGGCTGCGGTTGGTTCGTCTGCTAATACTAATGGGGGATTATTAACTAGGGCGCGAGCGATCGCAACTCTTTGCTTTTGTCCACCAGAAAGATTATCTGGGTAGTAATTAACTCGGTTCTTTAAGCCAACAGCAGTTAGCATAGTTTCGGCTGTGGCGATCGCATCATTTTGACCAACTCTTTCATTCAATTCCACTGCCATCTGCACATTTTGCCTCGCAGTTAAGAATCCTAGCAAGTTGTGCGCCTGAAAAATATAACCAATGTTCCGCCGAATTTGCACTAATTGATTTTGACTAGAGCCGGATAGTTCTACACCTAAAAATTTTAAACTACCTTCTTGGACAGACCTTAAACCGCCAATTAAGCTCAGTAATGTTGTTTTACCTGACCCAGAAGGCCCAGTCATAATCACAATTTCGCCTGGATAAATCTCCAGATTAATATCAAATAAAATTTGTCTTTTTAGTGAACCTTTACCATAGTAATGATTCAGGTCTTTAATAGCAATTACAGGTTCTTGTCTCATGATAAATCGTGTGTTAGCAGTTAATAATTTATGCCCGTAACTCTAGAGCCTGGCTGCAAATTATGATGACAGTTTAAGCATTAAATATATACCATCTATATAATAAAAACTGATTAATCGATACTGTATTGATCAAAATTATTTAAAAGATATCAGCTGGGTCAGCGGAGCGTAATTTACGTACAGCGATCGCGCCAGAAATAAAGCACATAATCATTGTTAATATCAATACATTAGTCGCCCGACCAAAAGTCATAAATATAGGCAAAAGTGTAGCTTCTTTAGCTTTTTGATACATTAAAACTGTAAAAAATACCCCAGGAAGATACCCTAAAACCGCTAACAAAAGTGCTTCTTGTAAAATCACGATCAATAAATATTTTTGTGTATAACCTATCGCTTTTAACGTAGCGTATTCTGATAAATGATCAGAAACTTCCGTATAAAGAATTTGATAAACAATCACGGTTCCGACAATAAAACCCATAATTGTACCTAAGCTGAAAATAAAACCAATAGCTGTACTACTTGCCCAATAGTGACGTTCAAAATCAATAAAGTCTTGTTTGGTCAATACATTCACATCTTGAGGCAAATATTGGCGTAACTCTTTAGCTACAGCCTCTACATTTGCGCCTGCTTTTAACTTAATTACTCCAATATCAATTAATCCTTGTTGCCGGGTGTTAAAAATACGTAAAAAGTTAACGTCACTAGTAATTAAATTACCATCTGCACCAAAAGATGTTCCTAAAGTAAATAGCCCAACTACTTTAATTTTGCGTCTTCTTAGCTCTGCTGTAACATTTTTACCTTTTTCAAAATCATCGGCGATTGGCCCATATTCCTGTCGAGAAGAACGGTCAAATAAAACTACATCTGGCAGCTTCAATTTATCTATATTTTCTTGAACTCCTACCAAATTAAATAAATTAACTTCGGGGTTAATTCCAAATACAAGTAAAGTTCTTGACCGACCTGTCACTGGATTTTTCCACGCAGTATAATCTAAATATATAGGATGTACTGATTGTACTGTTGGTAAATCTAAAGCTTTATACAACCGCCGTTGAGAAAAGCTTTTCATCGACAAAATAGCATTTGATTGGCGGTTAATTAAAATAATTTCACCATTTAAACTACTGTGTAACTGCACGTTACTGTAATAAAGCGCATCTCGGAATCCGAGTTGGGTAAACATCAGAATATCAGCAAACGCAATTCCAGCTAAAGCTACGGCTAATCGCGTTTTATCTCGCGTCATTTGTAGCCAAGCTAGAGGTATTTTTTGAATCATAGTTATTTGTCAATAGTCACGGTTAAATCGACCGAGAATTTCTCGGTACTCTTTGTGTCTTTGCGTCTAGGAGTGAGATGCAAGAAAGAAGTTTATTTGGGGAGAATAAACTTAATTAGAGCCTGATTGGTTGTTAATATCGACAAGTACTTTGGCGTAGGTTAAGCCAGAAACTTTGTTGCTATCTTCTGGTGAGAGGGCAATTTTAACTTCTACCACTCTGGCATCTATATCAGCAGCCGGATCGGTATTGAGTACATCTTTTTTGCCAACTTTTCTGCCAATTTCTGCCACGGTTCCTTTTAATTCACCTTCAAAAGCACCGTTATCACTGCTGACAGAAACACTTTGACCAATCCGCACTCTACCAATACTGTCTTCAGGAACTTCCGCAATCACCATCATTTGTTCAGTTTGTCCAATCTCAGCAATCCCATTGACGCTGATAGCTTCGCCTGACTTGGTGTAAATTTTGAGAATTTCACCAGAAGTAGGTGCTTGGACGTAGCTTAATCGCAGTTCTGCATCGGCTTGTCTAACAGTAGCGATCGCATTACTAATTTGTGCTTGCGCCATCTGCACATTTGTCGGATCAACTTCTATCAGTCTCTTGAGTCTGGCTCGTTCTTCGTCGAGTTGTCTTCCTAATGTGGCTATAGTTTGATCACGGGTGACTCTAGCTTCAATCAACTGCTGTTGTAACGTTGTTAAAGTCTTGACTTGATTCGCTCTAGCTTCCGCAACTTGTTGACGCAAAGTGGCTACTGCTTGTCGGAGAGTAGCTTGACTTTCAACTACCTGCTGTTTAGCGGTAACAGCACTTAATCGTCGTCTATCCCTTTCTTGCTGAGATATCGCACCTTGTCCATAGAGAAAATCGTAACGTCCAGCATCAACTTGAGCATTACGCTGTTCGGCTTGTATCCGTGTCAAGGTGGCTTTTAATGTATCACCTTGACCGCGCAATTCGGCTTCTAGGCGCTCGACTGTCGCCTGTTGAGCCAGTTTTTCGGCACTCAACTGCGCTGCAATTCTGGTAATTGTGGCTTGTTGAGCATCCCTTTCGCCGCGTAACTGGGCTTCTAGTCGAGCAATTATCGCTTGTTGCGCTTGAATATCTCTGGGTGAACCAGCCCGAACTTGCGCTAAATTAGCACGAGCTTCTAGTAATTTGGCTTTTGCTTCTTCTACGCTGGCTAACTGAGTTTCGTGATTATCTAAAATTGCAATCACTTGTCCTTTTCTCACCCGTTCTCCTTCTCGGACAAACAGCTGCTTGACTCGTGATGCAGATTGCAATCCCGCAGTAGGCGCAGAAAGCTTGATCACTTCACCTCGCGGTTCTAAACGCCCCACAGCACTAATGCTGTTAGCAACTGGTTTGACAGGTATAGATGAGCTAATTTTTTTCAACTGCTCAACTTTAGCTGTAGTTAGTAACCCCGCAGCGATTACTATTGGTAAGGCTACAGCAATGCCCCACCAAATCTTAGGTTGTTCTGGATCAAGTATTTGTTGCCTTGATCTTGGCTTCTCAGTCACCCTTGACATGGTTATTGCCCGTTTATTTAAAAATGTGTTGATGGATATAAAAAAGTATTAGACCTAGTAGAGACGTGATAAATTGTCCCTACTAAATACCCTTTGAAACTTGATTCAAATGAATACTTAGCGCCGCAGTTTTTTCATCATGATGCTGCTGGTAGCTAGTTATTCAATAGATGCCAGAATCAAGATAATTACTAATTCGTAATTAAAAAACTAGAGAGAATCCACCGCTTTGAAAAGCAACCCCGGTTCAGTTGGAGACTCAATCTTTATCAGAAACTTAATTATGAACTAGCAATTACGAATTTTCAATTAATTTTCTCAAATAGAGCATCCCTAACATTACAGTTTCCTTAAACTTGTAATCAACGAATTATTAGGCTTGTTAACTCCTAACTCATTTAGATATTTGCGCCAAAGACGCTACGGCAATGGTTAGACTCCATCAAACTATCGTTAACTGAATTCTACATTTATCAGTTAGTGGAAAACGTAACAGAACCTACAGATGGTGGAGGGGAAGAGGTGGAGGAGCGGGGGAGCAAGGAGCAGGGGATAATTAACCATTGACTCAATTTGGCAAGTCAAATAAGACTGTGGTCATATAATTATCTGCCCATTCTTGCCCAAAGGCTTTTTCGAGGACGCGGCGGGTTTTATCGTTTTGCTGCTGTTTGGTGCAGTAGTTTTGTTGTCCGGCGAGAATTTGCTGGCTTTGTTCGGAGGAAACAGGACTAGCGGCGATCGCTTGGGTACAATGCACTACTAAAAAGTCTTGCACACGCGCCAAGAACATTGCTTCTTCTTCTGGGGAACTAGGACGCACAAAGATACAAAACTCAGAGAAGATATGACCCCATTCTGGTAGTTCTCTGGGTTGGGAAAAGTCTAAAGCTGGAAGTGCTGCAAGTTGATTTGTATAGGATGCTGGCAAAGTGCGGTCTAAGTGAACAGGAGATAGATCAGCGATCGCTGCACTAATTTGACCTCTCCCACCAACTAAATCGCACCCGAACATGGGTAGGTCATATTCTGGGCGCGGAAACATCACGCAGTGCAGAATATCCAGCATATTTCCCACCTTTGCCAGTTCCAAGTGCATTTTGCGAAACTGTGGTGATTGATAGCAGCGGTTTTCAATTGTCAGTTTCTCACCCTCCAATCGACCTTCCACATATCCCAACTCCGCAGGCAAATGGTAAGGCGATAGTTGCAAATGCTTATGCCAAACAGCCTCAATGCTATCAGCTAACTGCCGAATGAGGGGATGTTGTTGTTCACGTAGTGAGGGAGTAGAAGTAAATGACATATTCTTGTGAGAAATGCTATCTAAAGCCAGTCTACAGCCAGACGCGTCACTTCAGTTTAACCGCGCAACATTAAGCAAACTGTTACGCCTAGTTACGTAAAGTTATAAGACGTTGACTTTTCAAAGTAATTAGTTATTTTGTAGTCTTAGTTACAGAATTAATTTTGCTTTAACCCATAAGGGAGGCTTGCAGCTATGACTATCAATACTCAAAGACCAAATTGTGCTGTACCAGCAGTCAGACAGAATCTCGACTGGTTAAGCAAAGCCTATAGCAAAAATTCAGCCAAACAATGCCAACCTGACCTATGGGTGCGTCTTTTAGAACTACCTAGTCCCTACAGTTGTGATGAAGCCTTGTTATTATGCCAAGTTTCTACTGATGAGTGGTTAGCATGGGTTCCCAATCATGGCGAAGTGAAATTGTGTGTTAGTCAATGGTCAAGGAGTTAGATTTATTGCCAATAATCAGTGACTTCATATCCAAGTTCTGCCAACATCTGCCTGAGCAAAGGTAAACTGAGACCGATGACATTGCTGTGACAACCGGCAATTTTCTCAATAAATAAACTACCAAAACCTTCCAAAGCGAAAGCACCAGCGCATTTAAGGGGTTCGCCTGTGGCGACATAAGCTTGGATAGCGCGATCGCTCATTTTGGCAAAGTAAACCTTTGTCACCTGACACTTGACTAAAGTCCGATTTTGCGAGGTGTCAATCAACACATGACCAGTATATAAGTCACCAATATTACCTTGCATTAATCGCCAACGAGCGATCGCTTCTGCTGTATCTGCTGGTTTACCATAAATCTCCCCATCAATTGCCAAAACTGAATCACAACCCATAATCAAAGCTGATGGAAACTGGGGTGCGATCGTTTCCGCCTTTCTTTGAGCCAGAACTTGTACTAACTCAGCAGGCTCACTAAGTTTAATTTGTGACTCATCAAAATCACTTGGTTTGACTATTGGTTTAATACCAACAGTTTGCAGCAAGCGGCGACGTGCTGGAGAAGCAGAAGCCAGTATAAATTGAGGAATATTCATTGTCATTTGTCATTTGTCAATGGTCAAAAGTCAATTGTCACACACTGGCTTTTCCCTTCTGCTTTTGGCTCTAGTCCCTACTTTCATTCATCTTTGTGAATTTTGTCGTCGGGACTACCTTCTGATTAGTACACGGAGAAAGAATCTACAACATTTTCCATAGTCCGTTTAACCCTCGCCCAACGTTTTTCGGGAATTGAGGCGTTGAAAGTAAACAACTTGCCACGACTAACAGCAACACTAGCGATGTTATGCCGTTGTTGATTATTCGGTAGTTTTACCAAATACTCTAATATATAGTAAATTTTACCTTCATCATCTTCTTTTTCTCGTGCATCCACTAATTCGGCTGTCCGACCAGAATCTGAAGGTGCAAGAGCAGCTTTGCCCAACTTATACCCAACTTCTGTGGGAGAACCCAGTTCTTTTAAAGTTTTACCTTCGGACACAGGACTAATTACCACAGAGACATTTTCGGATATTTCGATCAAATCATGGAAGACTACATCAGGGCCACTAGCAACTTTCACTGGTAGCCAGCCGTTAGGGTAAGAAAATTGATAGCCATCAGCAGTATCTACATAGCTTTTAAATCCAGCCGCCGCAGCTATACCAGGATTACTCAAGCTGAAGCTCAAAATTAATAAGCAAATAATTGCAATTCGTTTCCACATTGTTAAAGATTCCTTTGGGCTGGAAGCAACAAAAGTTAAGCATTATTGATCGTTTTCATTGTCCCACCAACTGGGTCGCAGCGGATGAGGCATCACAAGAGGAGATTCAGTTATATATGCTGACAACTATCGAATTGCGCTGGTTTTACCCTGGTCAAATCCCAACAGAGATTGAACAATGGTTTCCCCAAAACTGTTCACGAGAAAAACGAGAAGACTGGTATCTTTACGCGCCAGCATGCGATTATTTAGGAATTAAACTGCGTCAAGAACGCTTAGAAGTCAAATGGCGCAAAGCAGAATTGGGTGTACTGTGTTTTGGGGAATTAATCGAAGGTAAGGCAGAAAAATGGAGTAAGTGGATGTGTAGCGATTCCACAGGAGAAAGTTTTCAGCCGTCAATGGTGTTTGGTAATTCTGTTTGGGTGAATGTTCAAAAAGTGCGCCGTTTGCAATCATATAAAATCTTCCCAAATTCTTCAGTACAGGCAGTTTCCAGCAATGAAAGTATTGATAACGGTTGTAGTGTGGAAATTACGCAACTGCTAATTCAAGAGCAAACTTGGTGGAGCCTAGCATTGGAAGCTGTCGGAGAATATATTCATCTGCAAGAAAATCTTTATCTAATGGCAAGTTGTGTATTTAATAACTATCGAGGGACAAAACTCATAGCTGCAAATTCTTATGCCTATCCCCATTGGCTAGATTTGATTTTAGGGAACTATAGCTAAAGTGCTGGGTATAAACTTAGGATTGACAAGGCTTTGATATAGCAGGGGACAGGTGACAGGTGACAGAGTTAAAAGTCTTTTATTGTCTAAGTTTTATCGCCTAGCGATGTCCTAACTACCTTGGCTACAGCTATAAATCAACGCTGTCCTAATCTAAATGACTACGGCGGTAAAATTAGCCTTTAATTTTTCACAAATGACTAAGGACTGTTGACTAAACAATCTGCAAAACAACAAGTGTCATATCATCAGTGTTTTGCCTATCAGCACCGATGAATTGCTGAACTTGGTCAAATAGGTACTCGACAATTTCTTCTGGGCCGTTGCAATAACGACAAGCAGCACTAAAAGCGGCTACAAAATTTTCTTCATCGAAGCGATCGCCACTAGCTGCCGCCGCATCAGTTAAGCCATCGGTATAATAAATTACTGTATCTCCAGGTTCTAACTGTACCTGGGCATCTTCATATTGACTGTTAGCATCTAAACCAATCAGCATCCCTAGAGTATCCAAACGGCTAACTGTTTTTGTCGCTGCGTGCCACCATAAAGGAGGATTGTGTGCCGCATTGCTGTAAGACAACATCCGAGAAATCGGATTGTACTCAGAATAAAACAGCGTTACAAAGCGGTGGGAATTTTCCAAATCCGCATACATAACTCGATTCAAATTTTGCAAAATCCCCGATGGGGAATTGCCATGTAATACTTCGCCCCTCAACATTCCTCGCATCATTGTCATAATCAAACCAGCGGGGACACCCTTTCCCATCACATCTCCAATCACAAAACCCCAACGGCTAGTTTCGGGAGACACTCTACTAATTAACTGCAACTGATTATGATTGGTAGGAATAAAGTCGTAATAATCGCCACCCACTCGATTAGCAGGTTTACAACGTGCTGCTAAGGATACACCAGGAATATTTGGGCATTGACGTGGTAAGAGTCGCCGTTGAATTTCTGCGCCAATTTCTAATTCTTGGTCTAGGCGTTCTTTTTTCCGCAGTTCTACTGCTAGTTCATCATTTTCAATTGCTACAGCTGTTTGGTCTGCGACCAAGCGCACTAGCTTTTGTCTCGTTTCTGTCCAGCTATAGTCCGGGTCACGGCTTAAGACATATAGCCAGCCTCGTTCTGTATGCTTAACTAAAATTGCCGTGCCAAATATTTGGACATCTGGCCCCAAATAGCGGTGCATCTGATCATCCAAGATGCCCGTGGAACTGGCTAGAGGGGTGCTATTGGGCAATAATGTAATTTGACTACTGGCTGTTTCTAGGGCTTTGCGGATATTTTTGCGCTGGCGACTGTCCTGCCAGTGTAGTTGCTCTAATCTAACTTGACCGTTAGGTTTATAGAGAAATAAGGCACTACCATCGGCATCTGTCACCCTAGTTGCCATCAACGGAATTAGTTCTAAGAACTGATTTAAATTATTGAAGCTTCTGAGGGCAAACCCTAAAGAACTCAACAAATCCTGAATTTTGTTTTGTTCTCGGTGTAACCTGGCGACAAGTTCTTTTAGTGCCACGACGGGTGTGACATCGGTTGCGGCACTGTTATTACCATCAGTAGGTTGAAAAGGCACTTGAGACACAGGCACAGATACTATCCAGTTAAGATTAGTAGATTGTAAATTACTTAATAACTTTACTTTGGCAGAATATTGCTAAATAATATTGAGACAAGATCACTCAATTTAGCAAGAGTAGAAAGACGTAGGGTATAGCTAGAAAAAAGTATGGCATTCGCTGATTTTATTTCTAACTAAATACAGATACAGAAATTCCATGTATTTTTACGGAAAAGCTGATTAGTACAAATCAGTAACTACCTCCATGACAGAGGAAGCTTTTCATGATCAGAGAACTTAATTAGCAAATCATACATCATGAAACATAAAATTTCTTAATTAATTAATTAATTAATTTTTCCGAATTTGCCGATTTTTTCTTAGCTCAGAGAAATACCCAGATAGGGAAATAAACGATAACTTAAATTTTCTAGTTAAAATTTGCATTTTTCTTGGTCGTTTGAGTAAATTTCTAGCTTCTAATTTATCTCCAGAGAACATTTATATATTCTTCAACAAGGTATAGCTAAGTGCTGTTAGCATTAGCGTGCTTTGAGTGATATAAATTCATATATTTCCCTCACTGAGACACCTGGGTTTGGGTAATGAGAATAACACGCCTTTGCTTACTCACCAACTAATTAGCTTGAGTTTTTGGTTTTTTCCAGTATTTATAGCAGTTATCAATTAGGTTTACAAGGTTATTGCCCAGAGTGTAATCCTGAGACGCAAGTAGGTAGGCGTAAATAACTCTCGTGAGGATAATGTATTTTTCTCAGACGATAGATTGGGAAGCGATCGCCTGCTTGATCAAAAACCTACACTGCACGCTAACGTCAGTGTAGGCTATGATTTTAGCCACTCAATAGAGCCTCAACAAACTCGTAGCTAGAAAATGGGCGTAAGTCTTCAATTCCTTCGCCTGCACCAATAAAGCGAATCGGTAAACCTAACTGCTGCACCACGGCCAGCGCCACACCGCCCTTAGCTGTACCATCTAGTTTGGTTAATACAACACCACTAAGTTGGGCTGCTTGAGAAAATACTTCCGCTTGACGCAAGCCATTTTGACCGAGAGTGGCATCTAAAACCAACAAAGATTCGATTTTGGCATTCGGAGCTTTTTTGTCGATAATCCGCCGAACCTTACTCAGTTCATCCATTAAGTTCTTTTTATTTTGCAATCGCCCAGCGGTATCGACTAATAATAATTCTGTCTCCCGTGCTTGGGCTGCGGCGATCGCATCAAATACCACGGCAGCGGGGTCTGTATTTTTACCAGGATTGGCAATGACTTCTACGCCACTTCTGGTTCCCCAAACTTTCACCTGTTCGACAGCCGCCGCCCGGAAAGTATCTGCGGCACCAATCAAACATCTATAGCCTGATTTTTGGGCTAAGTGAGCAATTTTGCCGATAGTTGTGGTTTTACCCGCCCCATTCACACCAGTAATTAACCAAATATTTAGGTGATCTTTTTCTGGGGCAAAGCTGGGTTTGTCAGATTTACGGATTGGCTCATCCAACATATCCCGCAGAAGTTGTTTTAAGTAAGCGATCGCTTCTTCTGGTGGTGTAACTTCTTCCCGCAGTTTTTTCTGTAAAGCACTGATAATATAATCTGTGGCTTCTACACCCACATCAGCTTGTAAAAGTACAGATTCAATTTCTGTTACCGCCGCTTGGTTAAGTGGCCCTTGTCCAACAATTGCTTTGAGTTGATTGAGAATGTTACGCCGGGTTTTGTCTAACCCTTGCCGTAACTTTTTCAGCCAAGTTATTTCTTCGATCGAAATGTCTTCTGCTCGTCTACCTTGAGCCGCCAATAATTCTGCTGACCAGACAAAGCCTTCATCAAATACCAGATCTGGTATTTCAGCAACATTTTCTCCGCTAATAGTCGCAGGTTGCGCCAATTCCGGTTCTGGGACTTCTATCGCACTGGCGAGAAATCGCTCTTGCTTGGCTTGCCGTTCTGCTGCTGCTCGTTCTAAAAAAGACAATGCAGCTGTTTCTGTAGATGTCGGTTCTGTAGTTTCTACCTCTGTTGCAGGTACTTCCTCAACAGTTGTCTCTGTTTCGATAATGGCCACAGGTTCTGGGCTAGGGGTTGCAACCTCTTCCGTCACTGCGGCTATTGTTTCTGGTGTTGCTGATGGTGTTGGGGCAGGTTCTTCAGTTTCCGATTGTTGTTTTTGCTGAATATTTTTATAAGCAGCTTTAGCAAACGCCAACAAATCTGCTGCCGATTCTGGTGCAGTTGTTGGGTTGGTATCAGATGTTTCGGTTGCCTCTGGTTGGGTTACAGGTGCTGGAGTATTTTCCGCCTGTTGGTTTTCCGAAGGGGTATCAGAAGAATCATTATATTGACGACGAAACCAATTAAAAGCCATTGCCGCTAACGGTATGAGTTGTTATGTAAGTTAGGAGTTATGAGTTAGTAAGTTATGAGTTTAATTGAATTTGTTACTCTTCCCTGTGGTGAAAACCTCCGGGATATCCTCACCTCTCAATGTCGGGTTACTAGGAGGGAGGTAATTGATCCCCCGCCAGTAACTGACTTCTCCTCACCTTCAACTCACAACTTAGCATTCATAATGCTTACAAAGTTAGGATAAAACACTGGGCAATTTTTTTTGTTCTGTAAATCGGCGCAGAACTCCATTGATAAATCGATGACCTTCATCTCCACTGTAGCGTTTGGCTAACACCACTGCTTCGTTGATTGCCACACTGTCAGGAAGGTTTAAAAATCCCATTTCTGCTACAGCTATGCGGAGAATATCGCGGTCAATTTGTGCTAGGCGATTGACTTGCCAATCTACTAAAGCGGCAGAGATTTGTTCATCAATAAAGATCCGATGTTCATTGACTGTTTTGACAATTTGAATAGCATACCTGCCCACTTCTCTGTCTTGATTGGCGAGTTGAATCAATTCTGGGAACTCAACTGCTGCACCTAATTGATTAATGGCAGTTTGGGTGTAAGTAATCGCTTCTTGCAGCATAGTTCTCGCGGTATTCATGTCTGACGCACGAGTTTGACTAGTTAAGAGGCGATCGTTACTGCGTTGCAATTCAGCGGCTGCATTATCTAAAGTATCTTGAACTTCTGTTCTCAGGGTACGCACGGTGGCTAAAACCAATTTGGGCAGATGTTCCTCGGTTAATTTTTTGGGGTTGACTGGTAACTGGCTAAGACTTAACAGCGCCAGTTCACGAGCAATTTGTTGAGGTTTGCGGTCTTGCATGGAAGTGAGTGCTTAAGCACTAAATTAGGGGTTAAAAGTTAATTGATTTTGACAAAGCCAGACATTCATAATATCTATTTACTTGTGCCTTTGCCGGATAAATTTTATATTTCCTCGACGGAAATTACTGAATGTTTAGGTTCTCTCGTTGCGACTTCCACATTTTGTTCTTTACCTAGAACTAAGGGCGGTAAGGGAGTATTCGGTGCCACAATTCCACCAGAAACAACGACCTTAAAAGCGTCTTCAATGGACATTGAGAGGTTGATGACATCTTCCTCTGGTACTACGGCATACCATCCTGTCGTTGGGTTGGGTGTAGTGGGGATAAAAACACTCAACATCGGGCGAGACATCTTGGCTTGAATTTCATTACCCATAGCACCTGTGACAAAAGCGATCGCCCAAATTCCCTGTCTGGGATACTCTATTAAAACTACACGGCGAAACTTGCCATTAGAATCTTTGAGTAGAGTTTCTAAAAGTTGCTTCAGGGTTTTATATACCTGACCAGCTAAGGGGATCGCCTGTAATACTCGCTCACCAACATCGAGCAACCAACGCCCGGCAATATTCCGAGCCATTAACCCAATTAACAAAATACTTAACAGTGGTACTGCTAGACCTACTGCTAAATTCAGTATATTTACTAAGATTGGGTGTAGTCCATCAAAGGGATTGAGTTGTTTGGGAATTTGGGTAAGAAAGTCGATTACCCAATTGGCGATCGTAATCGTTAGCCAGATGGTCGTTGCTAGGGGTATAACCACTAACAATCCAGCTATCAGGTCATTTTTGAAGTCCTGCTTTAAGCGATCAATTACCAAACTTCGTTTCTCCTTTTTTAGGCTAGTGAAACTCTGATGATAAGAATTCATACCCAGCAGATGCTCAGTTTGGGCTAGATGCACTGATGACGTTTTTGACCATAAGCTACTTTATGAAATGGTCAATAAAAGCCTGTTGCCTTGATCTGCCAGAAAAGTAATTTATTTTTCGCTAGTTAGGTATAGATATCAAGAGACATAGCTAACTATGGAAAATTGTGCCATCTGGGAGGATGTTACTTTTCTTTGTACAGCTTGTAAATGATTGTTGCAAATATTTTAATTATTACTGATCCTACCGCGCTCTCTCAAAATCTGTCCATACTTCTAAAAGTTAGATATTACAACTAAAATTCTCCTGGGAAATAGTCTAGAAATAGCCAGGAATTCAATAATATTTTTCTGAAAAACCTTTGTTATAAATTTTAATAAAATTACTGACGAAAAATGATAAAACTTACGCAGGAAACCGAAAAATCGAGGCTTAGTTAAGGATGCCGGAGTATAAGTTGTGTCTTGCCCCAAAAACATTGATTTAGGGTGTAGGTGTTTAATGGTATGAGGATTGCTGGAACAATTATTCTCTTGTGGTTTTTAGAGTTCTGACTCATCACTTGCTTCAAAACCGGCACTTATGAGTTAGAGGGGTGTAGATATTCAAAACCCTTACACCCAATCTTAACAACTAACCTTCGTTAGTAAGTCCTGATTCTTTATCCTTCTCCAGCAATTTGTGTAGCCACAACTTTACTGCCTTCACTTTGATATGTTGTCTTGTCTAAGCTAGGTGTAGGCAGATACTTCATTTCCCATACTTTTAGCAAAATCAAGTATTCATAAAAAGCCTGCAATGTACACCAAGCCATTCCCGCGCGACCGTCTAAGCAGCCACCTAAAAGAAAATACATATATAAAAAGCGCAAAAAAGGTCTAGCAGGTAAACGCAAAGACAAATCTTTTAAAGCACGCCGTCTTTCTACTTCAGTTTTGCCAAAAAATAAATCTCGCCAGTCAACTTTGCCATTTTCTAGTTGATGTAGTGTCTCTTGCGCTTCATCTGTAGAATAACGATTGTGTTTTTCAATCCAACGGCTCAAGCCTTTGCCACAAGTGTAATGTGGGTAAGTTTCTTTTAAAAAGCTCGTAGCACCTTCGCAAACTTCCCGTTCCGTGTGACCATAATCTGTAAACCAGACCTTACCGTGGCGGAAAAGACGCATCTGATAACGAGGATATTGGGTGCTATAGCGAATCCAACGATTCATGAACATCACCCGTTCAGCAACGTAGTAACCAATGTAGTTGGGATTCTGCATTGCTTGGGTGCATTCAGCGAATAGTTCTGGTGTCATACGCTCGTCAGCTTCCAGAATATAAACCCACTCGTATTTCGGAGGTATAGACTCTAGCATCCAGGTGCGTTGACGACCGTGGCTTTCAAAGGCGTGTTGAACAACGCGGATGGGATAGCGACTGGCGATTTCCACAGTGCGATCGCTACTGCACGAGTCCACAACTATAATGTCATCTGATAGCATTGCCGACTCGATACAAGGTGCAATATCTAGTTCTTCGTTATATGTCAGTATGTAAATTGAGAACATTTGCAGATTTGATAGCGATTTTACTAACTGTTAATTATTAAAAAGTATGAAGTATGAAGTATGAAATTTTACGCTTCAGCCTTCAGACTTCATCCTTGCTTTACCGGGCAGCTACTTTACGTCCACCAGTTTGTAAAGCACCGCCACCTCTTAATCCTGTCCAGCCAATAATAATGTACCCAATAGACAACAAAAGACTGCTCATCCCAATTCTTAAGCCAGACTTCCAAGCGTTGTCTCTAGCTTGTTTTTCCGCATCTTCTTTACGCTGGCGAATTTGGCTTAATCGTTGACTTGCCAGTGCTTGAGGATCGGTTTGTTGGGCAATAAATTTGTCCAGTTCCTGAGGATTAGCTTTAAACTTCTGGAGTAAGTCTTTCTGTGATTGTGGCAATTGAGGATTTGCCAGGGCTTGTTTATACTTTTGATCATCTTTGAGCAATTCAGAAAACTGCCCCCTTGCTTGGGTACGGAGTTGTTCTAGTTGAGCTTTCCCCTGATCTGTATTGAGTTGCGCTTGAAATTGATTTAGTTGGTTTTTTAGTTGAGATTCTGCCTGATCTGCCTCTTGGCTAATTTGAGTGACAGTTTGTGCTTTGGCTTGATTAACATTGTTCAGGTGTAATGGAAAAATCAACAAGAAAATTAGCCCCAAAATACTAGATAGGATGAAAGCTGGGAATCGTAAGTCGATACCTTTAGAGCCACCATCACTAGCACCATCAATCCAATAGCCAGTCAGCAGAGAACCTAAACCAACCATAGGCACAATGCCTCGGTCAACTAGGGCTGTGGCTAAGTTAATTTGCCAACCGCGATCGGTGGGTTGAAAGGGTAGCAATAAAATGAGAAAGTCCAGCAAAAAGGACAAAATTAAAACTGCCCCAATCACTTTGAGGCCGAGGGCTGCGTTCCCGGAAGTAAAACGATTAGTCATATTCTCCAAACTTATAGTGAATCAGCGTGATTGTCCTATTTAAAGTTACTGGAATATTGTTCCTGTAACTCTGCCTGTTCAATAAAACTATCTCTTATATAGAAAAGGCAAATGTAATACTAGTTATTACCTGTAGGTTTGAAACTACACCACGGTAGCAC
This sequence comes from Nostoc sp. LEGE 06077, assembly GCF_015207705.1. Lineage (GTDB taxonomy): Bacteria > Cyanobacteriota > Cyanobacteriia > Cyanobacteriales > Nostocaceae > Nostoc_B. The sequence continues at coordinate 50,496 of NZ_JADEWI010000029.1, forward strand.
TAGTTAACTTGAGTGTCTTCAGAAAATACTTGGTGTTTGAAGATACGAAATTAGCTGATATCAGGACTTATGCACAAAGATTATCTGTTGAGACTGAGTGTATGGGGGTAAGAATAAAGAGGCGTAAGGGTTTGGAACACCTACGGCTTTCTCTAAAACCTTAATTTTTCGTTTTCTTGGGTAAGTACTATGATATAAAAAAACAACTTTTATTTTCAGTCTCCTGTGAATTTATCTCAGTTAAACTCACTGCTGAACAACTGCCTCCCAGAGTGACAGATCCTCTGGTCGGTCAACGTCAGCCAAAGCAGGTAAGTAGGTATGTGAGACACCAATTTTTTCGGCAATAGCCACAGTTTGTTTTAATACCTGAGAAGTTCCCCAATCGATGTTAGCGAATAATTCTGGGATGAGGCGACGCACACCAATTAAGTAATAGCCACCATCAATAGCCGGCCCAAGTACCAAATCAACAGTTTGTAATTGTTGAAAAGCTGTTGCCAAAATTTGGGAAGTCATTCCAGGGCAATCGGTGCCAATGATAATCCCATATTCCGCACTCTTTTGGAAAGCATCAAAAAGCGATCGCGCCATCCGTGAACCTAAATCACCTTCACCTTGTGATTTATAAAGTAGTTCCAACCCTAACCAATCTTGCATTAATTGCAAATTTCCCCCAGTAAACCGGACTTCTACAGATATACCAATAGCTTTTTGTAATTCTTGGACTTGCAACAGAGTATATTCAGTCATTTGCTGTTGCAGATTAGCAGCGCCAACACTACCTAATGCTGGTATTAGCCGAGTTTTCGTCTTTCCTGGTTCTGGATAACGCGTAAAAATAATTAAGTGCTGTTGTTGGACTTCTGATAATTTCAGCACAGTATAACCTTAATTTTTATCAACTAAAATATCTTAATAGCAATATTTACCGCTGTCGTTAGCTGTAGAATGTTCCGTGCCTTTACGCATTGCCCCTAAAAGTGTAGAAGCATACACACACCGCCTAACTTTTCCACCATATTTACTAGAGAGCGTTATCTGCCCCAATACTTTAACATGGCCTCTATGGTCAAACTGAACATGACTTATTCCGTTAGACTGTTGCAAAGTTGTCTCATTTTCATACAGTTGCACATTCCTATCTAAATTATTCCAGTTAGCTTCCGAGGAATTTACATTAGAAGGATGAACTGCCCATTTGACAATTCCGTTTTGTTGACTAAAACTAGCTTGCCAAGTTAATTTATCTTTAGCTGCTTGATTTTGAGCTTGCCGCATAGCGCGATAAACTTCATCTTGGGCAGCATTAAGACGCTGAATATCGATAAAAGCCAGCCACTGTGGTATTGCCACAGCAACTAATAAGCCAATAATGATAACAGTTACTAATATTTCAGGTAGTGTAAATCCACTAATAGATTCACACTTATAATTTTTACTATGAGAAATAAATAAAAAATGCACTATATTCTTATTCAAAATTTCATGCACCCAACAATTTATCTAGCAAAGCAGATGATTTATAATCTAGTTTTTTAAACTTAGTTTATTTGTTAAAATAGCCTTTTTTCCAAAGATAAAAAGGACTAATCAAACTGCTTAAAAATAGCTGCATTTCACAAGCTGTCACCAAATCAGTTTGGATTTTTGTTTGGTATTTAAGTAAATGCAAGATTATTTTTCGCATATCATTTAACATATAAGCTAATAATGTCACTGGTCTTGCCCAGGGTTTAACATTAATCATTCTTGTAACACAACGACTAAAACCAATCCCACGGAAGAAGGGAATTAAATAATTTCTTGTTAATCGAGAGGCGCTAATTTTATGGTAAATTTCCATTTCTGGATTATACCAAACTTCCCAGCCAAACTTTTGAATATAAGATAACATTTCTAAATCTTCACCTGTCACCATATTCTCAGCAGTTCTCCCAGTCAAAATAAAATTATTAGGGATACTTTCTAACCAAGCTTTACGCCGGATAACAAGTCCTGCTGATGGTGGCAGTAATTTTTTAGCTGGTTCATATAGTAAAGGTAAATTACCTCGTTCTGTAATTGCTAAGAAAGCAGCAATGCGCTGAAAGTTTTCTGGTGGTTCTATTTCCCATAAAGGATGTATTTGACTAGCATAAGCACCCGCCTTCGGATAATTCTTGCCAAAAGTATAAGCTGTAGCTACCCAATTTAAATCTGGATAGTTGTCATCATCTAAAAAACCAATTAAGTGACCTTTTGCTTCTTGAACAGCAAGTTTTCTAGCAAATGCAGCGCCCTGTTTTGGTTCAAAATAATATCTCAAAGGATAAGGCTTTTGCCAAGTTTCTTGATGGTTTTGGACAATTTTTGCTGTATTGTCATTGCTATTATTATCTATAACAATAATTTCCCATTGAAAGTTTTCCGTATTAACCTGGTTGGATAGTTTCTCCAGCAACTCCGGCAAACGGTTGGCTCCATTATAAGTGGGTATCGCCACAGTAAATTCAATAGACATTTTCTTTTGTATAGGGTTTGATTTAATTACAAGCACTATCTTTAGCGCTTCGCATTCCACCAAGAAGTGTTTCTATAATCACGCATCGTTTTAGTCCATTAGCCTGTGTTATGTTGCTAGAGCTAGATGCAACTACTATTTTTATGGGTACTGTCGCATCTACAGGTAAAGTACCATTATTATCAAATGTAATTTTTTTAACTGTTGTAGTGATTAGGCTCACACTACTAGTACCCTGATTTGGATTATTCAGATTACTTCCTATCGATATTTGCCCTGTTTTTAAGCCTAAATCACTGAAGGTTTTATCTTTGGAAAAGTCAGGAGTTTCAGAATCAGGATGAAAGGCTAGTTCTGGTAGGTTATTACTGTTTCTTAAACTGACACTATATTTGAGTTTTTTGTTTTTAGCTTCTTGTTGTGCTTTTTGTAATACTGTTAAAACAGCTTCATTAGCTTTACCTACTCTTTGTCTGTTAATAAAAGCATTCCAAGAGGGGATGGCGATCGTAGCTAAAATACCAACCATAAGAGCTACTGCTATAACTTCTACTAAAGAAAATCCAGCATTTTCTTGAGAACTATATTGATACTCGTAATGCTTAGTTATTAAGCATTGTTTGGAAGAGTCAATCACTCTACTTTTTGCAGACTGTTGTCCAGATTTGCAGACTATTAATTTTTTCATAATTATGCTCCAGTTTACTCAATACCAAGGAAGCCACGACCTTTAATCTGAATATTTGCAGTTGGGAAATAAGCAGATTGCTGAGAATTATATTGAGCGCCAGTTTTAATTCGAGCTAGAGCATTACCTCTCATATATACTCTTGCTATGTACTTACTTGCATTTACGCAAGCATAGAAACTTCCTGTTCTAAAGGTTGTAGGAACGTTGGTTTTTGTATAGTCTGGAACTTGTTGCTCACCTGCTGATGTGTTACAAGCTGCTAGAGTGGGTGTTCCACTTGTACTTTGGTCAATATAATCTACTAATGTAGTGAACTTATTTGTGTTTAAATCGTAACTTACAGAATGTTTTCTCCAGTTACCTAACTTTTTCTTTAAATCTCCTTCTAAAGAGAGATCAAATGGCATAAAACCAGTGCTGGGTAACAACCGATATTTCACTGTTTTGGTAGTACTATTTATAGTTTCTGAACGACTGAAAGAACCAGTAATATCCCGAATACCATCTCTAATTTCCCACCTCTCAATACGGGTGGTAGTAGAATTCCAGGTGGCACTATTATCTTTAACTATGTAATAAGCTACCAAAGAATACAGCATATAATCTTGGTCGTTACAACCACCCCCACCAGTACTTGGCAGGTTGTATAAGCAACCTGCTCTACCAGTACTAGTGCTGGAAATTTGGACAGTTTGGTCTTTATTTAAAAAGTAGCGCTTCCAAAAAACTAGTACAGGAACTTTATTGGGGTTTGTGTCTGTACCATTTGGTAACTGTCCCAAAATTCCAGTGATTGAGTTTGAAGTTTGCCCATATATGCCATCAGCATCATAGATATATACTGCTTGTTCCATATCTTGGGCAATATATGCTAACGCTGCCTGTATTTCTTGTTCTGAGGTAGATTTTGCCTGTTCTTGGCGGTCTGTATTCATCACATCAATCATGAAACCCATCAAAGGTGTGATGACAAGAAATGCCAGAATCAAGGCTACCAATAACTCGACTAGTGTAAAACCTTTTGGCGACTGCAAATATTGAGATTTTTGCAGCTGAATTTTGAGAAGAAATCTGAGGAAATTTTTCATTTTGCAGTTTTCTCCTAAATTATTAAGCTGTTATTCATAGCTAATTTACTGACAACCTCCAAAACGAGAGCAGTAATCTTGAAATTTCGTTTGTTTAGATGAAACTTCTGTGACAATTTCAATTAATGGTGTTTGACGATCGCCTAAACCAGCCGTAAAAGTTCTGGCTTTGGAATTATTGGCTTTCATGGTTTTTAAGCTGCTACTACCATTAAATGCATCTGCCCTATAAACCCGCACGCCTAAAAGGTATCCTTTGGTAGCATCATCAGTGGCAGCACTAAGAGTAGTAGCCGTTGTACTCCGAAAAGCTTGGATGATGAAGTCTTGAACACTAGTCCTTGTACAACCACCTCCATCCCGATCTATGCAGTACAAACTAGTAGTGACTGTGGTTGGGTTAGAACTATTCTGACAGTAGCCGTTCGTAGGACTGGAGCATGTAGGCAAAGTTGAACTAGGCGCTGCTACTCCAGAGAAAGTACCTCGTTGTGAGCTAAAAGTTTTGTTAGTCGCATTCACCTCATTCAATTGAACTACTTGGTTAGGAATATTAATTGATCCAGCCTTAACCCCATCCATGTAAGCTCTAGCTGCTTGGCTGGCTAATTCAACACGTCTTGCTTGAATACGAGTGGCAAATGATAAAACTAGCGCAGGTGCGATCGCAGTCATTAAAATAGCAACGATCAGCAATGCTATTAAAGACTCGATGATTGTGAAACCACTTTCACTAGATTGAGCAGATTTTAGTTTGATTGCTATGTTTGCCACTGTTATTTGTTGACTGAATTGCTTATGTCTAATCATGATGAATTACCAACCTTCAAGCAGCATTTTTAAGGATAAGGAGTACTTGGACAAGAAGGACGATAACTAGCTGGAACTGCATAACTTGAGCCTTGAGCAGCACACAACAAAGTTTTCACCCAGTCATCATCCCTACCAACTTCACGGAAATATTCTGCTGGTGGCCCTGCTTGTGGCACAGTAAATCTCTGAGCAAACAAGTCTGGTAATTGAGATAACAAGGCTACATCAAAACCCCAATCTCTAGTTGGTGGTGTGTAGTAAGCCGTGGTTCCTTGTGGAGTTCCTTTGTTAGTCCAATATGTCGTGTAGGGGAAATCAAAGAAACTGCGGTTATTAGTCGCACTACCGGTCGCTGCTGCGTCAGCTGCCGTGATACCGGCAAAAGGTGCAGTAGCATAACTGCTGCGTTTGAATTGAATAAAGCTACCCCTAATCTTGGCTGCATACTGAGTATTACCATCACCACCCCAAAACTCTAGAAAGCGAACAAAGTTCTGTAAACCAGCAGATTCTTCTTCTGGGCGGCTAGGGCTATTACCTGAGACAAAACTAGAATTGAAAATATTGTCACTGGTTACTTTTTGTACCCATTCTTGTTGAATACCAGGTGTTTTGACTCCTTGGTTGAGATTATTACTGGGGGTTCCTTGAGGGCTGTAAAGTTGTAGCACTGGTACAAGAGGAGGTTGTTGAGTACCAAATGGTCGTGACCTCAAGAATAGTGGTTGATCAACTGCGTAATATTCATTGCTTGTAGGATCAATTGGACTAGCAGTTCTATTGGTAGTTTTAAACCATAATGCTGATTTATTAGTAACCGAGCGGGGTCTAATAGTGTTGAAAGTACTGTAGGGGTACTTTTGTACTTTGCCAGTACTATCAATGCCTATTGGTACTGGGAGTTTTGTACTTGCGACCGTGGCATCAGTAATTACAGCACCAGTATCATCCAGTAGTTGATTACTGCTGTTTCTGACAAAAGCGACTCTACGAGCGTAGCTTTGGTATTGTGAAATAGCAGGTTGGGCAGTTGTACCAGCCTGATGTGTGTTTGTAATGTCGAGAGCAACATTGAAAGTTAAATCTGCTACTTTTAATGCTCCAGTAGTACCAGGTTTAATATACCAGTCTCCATCTCCGCAGGTTGTTGCGGGTACTTTGACACAAACTTCCATGAGATACTCGTTAAAGTCAGTTCGGCGCTGAATTGGTGTGGCACCATTGGCAAGGTAAGAAGTTTTGAAAGTATTACTTGGATATCCAGTAGTAGAATCTGCCCAGTTAGCACTAGTCACAAAATTGTTAACTAACTGTGTATCTGGGATACTGCTGGCATTATCTCTGATGTCGTAATCACCATGATTACGGAAACCGTCGAGAAAATCGCCCGATAACAGAGTAAGAGAATCAGCCAAAATAGTTGATGGTCGCCACACATCACCATCACCAGCACTATTAGGACATCCACCTCTTCCTGGGCGGCAAGCAAAATGGGTATTGAATGTGGCTCGGTTGTAGAATTGGCTAGAGTTGGTTTCACTATAGTCAGAAAACTCTTCAACCGCAGTCCCATCAGACTTTTGATGCAGATTGAAATTACCTTTAATGTAAACTGGTGTGTTACTGACTAAAATTAAGCCCTTTTCTGAAGGATCGTAAGTTGTACTATTACTTCCACCTCGTGCTAAATTGCTGCCATTAAAGAGTCGAATCCCGTTAGGACGACGGGTGGGATCAAGTTTGAAGTCGGTTTGACTAAATAACAGTGCTTTATCTGTTGAAGCAGTTGGTTCAATGGTTTTGTAACTTAAATCCGGCAGAGCATCATCACGAGTAGCGTAAATAATGCCACTCTTAGGTAATAAATACTCAGTTGTAGCAATGGTTGTATTTGCCAGCCGACCTAAGTTAATTTCGGTAACACGAACCTCTAATGGCTGACGTTGTTCTAAGTCCAAGTTGTATTCGCCTTGGGTACCCGTTTGATAGTCAGTGCGATTTTGTAAAGCCTTCACTTCTCTAGCATCTAAAAAGGCTGCTTCTCTAATTGCGCCATGAGGAAGAGCTGGAGATGTAGCTGGTGTTGCACCATTCAAAATGGAAAGCGCACACAAAGCAGTATCAACAGCAGAATATTCTTCCATTGTGAAATTAGTAAAAGCACTACCATTGCTTGTGTATTTTTCCATTGCCTTTCGCAAAGGTTCGTTGGCAATACGTCCATTGGGAAAGACTAATCTTGCTTGTCGTTTGAGTATTGTCAAATTGGCACTACTAATGGTGCGGGTAGGGAAAGCATAAACAATACCGTTGTTAGACTTACCAGCAGTTGTAGCTTGATCCGCAGGTGAAGGATATTTCCAAGTTGCAGTTAAAGTGGATAGGTTTTGAGCAGTAATATTATTGGTTGGATCAAAGTAGCTACTCACACAAGCTATCGGAGTTTGGGCAGTACCAGCACTGCTTTTGAAGTGATAAACTGCCGTAGCCCGCATGAGTAAGTCGCCTTTTCTGGTTTCTCCAGGCGCTCCTGTCATCGGCATGGTATCAGGCCAAACTAATATGTTAGTCTGTGCTGTACCTGCATCTTTAAACCCCGCAGGCGTAGGCATTTTGCCTCCACCACTACCAACAAAATTTGCATCTAGCGTGGGATTTGCCAAAAATGAGCGCGTGCTACGAGGAAAAGAACCTGTACCAGAAGTAGCACCACCATCATCATCGACATAGATACCTGCGCCTGTAATAACTCGCAAACCGCCGACATTAGATAAAGGATTGGCTGAGTTATCTTCAACAGCTTTTTGTTCCCAAAAGTCATTGCGGTCGGTTACACCTAAGTTCAGCTGTGGTTGTACTTGCGAAGCACGAGTACGGGCTATGGTGTTGGGGTTATCCCATTTAGTTGTACCGCTATCTACAGGCTGACGAGCTTTTTGACCTGTAACATATTGATTATCACTATTTTTCCAGTATGCCGGCAGGTTATTGCCAATAGCAACGCGATCGCCTGAATAGTTTTCTTTACCATCGTCTTTTTGTTGTTCTGGTTCTGTGGCTGGTAATTTATCAAGACTGAGAGTTAAGCCTGTATTAGTAGTGGTAATCTCTCTCCACGCAGCAGGTACTTCAATTTCTCCAGTACCAGGGAAAACGTTACTGGCTGTATAAGTACCAAGTGCTTGTGTATCACTCGGTATGGCACTGCTAACTTCCGCAAAAGGAACACGGCGAGTACGGTTTCTTAAATACAACTCGATTTCATCACCCAAAATCCCGTAAGCACTGGCAACATCTAAACCAGTACTTTGATCAATCCTAGTAACAACATTACTTTTTACGTCTTGGGGATATCTAGTAACACCTTGAACAGCAGTCTTTAAACCTGTAACTGTGGTTTGTGTTGCACAAGTAGTACAAAGACCAAGAGCAGTTTCTTTCATCAAAGTGATGCGCTTGTTATAAGCAGCATCATTATGTCCTAACCTTTGACCACCATTTTCTGTTGTTGATTTATGGTTGGTACTACCAGCAATCTTGATTTTGACTGCTGGGCTAGACTGATCTCCAGTCCAAGGGTTTGTTTTATAACCACGAAATAAATGAACACTTATTGGCTCTTTATTAGTGGTTTGTGAAACGTTTCCTGTTCCTAAATTCCCCCCAATTGTAATTTTTGCGTTGTCGGGTTCATAGTAACAGGAGTTTTTACTACTGACTTGACGGAAAACAATATCTACACCACTAAATTGTCCCCCAGCCAATAAATTACCGTTCGTGTGAATAGAACCATTTAAAAGTAAATCAGAACCCGGAGAAATTTCTAGGTCATTTTCAAACCAGACTGCTTTATTATTAACAGGAATACGCTCTCGGTCTTGTTGATACTCTAATGCAGAGAAGCCACGATTTCCCTTTTCATATTTTGTTGTATCAAGGCTGCCCAGACTATCAATAGGTACATTAACCGTGTAAACAAAAAAGCTTTTAGCTAAATTCCCTCCTGACTTGTACCAACTAGCATCACCCACTAAGCTGGCACTTGTACCAATAGCATCTGCACACGCTCCACCTACTTGGCTTTTATCCATAGGTGGTGTTCTAGCATCTAAGGCTTTTCTGGCTCTATTAAATAAGTTGCTTGTATTACGGGGCGGACTACGAAAATAAATAGAGTAAAGGGTAAAGCTATCAAATTTTCCGTTGTTGTCTGTATCAACAGGAAATTTCCAGGCAGTCGTTAAAGTTTCATTATTTTCCAGTGTTGAACTAGTTTGAATACCTGTTGTGCCATTAAAGTCAGCAGCTACTTTCAAACGTGTTTCATCACCAAAGTCATATCTAGTATTACTTTTAATAACATCGTATAACGCTACATCTGTGGGAGTTGAGCGTGGTAGTGAAGGGTCATTTAATAATTGTTCTAATTTTGATGTTGCGCGATCAACTGCTGGCATAGAAGCAGTAAGAACAGCCTCATTGACCCGCACATTAGTGGCATTTTTAGAGCGTTCAAAAGAACGAAATAAAATTGCGGTAGTCAATAAAACAACCACTAGTGCGACCATCGCAACTGTTGGCAATACAAAACCAGCATTTATAGAGTCTCGTCGTCTTCTTCTGCTGAGAAATAAAGTTCGCAACAGCCAATTAATTTGCTTTTTAACGGCAATTAAAGAGGATGGATAAAGTTTTTTAGAGATGATTTTGGTTATCTTGACTAGCTGGCGTTTTAAGGACATAACTGCTTTCCTGTCAAGTGGTTTAATGCTAATTTATTTTTGGCAATTGTGAAATTTACCTGTTGAGTAATTCTCCAGGCTTAATTTTTGTATAGATAATAGTTGTTGCTTGACTTGTTAAACTAATACCTCAACACAGTAAAACACTAGACAATGATGTTTAAGTTATATCATTGCTCAACTTTTTAGATTTTCTGGAAAATACGGATTTTTTCAATTAAATGAATTTGTTGCTGATATGGGATAAAACACGGATGCTTCATATTAACTTTAAAAACATAGTTGACATTTGAATGCAACTTTATGAAGATGTGTTTGACAATATAAGCTTAAATTACCCAACTTTAAAAGAAAACATATCAATTGAATAGAAAAAATATGAATTAATTAAAAACCTCCCCGAAATAGGGAGGTTGATAGCATCAATATTCTGAATACATTAGCTGTTGATACCTTGCTTGAAGGTGAGTTCAACGAATCTCAGTGTCTCATCCTTAATATTTCAAAAGATCAGCATGAATAACTCAAAACTAGGTATATGTGTACAAGAAGTACATACATACTATTTCGTTGACTTCACTTTGCTTGAGGGTTTAGTAATGGTTCAGGTTAATACCTGCTTCTTTAGCCATTGCTTCTAAACCTTTGATTTCTAAGGTTTTGATGGCTTTAGTAGATAGCTTAAGTTTTACCCAGCGATTTCCACCTTGCCACCAAACGCGCTTATTTTGGAGGTTTGCCTGTTGAAGACGCTTTGTACGGCGATGAGAGTGAGAAATTGCAAAGGCGTTATTTGCTTTCTTGCCAGTTAGTTCACAGCGACGAGACATAGGATTTGATTTGAATACAACCTTTCTATTTTAGGGCTTCAGAAACAGAACAGGGAGAGGTAGAAGCAGGACTTACGTCATAAGATTATTTGTTTAGGGGTGTAAGGGTAGATGGGTGTGCAGTTGTCAATCAGCCAAATCCTTAAACCCTTCTCAACAAAAGACTTCTTTGCGTAAATTCTGTTCTACTCAGTACTACTCAGTACTACTTATTAGCTTGTTCCGTCAGCTTGGTGAGTACGTCATTTGAGCGCTCGACGAAAGATTTCATTCCTTCCGCGTCAAAGCCTTTCTGAGACATCAGTGCTAAATCATAAACATGTTGACAAATCAAATTGACTAGCTGACCTGTGGGTGACTCTGCCCCATCTTGGATGATACTACCTTGGCTAAGATTTGTCAGATTTTGAATTAGAGGATGGGCAGTATTTACTAGTAAAATATGGTCTTCAGGAAATTCTGCATTTTGCTGCTGCATCATGGCATTCATTTCTCGCAAACGGCGGAGAATTTCTGGTAACAGCACCATTGCCGGAGGTGTCCCTTGAGGATCATCGGATTTTAAGGCTTCGGTGCGAATGTTAACTTTGGGTTTTTTCAGCGCTTTTTCAAATAGCTCTTTGATAACTTCACTCTTGGTTTTGTTGGTTTTGGGGTCAACTATTTCACCAGATTTGTCTTGATCTAGCAGGGTATTATCTAGGTCGGAGTCTACGCGGGTAAATTTGACATCATTATATTCCCGCTCTAAGAAGTTGATGAAGTGGGTGTCAATGAAGGAGTCCATAAACAGAACTTCCAAGCCTTGGTTTTTGTGTAGTTCTATGTAAGCGGCTTGGGTGGCTTCATCTGTGCTGTAGAAAACCCGATTTTCGTGGCGTTCTTTATTACGTTCTAAGTATTCTTTGATGGTTGTGTAGGGAGCGCTGCTAGAAGTTGCTGGGGTGACATCTTGCCAAGCATCACCTTCTGAGGATTGTACTTCAACTGCGGGAGTTTCAGCAGCTTTTTGGGCAAAGTTGGCGGTACTGCGGAAGACAATAATTTCTTCGACTTGTTTTTTGAATTTTTCGTCGTTGAGAGCGCCAAATTTGACGAAAGTGCCGAGATCTTTCCAAGCATTAATGTACTGCTCACGGTCATCGCGGTAAAGTTCTTTGAGGCGATCGCCTACTTTCTTCGCTATATAATCACCGATTTTACGGACAGTGCGATCGCCTTGTAAAGCACTGCGCGACACGTTCAAAGGAATATCGCTACTATCAATTACACCCCGCATCGGCATCAGGAATTGCGGCATAATTTCTTCGCAGTTGTCACTCACGAACACTTGATTGCAGAATAATTTGATTTGCCCTTTAGTTACATCCACATCTGGGCGCATTTTGGGAAAATACAGAATTCCGTTGATAATAAAGGGATAATCTGTATTCAGATGCACCCACAGTAGCGGTTCTTCTTGGAAAGGATAAAGATAGCGATAAAACTCTAAATAATCTTCTTTTGTTAAACTACTAGGAGACTCTCGCCAAGGCGCTTTTTGTCTATTTAATACTTCACCATCTAGCTTGATGGGTACTGGCATAAAGTCGCAGTAAGTCTTGACAAGATTCTTGATTCGTGATGACTCTAAATACTCCTCCTCATCTGTCATCAAGGTGAGGGTGATAGTTGTACCGCGAGTAGTGCGGAGAGACTCATCTAGGACAAATTCTGGCGATCCATCGCAAGTCCAGTGAACTGCTTGTGACCCTTCTTTGTAAGATAGGGTATCGATTTCTACCTTTTGCGCCACCATAAAAGAAGAGTAGAAACCCAAACCAAAATGACCGATAATCGGTTGGTCTGCTTTTCCCTGATACTTGTGGATAAATTCTTCTGCGCTGGAAAAAGCAACTTGGTTAATATATTTTTTGACTTCCTCTGCGGTCATCCCTATACCGTTATCGGTAATAGAAAGAGTCTTTTTATCTTTATCAATGGCAAGTTGAATTTCTGGTTCACCTACATCACCACTGTACTCTCCGGCGCGGGATACCATTTTTAGCTTTTGAATAGCGTCTACAGCATTGGAGACTAATTCCCGCAGGAAGATTTGATGATCTGAGTACAGAGACTTTTTGATAATTGGGAAAATATTCTCAGTATGAATACTGATAGTGCCTTGCTCTAGCATAACTTATGGTTAGATAAAAGATTCTCATTGAGGATCTTAAAGGTAGAGTGAGGGTTATTGCTCTGTTTTACAGCCTGATTTTCCCCCAATAGCTGTTCGGATTTCCCTACTAAAGTAATTTCGACTTAATTTTCTCAAGATAAATATCTAAATTTATGAGAAGTCTAGCCTTTGATAAGTAAAATTTTTATCGTTATTTTTCAATATATAAAAGTCCAACTTCACGAGGTTGAAAAACTAATCAATATTTTTACTGAAGATATAGCAAGTAATTTTTGAGACTATATTATTGAACTATATTTATAGGATTATGTCAAAACTAAAGATAAACAATCAATTTATACAGCGGGTTTATAAACGTGCCATGAAAGAATACAGGCTGTTAATTCAACCAAAGATAATTCAGATTGAAGGAATTAAAATCAAAATTGGTGAACATATTTCCCCACCTGTAAAAAAGGCTATGTATATTGGTGAATATGAAAGTTCTGAATTACGCGCAGTTAAATCTCAACTTTCAACCAATGATATCGTTATGGAGTTAGGTGCTGGCATAGGTTTACTTTCTAGCTATTGTGCTAAACGTATTGGTTCTGAAAGAGTGTTTACTTATGAAGCCAACCCTCGATTAGAAATTCCCATCCGTGAAACCTATCAAATAAATCAAGTTTTACCAAATTTAGAAATTTGTCTTGTAGGCGAAGAAAATGGAGAGCAAACTTTTTATGTAGGCAAAAATTTTTGGTCTTCTTCGATTATTCCTTGGAATGAAGGCGCTAAACCAATCACTGTTGCAGTTAAGTCATTTAATCAAGAAATTAGAAAAATTAACCCTAGCTTTTTAATTATTGATATTGAAGGTGGAGAATATGACTTGCTTAAATATGCTGATTTCTATAATGTCAAGAAACTGGTAATTGAAATTCATCCAAAGGCGATCGGAGACGATAAAGCTAATTCTGTTAAATATAAATTAGCAGAATTAGGTTTTCAAATAAATCATAAGTTTTCCAAAAATCCTGGTATTCTGGAAGAACTTTTTTTAGAAAAAAAATAATTATAAAATCTAAAACTAAACAATTAAATCTTTAATTAATTTTTTAGTTTTTTGTACTGCTACATTCCAGTTCAATCTATTTTGATACTCATAAAATGATGAAAATGCCAATTGATAATAATCATGATCATTGGACATCATTGTGATTATATAATTGCAGTATGCAGAAATATTTGCATCTAAGGGAAATATTTTTCCATTCAGATCATCATGTATCAAAGTAGCTAGACCACCTACATTTGTAGATATAGCAGGTACTCCAAAGGAGTTGGCTTCAGCCACAACGTGAGGAGTACAGTCTGCTATGGTTGGCAAAATTAAAAAATGAGCTTCTGCAAATAATTGATTTATTTTTTCCAACCCAGCTTTTTTAGATTTATCGATAAATTCTATATATTTGACAAATTGTGGTAAAGATTCATTAATCTGGGGTTTGCATCCAACTATTGTTAATTCAGTTTTTAAACCCAGATTATTTAACTCTTTTGTAATGTGAAAAGCTATGCTACCTCCTTTTCTAATCCAGTCAACCCCGATAAATAATAATTTACATGGAGTATTCGGCTTAGATTGAATAATATTCTTAATATCTTCAATATTTCTATTACAGATTAAGTTGGCTCCATAAGGAACTACTTGAATTTTGTTAGCAGCAATATTATATGTCTTCATAGCTTGTTTAGCTGCCCAATCAGATGTGTAGATAATTAACTTACACCGATTTAAAGCTTCTGCTTCCATTGAATGGATGTTACGAATATTTTCTTGACACAAGTTCTCCATGTGCCGATAAAAGTTGATTAAAGAACTGAGAGTTGCATCAGTCCATAAGACAATCGGTTGCTTACATTCTAGATAAGTAATTGGGACTATATTTTCTGGACATAATACTATATTTGAATCTGAATTTTTTAGTTTTTTATGAAGTTGATGAGCATAATTTTTAACTATTAATGGTTCTGCCCAACGATAATAATCTTTTTTAGATATATAGTGATAAAAACTCCATTTTAATTTAGTTAAAGCTGTAAAATTTTTATTGAGTGGCCCTAAGTAGTCTATTTCAACAGATTCATCTGTTAAATGTTGTGATATATTGTAGCCTGCTGCACAAATTCCTTGAATATCTTTTGACCAAGAACTGGGATTGGAAATATCATTTATAGTGGCGTAAGCAATTTTCATAAGTTATTTTATAAGTTTTAAATTCAGACATTATTTATTATTTCACTTAAATATCTGTTTTTATATAACCAAAAAAAGTACTGACATCAGATATTTTTGGAACTTGTTGGAGTATCGATTTAGCTATACTTCTAGGTAACACAGTCATAATTATTAGTTTTGTTATAGCTTTATAAATAATCATTTTTTTGAGTATATGAGTGTCAGTCATAATGGTCATCCATAAAAATCTAGCAGAGTGAAATGTGTTTTGCTTACCTGGCTCTACTGTAAGTGCTTTATAACTAAGATATTTATAAAGGTTAGCAATTCTGTAGGATTTTAGGTGCTTTAATGAAGAAGGTACATTATTAAATACTTGATTAATTATGCGTAAATTTGATGACTCAGAGCCTAAAATATTAGATGACTTAGAATTGACTGATACACGATAAAGAATTTGAACTTTTTTGACAGGGATAAAATTATAATGAGCAGCTAATCTTAACCACATATCGGTGTCTTCTGCATTAGTTAGCAATTCATCAAATTCACCAACTTCTCTAAAAGCTTGTCTACGCACCATCACATTAGAACCACTACCAATAAAATCATCTAGTAATAGTTTTGAATAAACGTTACCTGTCCAATTAGCATGACTACATTTCCGTAAAAAATTATCGTTTTCATCAATTGCATCAGTAAAACTATAAGCCACCACAGCTTCTCGATTTTCTTGTAATGCCTGATATTGTGCCTCAAGTTTATCTGGTTTCCAAAGATCATCTGCATCTAGAAAACTAACAAATTCAGTAGTCGTATGTATTAACCCACGGTTACGGTTAACAGATACATTAGCTTGAGGATAAGTAAATAATTTAATACGGGAATCGTTTATATTAGAAATCTTATTTAATGTGGAGTCGAAGGAACTGGAGTTAATTATAATTAATTCAAAATCAGATAGACTTTGTGCTAATACAGACTCGATAGTTTTTTGAATTGTTTTTTCAGCATTATAAACAGGAATTATGACAGAGACTAGTGGCATAGTATGAGCTAATAATTTGTATATATAGGACTCATATTTGATTTGTGAAAAAACTTAGGTATCTGTAAGATAGACATTGATTAAGTAGGTTGATGTTAAAAATTGTCGTTATGACAAGGCAGGAGGGAGAGGGCAGAAGGCAGTAGGGAAGAGGTTTTCAAGCCATTTTACTTTTCGTTACATAATTAGGTTTATTTGCACCATTCTACTTAATATATTCTATGTAGATTGATAATTTTACTTAAAATGGCCACCCTACACATAGTTTAGAAATTAAGTCGGATTGCTATATTGATTTGTTGTTAATACTGACAAGAGCTTTCTGCATTTTCAGTCTCCAAATATAAACAGGACTAATTAAAGTACTGATAAGTCTTTCCATTTCGCAAGCTGCGACAATATCAGTAGATATGGCTTGTCGATAACGGATGAAATGTAATACTAGTTTGCGGGTATCGTTCAACAAATATGCAAAAAAAGCAAAAGGTCTTTGCCAAGTTTGAAGTAGTAACATTCTTAAGTAATACCGAGCTAGACCAATTCCCCTCATAAGCGACAGGAGGTAGACTTTTTCTAACCGCCAAGCAGGAATTATATGTTCTACTTCCATTGCAGGGTTATACCAGATTTCCCAACCTGCTTGTTGAATATAAAATAAGGCTTCAGCATCTTCACCTCCTAACATAGATGAACCAATTCTCCCAACTAAAAAAAGTTGCTGAGGAACATTATCTTTCCACGCATTTCTTCTGACTACTAAGCCAGCTGTGGGAGGGAAACCTTGACGATGAGGATAATATTTATGAGGTGTTTCACCTCTTTCGGTAATTGCTAAGTAAAACAATATTGGTTTAAGATGTTCTGGTGGTTTTACTTCAAAACACCCATGAATTTGACTGGCGTAAGCTCCAGTTTGTTTATGAGTTTGGGCAAATTGATAAGCTTCTATAATCCAGTTAGATGCTGGTAAATTATCATCATCTAAAAAACCAACAAGCTCACCTTTGGCTTCAATAATGGCTCTGTTTCTCGCAAAAGCAGCACCTTGCTTTGGTTCAAAAATATATTTTAAAGGGCATGGTTTCTGCCATTTTTGTTGATGTTCGTCAATTAGTTTTACTATATTATCAGTACTATTATTATCAACAATAATAATTTCCCAAGTAATATTTTCAACACCAATTTGATTTTGTAATCGCTCTAATACTTTAGGTAAACGATTCTCACCGTTATAAGTGGGAATTGCTACAGTAAAATCAATAGCCATGATGAGACAAGTCTGAAATTATATACATCTAATATCAATTTAAAAAACCTAGCAGCAAATAATTAGTTTACTGCCTTCTTTTGGCAACTAGGTAATGTTAAATAGTTGCATTCATTATCAAATGAAATCACAACAATCTAACATATTATATGTAAGGGAAATCACCAGTGAAATTACTTAAATGTAGCTTTCTGAATAGAGATTGAGATTAATTATCAAAATTTTCGCTCATCTGTTGTTCCAACAAATCCAACAATTCATCGACCAATGCTGATAGTAGTCATTAATGCTAAGACAAGGAGAAATTTGGCGTAGTATCTTTTACAGACTTGACAGCCAGCTAACTTATAGGATACAAATCATTTGATTATCTTTCGTCCCACATCATTGAAGTGGGTAGGAGGCAATGGATGATTGTCAGTATTTCTCTAATAGCGATCGCATTTATCTAAATCAAGGTACTTACCGCATCTTTGAACCGGAGTGGAAAGCAGAGATTCTCCACTGGTTCAGTCGAGAGGATGTCAATAAGCAGCAAAAAGAAGATTTTATCCAGGCTTTAATAGATTTTGATGACGGCTGCGGCGGTTTTTATCGCTATCGCGCCTATTTTCTGGCGGCTGAGGCGATCGCTAAATTTCCCGAATGCAGTTTGGCTGATACGATTGTCGAACAACTTCTCAAATGGAGTTATGGCTATTTCCGTCAAGATAAGCGAGATTGGCAGATACTTCCGCAACCTTTGGTTGAGACGGCGAGAAAAACGCTGGAATTAACTGATAGAAAACGAGTAGTCGCGGCTTTTGTTTATTTGGTTCATACAACTGAAAGTCGCACAATTCTGCGACTAGCGGCTGAGAAGCTAGGAAAACTCGATCAGGGTAATAGAAGTGCGATCGCAGCTTTGGCGTTAATGCCAATTGCTGAGGATGAACCTACCCTTATATTCTGCCAGATTTGTCAAATCTTTAGGCAAATATCAGTAGTAGATGAAACTGCGATCGCACATTTATCTGAAAAACTTCAAAATGCTCAGTCTGATATAGAATGTTTGCAAATAGCTAGAAGTCTCCTAGAAGCAGACTCTAGTAATCAAATTGCCATTAATGCTCTATTCAAATTAGTTAACAATCTCGGTCAATCCCCAAAATATCCCGATGATGCCCAGTATATTGCATGGCAAGCAACTATAAGTCTGGCACAAATTGATCCTACTTATGAACGAGGAATTAATGCCCTAATTCAGCTTATTAGGAATGCGAAAGAGCATTCATATCTAAACATAGCCGTGAAGGATTTGGGATCACTAGGTTTGGGTAATCAAGCTGCACTTGTCACTTTAACTGAGCTAATTACTTCAACTCAAGATTATTATTTGTTATGTGACGCAGTTGAGAGTTTAGAAAAAATTGACCCAGGTAATAAAATTGGGATTACAACTCTATTAGAGAAAATAGAAAAGGTTCAGGATGAATTTTTTCTTAAGAAAGCAGCTTGCCTGGTAGGAGAGTTAGATCCTGGTAATAAATTGGCAATTAGTACATTATCCCATTTACTCAAAAATACTCAAGATGAATCATTGCGTTTAGATATAGCTAATAGTTTGGCAAAAATAGACCCCGGTAATCCACAGGCAATTTTTACATTATCTACAACACAAGAAAACAATTTGCATCAAATATTCTTGATGACAGCAATTCAAAATCTAGAACTACTTGATGCAAGCAGCACATTGGTAAAAGATAAGTTCAACGAAATTATTCCTATCGTGATCAGATACATCCAAAACTTTCAGGCTGCTGATGACAATCAAAACTACTGCAATAATCTTACCAGCAGTCTATCTTATGAATCCTATCTGTTAGATATATCTGACAGTTTGATTAAAATCCTGCAAGTTGAACATTTGCCGCAAGTCCTCACATCATTAAAAGACTATTTGAACCAACAATCTTACAAAAATAGTTCTTATCGCTATGAGGCTGTGTTTAAAATTATCTGGCATTGTGCCGAAAATCTAAATTATCCAGAGTTTTACAGACTGTGGCACAGCTAATAAATTAAAAAGTAACGCAGAGAAATACTTTAATTTCCTCTGCGTTACTTTGCGTTTTCCTTAACGTTACTCAGCGTTAAACAACAATCTCACCACTCATTCGCTGTTCCAACAAATCCAACAAGCCATCTACATCTTTACCAACTTGGGCAAAACAATCAGGTGGTGATGGTTCTGGTACAAATTGAATTAACTTAACTTCCCCCTTGCCAATACCAATTATCAACACTTCTACTTCTGGCTGATGATGTTCAATGATTCCAATAATTTCTTGCAGCCGATTTTCAACGTTTTCATTGAATTTCTCTATCGCCTCTTGGGGACAATAAACAAAGTGCGGAGTTGGCTGCAAATCAATGCCGATAGTACCTTGGCTATTGCCATTTTCTAACCACAATGCCCAAGATAACGCCGCTAATTCTTGTTGATTTGCTTTCACAAATCTATCTAACTGACTACGCCACTTACTATCACCTGTTTCCGGCTGGGTACTACCAAACATCATTTCTTTGAACCTTTGCGCCTTTGCGCGAAACTTATCTCAAACCTGACTGCACACGCCACAAACTAGCATAAACTCCATTTTTATCTAACAACTCCTCATGAGTTCCTGATTCTGTTAATTGTCCATATTCCATGACATAAATACAATCGGCGTTGCGAATTGTGGAAAGACGATGAGCGATCGCAATTGTGGTTCTATTTACTGTAATCTTTTCTAGCGATCGCTGGATAGCGGCTTCGGTTTCATTATCTACCGCGGAGGTGGCTTCGTCTAAAATCAAAATTGGGGGATTTTTTAACACTGCACGCGCGATCGCAATTCTTTGGCGTTGTCCACCAGATAACTTTTGTCCGCGTTCACCGACAATTGTCTCATAACCTTGGGGCAGATTTTGAATAAATTCATGGGCTTCTGCCACCTTAGCGGCTGTGATGATTTCTTCATCAGTAGCATCAAAAGTCCCATAGGCAATATTTTCCGCTACCGTGCCGTGAAATAGAAATACATCTTGGCTGACTAAGCCAATACAACGGCGTAAATCACGTAAATTTAAGTCTTGGATGTCAATTCCATCTACCGTAATTGTTCCCGGTTCGACCTCATAAAACCTTAATAACAGCTTGACAAGGGTACTTTTACCGGAACCTGTAGAACCAACAATGGCGATCGTTTTGCCAGCAGGAATTTGCAAAGATAAATTTGTAATTACCGGAAATCTATCTTGATAAGCAAAAGTGACATCCTTAAATTCCACCGCGCCGAGGACTTTATCCACAGGTAAGGCTATACTTCCTGGATGAATTGCGATCGGTGTATCCAATAAATTCATCACTCGGTTAGTCGAAGCCATCGCCCGTTGATACTGGTCAAATGTATCACCTAATCGAGTTAAAGGCCACAACAAGCGTTGAATTAAAAACACCAAAACACTATAGGTGCCTACCGTCATTTTTCCGGCAACAGCAGCCATTCCGCCATATAATAGTAATGCTGTAAAACCAACTAAAATCAACATCCGAATCAGGGGTACGAATGCAGCCGAAAGTTTAATTGCTTTAGCATTACTTTTTCTGTACTCGTCACTATCTTCTGCTAAACGGTAACTTTCATAATCTTCGGCAGTGAAACTTTTAATAGTAGTAATACCGCTTAAATTATTTACCAGTCGCCCATTTAAATAACCGACCTTTTCTCGCACATCGGCGTAACGTGGTGCAAGTAACCGCTGAAAAGCAAAGGAACCCCAGAGAATAAAGGGCATTGGCGACATCGCCATCCACGCTACACTAGGAGCCAATACAAAGAAAGCACCACCTATAATTATTACCGTAGTGACAACTTGAATAATGTCATTTGCTCCCACATCCAAAAAACGTTCTAGTTGGTTGATATCATCACTGAGGATGGACATCAAACCACCAGTGCTGCGTTCTTCAAAATAAGCTAGTTCCAAATCTTGCAGATGTTTGTATGCGTCCAGTCGTAGGTTATGCTGAATATTTTGCGCCAAATTACGCCACAGTTTAGCGTAGGCGTACTCAAAAACCGACTCTAGTATCCAAATGATCGCAGTGAGTAGAGAAAGAATTAAAAATTGTCCAAAGACATCTTTTACACCCAACTGAGCAATGATAGAATCCTGCTGTTTTACTACTACATCCACCGCCACGCCAATTAATCCTGGTGGTGCTAAATCAAAAAGTTTATTGAGGATAGAACAACCAATTGCTAACCAGATTTGTTGACGGTACTGGTTGCCGTAGTCAAGCAGGCGGTGGAGGGGATGCACTGAATGTCTACGCTTTTTTAATATCTGACGAGAATTAAATGCTATAGCCACAGTCTTTTAAAATTGCGTGCATTTGATAATAACACGGAAGAGGAAAGTATCTGAATTTTTAGACTTGAGCCAGCCTCAGCAGACAAATGAGTGTCACCATAATACAGGAGTTGCCGGAAAATCTAAAAGGAGATACAACCTTGAAAAGTCAACAATTGGGAAATTGGCAAACTACAGTTTTAGGAATTTTGTTAGGACTACTGGTGATTGTCGGACTAAATGCCTTTATTATTATCAATCCAGGGCAAGCAGCGGTGATTAGCATTTTAGGTAAAGCTAGAGATGGTGCTTTATTGGAGGGGATTCACTTGAAACCGCCCTTTATTTCCGTGATCGATGTGTATGATTTAACAGTGCAAAAATTTGAAGTACCAGCGGAAAGTTCGACAAAGGATCTGCAAAATTTATCGGCGAGGTTTGCGATCAACTTTCGGCTAGATGCCTCACAAGTAGTTCAGGTGCGGAGAAAACAAGGAACCTTAGAAAATATAGTATCAAAAATCATTGCCCCTCAAACCCAAGAAGCATTTAAAATAGCAGCTGCTAGAAGAACAGTAGAAGAGGCTATTACCAAACGCAGTGAACTGAAAGAAGATTTTGATAATGCTTTAGGCGATCGCTTAGACAAATACGGAATAATTGTGTTAGATACTAGTGTGGTTGACTTAACTTTCTCACCCGAATTTGCCAGAGCCGTCGAAGAAAAACAAATAGCCGAACAACGCGCCCAAAGAGCAGTTTATGTAGCACGAGAAGCTGAACAAGAAGCCCAAGCAGAAATTAACCGTGCTAAAGGTAAAGCCGAAGCACAAAGACTTTTGGCCGAGACTCTCAAAGCTCAAGGTGGGCAATTAGTTTTGCAAAAAGAAGCAATTGAAGCATGGAAAACAGGCGGCGCACAAATGCCTAAAGTGTTAGTTATGGGAGATAAATCACAAAGTAGTGTACCCTTTATCTTCAACCTGGGGAACGTTCCCAACCAACAATAATTCAGGTAAATTAACCAAGTAAATTTGACTGGTTTCACCTCATACACAAAGGTAAATTCTCGAAAAACATGATTCAATCTATGCCAAATTCTAATCAACTTCCTCTGACTGTTGCCGAAGCTAGAAAATTCCTCAACAAATTCAACTGCTTAGATATTGCACCAGTCCTCGATACTTCCGAAAAAGCCTTAGTCCGTCAGGCTTTAATCTTAATCACCAAACTTTCTGACTATCAAATATTGGGCATTTGTGCTGACACCGCTGAAGAAGCACTACTCGCCATGAAAACTTACTCCCAGGCTTTAGGTTATGAAGTCCCAACTGATTTACCCACAACTGAAGGCCCAGTTTATATAAAATTAAACGGCAAAAATGGTTTGTGCTATCTCGATTCCTATGCTGGACATCATCGTGGTGTATTAGTATCTTGCCAATCTTATGATGAAAGAGGAATCAACGAAATGTATGGACATCTACCCCTCGATTTATTTGCCTAAAGTTGGGAGAATGTAGGTAAGGCTGTTACCTTATCTACTCAAACTCACAAATAAAAAAATACTATATATTATGAGTATTATTACACTCCAATCTGTTAAAAAAGATTTTGGAATCAAAGAAATATTAAATAATGCTAATTTTAGCATCGATGCTAATGATAAAGTTGGTTTAATTGGGACTAATGGTTCTGGCAAATCAACTTTATTAAAAATGATCGCTGGACTAGAATCAATTGATAGTGGGCAAATTATCACTAGCTCCGGTGCTAAAATCATCTACTTACCTCAGCAACCAGATTTAGATGAAAATCGTACAGTTTTAGAACAAGTTTTCGCTGACAGTGGCGAACAAATGAAACTCGTACGTGAGTATGAAGAATTATCAGATAAACTCGCCCATTATCCTGAAGATAGTCAGTTAATGTCTCGTCTGTCTACAGTTATGCAACGGATGGATGCTACTGGCGCATGGGAACTGGAAACGAACGCTAAAATCATTCTCACCAAATTAGGAATTGCCGATTTTGATGCACCCATCGCCACATTATCAGGAGGATATCGCAAGCGGATTGCTCTAGCAACAGCACTGCTATCAGAACCAGACGTTTTGCTGATGGATGAGCCGACAAACCATCTTGATGCACTGTCTGTAGAATGGTTACAAAGTTATTTAAATCGCTTTCGTGGCGCATTGTTATTAATTACTCACGATCGCTATTTTTTAGATAAAGTCACCAATCGCATCATCGAAATTGACAGAGGGGAAATTTACACTTACACAGGCAATTATTCATATTACCTCGAAAAGAAAGCCTTAGCTGAAGAATCCGCCGCTAGTACCCAACGCAAACATCAAGGAGTCTTACGTCGAGAACTAGAATGGTTAAAGCGTGGCCCCAAAGCCAGAAGTACAAAACAAAAAGCCAGAATTCAGCGCGTCGAAGCCATGCGCGAAACTGAGTTTAAGCAAGGTTTGGGTAAAGTAGATATTTCTACCGTCAGCCGTCGCATTGGCAAAAAGGTTATTGACCTGAAGAATATTTCTAAAGCTTATAACGACAGAACTCTGATTAAAGATTTTACTTACGAATTCAGCCCAGAAGACCGCATTGGTATCATTGGCGGTAACGGCGCTGGTAAGTCTACCTTAATGAACATCATCACCGGGCGAATACAGCCGGATGCAGGTAGGGTAGAAATTGGTTCTACAATTCACATTGGTTATTTTGACCAACATTCTGAAGAATTACTCACGGCTTTGAATGAAGATCAGCGCGTGATTGACTACATTAAAGAAGAAGGCGAATTTGTCCAAATTGCTGATGGGACGAAAATCACTGCTGCTCAAATGTTGGAGAGGTTTTTATTTCCGGGAAACCAGCAGTATGCACCAATCCATAAACTATCTGGCGGAGAAAAACGCCGTTTATTTTTATTACGCATATTAATAAGTGCGCCCAATGTCTTAATTTTAGATGAACCTACCAATGATTTAGACGTGCAGACATTGGCAGTATTAGAAGATTACCTAGAAGATTTCTCTGGAAGTGTCATAGCAGTCTCTCACGATCGCTACTTTTTAGACCGGACTGTTGACACAATTTTTTCCTTAGAAGAAGGCGGAAATCTCCGTCAATATCCTGGCAATTATTCAGTCTACCTCGACTATAAAAAAGCTGAAGAAGCAGCACAACAAGAAACAGTTAAAAATAACGATAAACCAAAAAATTCTGAACTTCAAACAGCCACTCAAGCAAAAGATTCTGACACCAAAAAACGTCGCCGATTATCAAATTGGCAAAAGCGAGAATTTGAGCAGCTAGAAGCAAAAATTTCTCAACTAGAAGCTGAAAAAGTTGCAGCAGAAACAGCAATTATTAAAGTTGCTCCCGGAAATTATAGCCAAGTCCAAAAACTCTATGAACAAGTGGAAACTCTCAAACAAGCAATTGATGTAGCTACCGAACGCTGGTTAGAATTAGCCGAAATAGAATCTTGAAATTAATGAAGCTTTGTTGAAGTTTCTAGCATTCTCTTTTCCTCAGGGTGTAGCCCCTTGCCCTTTGGTAAGGGCATTTCTATTATTAGATTAGAACTCGGTTATCAAGCAATTGGTTGCTTACCCTATTTATCCAACAATTTATTGAGGGCTTCAGCTAGTAAGGCTTAAACTCTGGTGTCTTGTTCCAACACCAGTTGCGTGAACTGCTTTGAGACAGCTAGTTCACAATAACCAGCGAGGGTGCATTTTTCCTGCATTCTTGGTGATAGTTTACAGCCTATCTCGCAGTTTGTTATGTATATTCTGACTCAATACTATGTTAAGTTCTCCAATTGTTCTGTCTTTTATTATTATCCTGATTACTCTTGGGGCTGGAATAATGGGACTATCCATTCTCAGGACACGAAAAATTCTCACATTTTTCAAGACAGAACCAGATCAACTTAGTTGGCGAATCATGTTTTCGCTCATGGTTTTTTTTCTGGGTGGTTATTCATTATGTATTTATTTAACAATTACAAGACTATTTGAATGGATACCATTGCTGACAGGCATGGTGTTCTTTTTTGGATCATTATTTGTTTTGTTTAGCGTTACTATTTACTACCAAACACTGCAACGACTGTTTTTCATGCAGGAGCAATATCGCCTAGCTAAAGAAAATGCAGAATCAGCTTTGTCGAAATTACAAGAAACTCAACAATCTCAAATACAATTAATTCAACGCGAAACTATGTTAGCGTTGGGGAAAATGGTAGCGGGGGTTGCTCATGAAATTAATAATCCAGTCAGTTTTATTCATGGCAATTTAGAATATCTTCGTCAATATACTAGTGACTTACTCAATCTTTTAGACACTTATGCTACTGTCTACCCAAATCCAGATGCCAAAATTGTCAAAGCTCTGGCTAAAAGCGACCTAGATTTTATCCATATAGACTTACCAAAGCTCTTGCAATCAATGGAAACTGGCACAACTCGTATTAGCGAGATTGTCGAATCACTCTCCAATTTCTCACGATTAAATGAATCTGATTATAAAAAAGCTGATATCCATCAAGGTGTTGATAGCACACTTGTGATTTTGCAACATCGCCTTAACCGCTATGCTATTAATAGCCAACCTATTTCCGTGATTAAAGATTACGGTAAAATCCCGCGAATTTTTTGTAACCCTCGCTTTTTAAATCAAGTGTTCCTCAATATAATTAATAATGCCATGCCTTAATGCAAAAAGAAATTAATGTCGATGAAAATAAATCTGAAAAACCAACTATTTGGATTCGGACATTTCAGTCTCAAGATAACCAAATTACTATCTCAATTAGTGACAATGGTTGTGGGATGAATGATAATATTTGCCAAAGTGTTTTTCAACCTTTTTTTACTACTAAGCCTGTTGGTCAAGGAACAGGTTTAGGTTTATCTATTTGCCATCAAATTATTGTTGAGCAACATGGTGGTTCTATTAAATGCGTTTCTCTTACCAACCAAGGAACTACAATTGATATTATACTTCCTATTAAAAAATAAATATTTATAATTTATTTATATTTTGTCTAATGCTAAATTTGTCAGATAAAGAATTACGAAATATAGCAATTTATTTTTTAGAAGAAACCCCTGAAGAACGGCTAAAAACTCTCAATAAATTAGGAATAGGTCGTTATCGATTTTTAACTCACATTAAACTAAATGACGTTAATATTCTTTGCATTATGCGATTTTTTCAAAATCCTCGGCAGCTAAAATTCCCTAATTTAGCTGGTGCAGATTTATCCGATTTGATATTAGACGAAGTAAATTTCATTAGAGGGAACTTAATTAATGCTAATCTGCAACGTAGCAGTTTAGTTAATGCTGATCTCCTGTTTGCTAATTTTACCAAAGCTGACTTACGCAATGCTGATTTAACAGGTGCAACTCTGAATAAAACTATTTGGATAGAGGCTTTAGTAGAAGGGTGTCAGTTTGGTCAAGGTACTGGTTTAACTCAGTTACAGTATCAAGATTTGCAATTGCGGGGAGCTAAGTTTACTCATCCAAATAATGGTAATTGAAATCCGAAAAACTATAAGATGGTGATATTGAAAATCTTCTGGTTAAATTGATGAGTAATTCTATTAAGTTACCTAAAAAATTGATGCTGTTGGGTTCAGGTGAACTTGGCAAGGAGTTTGTGATTGCTGCTCAACGGCTTGGTAATTATGTAATTGCTGTTGACCGCTACGCTAATGCTCCAGCTATGCAGGTTGCTGATTATGCAGAAGTAATTTCGATGCTGAGTGCAGATGATTTAGAAGCAGTGGTCACAAAGCATCAGCCTGATTTGATAATACCAGAAATTGAAGCAATTAGAACAGAAAAGTTACTAGAATTTGAACAAAGAGGGATTACAGTTATTCCGACGGCAGCGGCAACTAACTACACAATGAACCGTGACAGAATCCGGGAATTAGCACATAAAGAGTTAGGCATTAGAACAGCTAAATATGGTTATGCTGTAACCCTCGAAGAATTAATTGCGATTTCTGATGAAATTAGCTTTCCGAATGTAGTTAAACCTGTGATGTCATCTTCGGGAAAGGGTCAATCTGTAGTAGCAAGTAAGAGTGAAGTTGAGAAGGCTTGGAATTATGCGATCGCTAATTCTAGAGGCGACAGTCAAAAAGTCATTGTCGAGGAATTTATTAATTTTGAAATTGAGATAACATTGCTGACAATTAAACAATGGAATGCCCCAACAATTTTCTGTTCTCCTATCGGTCATCGTCAAGAAAGAGGCGATTATCAAGAATCTTGGCAACCAGCAGGCATATCTGAAGATAAAATCTTAGAATCTCAAGTAATAGCTAAAAAAGTCACCGATGCTTTAGGCGGAGCCGGAACTTTTGGTGTGGAATTTTTCATCACCAAAGATGAAGTAATTTTCTCGGAACTTTCACCTCGCCCCCATGATACAGGGATGGTGACATTAATTTCCCAAAATCTGAATGAATTTGAATTGCATTTAAGGGCTGTTTTAGGCTTACCCATTCCTTATATTGAACAACTTGGCTCTTCAGCTAGTGCTGTAATTTTAGCCTCAGAAAAATCAGATTCAATTTCTTTTGTTGGTGTTGCTGAAGCTTTGGCAGAAAAAGATGTCGATATTAAATTATTTGGTAAACCATCGGCTCATCCTTATCGACGGATGGGCGTAGCTTTAGCTAAAGCCGCAAATGTTCAACAGGCGAGAGAAAAAGCTACAACAGCAGCTAATAAAGTCCAAATCATTTCGACTTGAAGAATCTCGAAGTCAGGATACCTCAGAAATGGGGTATTCTCGCTCTTTTTGGATTGATTGCACTATCACTAATTGAAAAACTAGCATTAACTATTTCCCAATTCCTAAATCTACAGCGATGCGATGGGCGCACGCAAAACCAGAAAAGGCGACAGCATTCAACCCTTGACCCGGAAAGGTACTATCACCGACACAATAAAGTCCTTGAATATCTGTGCGGTTAAATGGCATTCCTAACAAGCCCCACAATTTCCGCCGGGGAATTGGCCCGTATGTCCCATCTTCTCGTCCTAAGAAACGACGATGAGTGCGGGGTGTGCCTACGGCTAGATAATCTAACCCTGTATCTAACCCAGGAAAAATCTTTTCTAGTCGCTCAATAATTCGCCAAGCTGCGGCTTCTTTCTTTGCTTCATACCTATTTGCCGACAGACCTAACCAACCATCAATCCAGTGAGGTGTGAAGGCATGAATGATATGATGTCCTTCTGGGGCTAAATCTGGGTCAAGTAATGTGGGAATTGAAACAAAAATTGTGCCTTCTGCTTTTGTCATATTCGCCCAATCTTCTAACAAAATATGATGGCATTCTGTGTCATTGGGTAAAACTGAACTGTTGACACCTATATGTAAACTCAAAAAGCTAGGTGATTTTTCATATCGTTGTTGCCATATTTTCTCATTATTGGGTATTTTATCTTCAGGAATTAATTTACCAAAGGTATCCCAGCGTGTAACATTAGAAACTATGCGTTTACCTCGATAAATTTGACCGTTAGCTAGTTCTACACCGACAGCACATCCCTTTTCTATCAGAATTTTTTTTACCCTAGCTTGATACTGAATCTCACCGCCAACTTTTTTTAAACCCTCTACTAGTTTTTGAGCAATTATTCCTACTCCGCCTTGAGGATAATTAACACCGCCATAATGTCTATCAGAAAAGACCATACCTGCATTAATCATTGGTGTCATGTTCGCTGGTACTACTGACCAGCAATAACATTCCATATCAATAAATTTTAATAATAAGGGGTCTTTAATATAACGTCGTGCGACATCTCCAACATTTTTTGGTAGATATTTAAGTAAACCCAGACACGCTAAAGGATGCCGGAAAAACATCCGCATCAAATACCGAGGTTCTTCTAGCGACAATAAATCCATACTGTTCAGGCAATTAAAAACTTGCCAACATTCGTTATAAAAGCGCCGAATACCTCTTGCTTCTTGCGGAAAATAAGCAGTAATATTTTGCAAAAATTTCTCATAATCCCGGTCAACTTTAATATCTAATTCATCGGGAAGATGATAATGAATCTGTACTGGATCGGGTATTGTTTTTAGATCCATATTGACTGCATCCAGGGCGCGAGTCAGCAAGTTAGTTGTGCCATTTTTCCCCAAGCCAAAAATCATTGATGCCCCCACATCAAAGTGATAACCCTGGTGTTCAAAATAGCCTGCACTACCACCGGGAATCAGATAACGTTCTAGTACCAAAACTTTAGCTCCTTTGGCTGCTAGTTGAGTTGCTGTTACCAAGCCCCCCATTCCCGAACCAATGATAATTGCGTCAAACACAAAATTGTCATTTGTCATTGGTCATTTATCCTTTGTTATTGGTTGTTAGGATTACAAAATCAAAAATAGCCTAATTTTATGGGAGAAAGCTGAGTTTTTGGACTTATCTCTGGGGTGGCCTGTACTTCTGTGCTTAAAACCCCAACAAATGACCAATGACTAATAGACTTGTCCACAAAAGATAAAAAGCTTACTGTGAAAGCGTCACACGAACTATAACTGGGATGAAACACTAATTATGGCTGAACGCAAGAATAAAGTTTTGGGGATGAAAATATCAAACTTATTAAAAGTTTTCAGAAATATAGCTTTCTAAATAATAAAATCTAAAGGCTGATAATTCAAGTTTCATTACTTAGTATAAACGAATAATTTAGATGTAACCTAACTAATCCACATACAGCCATTATTACCTGATTATAACGATGTCGAGCTAAACGAAATTTCTCACTAGCTACTCGAAAAGTTTTAACT
>NZ_JADEWI010000030.1 GCF_015207705.1 Nostoc sp. LEGE 06077
TTGCGAAGATAAAAAGAGTAATCGAGACTTAGCCAAAGTTCGAGTTGTCGGTGAGCATATTAATCGGAAACTAAAGATATTTAAAATCTTGTCTGACCGTTATCGCAATCGGAGAAAAAGATTTAGTTTGAGATTTAATCTCATCGCTGGTTTGTACAACTATGAGCTTCGTCTCCCTAAAACTGAATCTGCTTAACTGACTTTTGCAAGAGGTCTAATACCATTCCTGCGGGGATTCCGACTTGGTTTATTGCGCGTCAACACCGCTTTACAACTAACACCCATTGGCGAAACGGTGCATTGTTGGCTTATGAACAAGAACATTTAGCCTTGGTGGAAGCTGTGAAGGGCGATCGCTATATTAAACTAACAGTACGCGGTGCTAATCCCCTGAATTTTTTTGTCCTGCTGCGGGATGGCATTGAAGTAACTCTCTCCAGGTTTCCCGGCTTAGATATTCAACGTACTATTCCCTGTCTTGGTCATAATGGTGAACCCTGCACCCACGAATTTGACTATCACCAATTGTCCAAACGCAAGAAAGCAACAATTGAATGTCCAGAAGCGGAAGAAGATATATCTGTTGCCGAACTTTTATATGGTTTAAATTTCCATACACAAAATGCAGTATTAGAACGCATTGATGAATTAGAAACAAAAATTGTTGACGGACAAGAGGAAATTCTCAATGAATTCAAAAATCTACTCGAATTGACGCAACGGGAATTTACTCATGTCTTCCGCCGCGAACAAGCCAAAATAGATTCTCATTGTCCGAATATTTTTATTCTGCGTCCCCGTGGTGGTAAATCTTGGCAAAAAGCCATAGCCGGACAAAAAATAGATTTACAACTTTATTGCCAAGCCCCAGGCTGTTGGCATCCCACCCAAGCAGGTGGTTTATATGAAATAGATGAACCTGCTAAATGGCTGAGAGCAACTGCACCTTATATTAGTAAATTATTTAAAGTTTTGAGATTTGCCGCACCCATAATTGGCCCTTGGCTGGGTGTGGTAGACCCTAAAGAATACGAAGCAATTTATAAGAATGATTTGGAATTATTTAAAGAACTAGCCGAGAAATTACCAGAAATTCAAAATACTGAAGATTTAGAATTAGCAGATAGAATTACCAGAGGTGAAGATTTAGATCCCGAACGTGCCGATGGTTCAGCGTTGCGTGCTTTACGCCAACTATTAGAAGAAAAAGACCCCCAACAACATTGGGGCGGACTCAAGAAAGTATTAACACCAGAAGGACATTATCTGTGGTTGTGCGAACACCATACAGCCGAATATAAACGGTAATAAGTAATCTTATTTGATTTATACAGGACTTACGCAAAAGTATGAAGAAACGAACCACAAAGGACGCGAAGGACACGAAGTTATAAGAGTTTGAGAGAGTTCTTGCGTAAGTCCTGTTATAAAGGTTATGGGATTTACTGTAAGCTATTTACTTTAAACAGTAGCCAAATCGTAATGCAAAACTAAAATTTCATTTATTTTTAAAACAGCCATTGCATACTCACAACCTTGAGTATCAGCAAATTCAACTAAATATTTAGTATCTTCCTTTTCTTCATACACTTCTACGATTGTTCCCACTTCTCCATTTGGTAAACTTTCGATAGAAATCATATCCGATTCCACCAGAGTTAACCGCTCAATTGGAATTGGTTTAAGAGTGGCAATAGTATCTAAAAGTTTAGGCTTAGTCATTTAGTTTAAGAAATGCTGTGATTAAACTAGACGATCGCGTCTGCCTCACTTTACCACCCCGATTTCCGGTAAAATCAAGTTCGGAGGACTGTGAATCAGGAGACTAGGGTTGCCTACACTTGGAGTTAACATCGACCATATCGCCACTATCCGACAAGCGCGGCGGACGGTGGAACCAGACCCCGTGGCGGCGGCTGTGCTGGCAGAATTAGGGGGTGCAGATGGAATTACAGTACATTTGCGAGA
Source organism: Nostoc sp. LEGE 06077 (assembly GCF_015207705.1). Classification (GTDB taxonomy): domain Bacteria; phylum Cyanobacteriota; class Cyanobacteriia; order Cyanobacteriales; family Nostocaceae; genus Nostoc_B. The sequence continues at coordinate 1,969 of NZ_JADEWI010000030.1, forward strand.
AGACAGGCGGCATATTCAAGACCGAGATGTACGTTTGTTACGGCAAACTGTGAGAACCCATCTTAATCTAGAAATGGCAGCTACAGATGAAATGCTGGCGATCGCACTTGACATCAAACCAGATTATGTGACTTTAGTACCGGAAAAACGCGAAGAAGTCACCACAGAAGGCGGACTCGATATCGTTGGGCAAATTGCTAGAATAGGAGAAATTGTCGATAAACTGCAAAGCGCTGCCATTCCTGTCAGTTTGTTTATCGATGCCGTACCCGCACAAATCGAAGCATCTGTCAAAATACAAGCAAAATTCATTGAACTGCACACTGGCCAGTATGCTGAAGCGCACAATGAAACCACTCGCCAAAAAGAACTAGCAATATTAGCTACAGGGTGCGAACAAGCCATTAAAGCCGGACTACGAGTCAATGCTGGTCATGGACTCACTTACTGGAATGTTTCTCCTGTCGCCGCGCTTCCAGGAATGGAAGAACTAAACATCGGTCATACTATCATCAGTCGGGCAGCGTTAGTTGGCATAGAAAGAGCAGTCCGGGAGATGAAACAAGCAATACAAGAAAATCAGTGAACAGTTAGCAGTTATACAGTTATCAGTTTTTTATTGATAACTGTTCACTGACAACTGATAACTGATATTAGGGGGGTTGTAACTGCGAAATCCAGAAAAAAGTATGAAGTGTGAAGTATAGCGGTAGTCAGATATGTTAGGAAAATTTGAAAGCTTGAATGCCAGGAATGGTAAGACTTTTACTCCTGCCTTCTGCCTTCTACCTTCTACCTCCTGCTATCTGAAATCAATGTTTCCGTCTGAAAACTTCAAACTTCAGCTTTGTTGGGTAAATTTTCAACTAAAACTTTTATGACCTCAACAGAATCTCACAACCTACCGCTTTGGGTACAAGATAGGGATAAAGTTATCGCCGCCAGCACTGATGTTGAGTGGCGTTATCAAACACCCCCTGATTATTCGCGCTCCAAAGAAAATCTTGCCAAAGAAAGTGTATGTAATCATGCCGAAGGATCGTTAGAAGCGATCGTGCAAAACTTAGTCAGAACCTTCGAGATGGAGGTATCATTCAAATCTAACCCACAGCAGTGGTTAGCGATAGTCAATGACAAGTTTCGTGTCAGTACCAATGGTGGCAAAGAGTATACAGCAGCAGAATTAGGCAACCAAGGTACTTACAATTTATTTATGGCTGATTCAGAACATTACAAAGCTTCTGAAGAAAGCTTTGAATCATCAGCCAAAATCTTCCACACAACATTTCCCCAAGGTTTCCCTTGGGAAGTTCTGGAAGTGTACTCAGGGCCACCAAACGTAACATTTAAGTGGCGGCACTGGGGACATTTTAGAGGTGCATACAAAGACTATGCACCAACTGGAGAGACAATTGAAATTATCGGGATGAGCGTTGCTCGTGTCACCGATGATTTAAAGATTATTTCCGTAGAACACTATTTTGACAACACGCTGTTTTTAGACAAACTTACAGCTGGTGGCAAACAAACAAATAGTGAAACTAAAGGAAGTGGTTGTCCCTTCAGTTCTTGGTTCCCAAAATTTCGTAAGAGTTAGTTAAATAGGGTGCAGAATTAACTCTGTACCCTATTTAACCCATTATTAACCCAAGGATGAAAATGCAAACATATTATTACGTTTTAGCCAGCCAACGCTTTCTTGTCCAAGAAGAACCCCTAGAGGAAGTGCTGAAAGAACGCACCCGTCACTATCACGAAAATGAAAAACAAATTGATTTTTGGTTAGTGCAGCAGCCAGCATTTTTAGAAGCGCCGGAAATGGCAGAGATTAAAGCTAAATGTCCTAAACCCGCAGCTGCAATTATTTCTACAAATCCCCAATTTATTACCTGGCTGAAACTACGCTTAGAGTATGTGATTACTGGTGAATTTCATGCACCTTCAGTCACAATTCCCGAACCCTTGGCATCCCTTGTTAGTGTTTCCTAATAAACTCAAGTATGAAGTATGAAGTATGAAGTATGAAGTGAGAAATAAAATTAGCTTGACCAGAAGAATTTGGTATGTAAATATTTTTCATATCTTCATCCTTTAGACTTCATACTTTTTAGTGACGAACTACTAAAATAAAAATTTTCAAAAATCCAGCTTATGCGTCCCAATTTTGTGCAGAGATTTGAGACTATATCTAGTGCATTAGTAATAGCGATCGCAGGTTTAATCAATACTACAATTTCTGTTAACGCGCAGCAAAAACTTCCTGTCTGCCAACCGCCAAAGCCTGGGGAGTATTTATTACTAGTCATTACTCCTACTGCCGAATATCAAAAGCAATTGCGAAGTGCTTTACCAAACGAGATTCCCACTACTACCTGTCAATATCTCACCGACACAGTAACGCGGATAGGTGGTTTTAACACCATTGAATATGCAAATCGTTGGGCAAGATATATCAATAATATTGTTGGGTTATCTGCCATCATTTCTACAAAACCTGCCGAAGTGACTCAACAAGCAGCAACAGTACCAACAGTTAGCTATAATCCGCAACCATTAGGACAAGGTTACGCCGTACTAGTAGACTACTACAACCGTCCAGAACTAGCGAATAGCGTGCAACAAGTCGTAGGCGGTAACGTAGGTTTTGCCTCCTATGGACAGCGCCCTTACTTATTAGCAACTCATACAACCAACCAACAACAAGCATATAACACATTACAAAAACTCAACGAGCGTGGCTTTTTCGCCATCCTCGTCGATAGTCGCAAAGTAGTGTTACTGCGTTCAGCTGTCAAAGTCCAGTAGCCAGTTGAACAAGGTAAAAGTCAAAAGGTAAAAGGCAAAAGTTAACAGAAAGAATGTTTATCTTATAAGGTTTTCACTCTTGATACTTCACACTTCACTTGACTAATAAGCATACCTAGCTAACCAGTAAATGGCGATGCCCAAAGCGGAACCAGCTATTACTTGGACTGGTGTGTGTCCTAGTAATTCCTTCAGGCGGTCTTGGCTAAATTCGTGCTTTTCATCAAATAATTCCGCAATCATTTGATTGAGTATTCGAGCTTGCTTACCCGCAGCTTGGCGGACTCCGGCTGCATCATACATCACGATAATGGCAAACACAGTAGCTAAGGCAAACTCCGGCGATGCCCAACCAACAGTTTGCCCGATACCAGCGGCTAAGGCAGTCACTAGAGCCGAATGAGCGCTGGGCATACCTCCAGTTGTAACTAAAACACGCACATTCAGTTTTTGATTTTTGACGACCTCGATAAGTAGCTTCAACGCTTGAGCAATGAAACAAGCTATCAGCGCTACCAGCAGCACCCGGTTGTCTAAAATATCGGCTATCTCCTGCATGGTGTTTTGGTTCAGTTAGTTAAAATTAGCAGTAATTATTTTGTAAGTAAAAATTAGACGCAACCCAAAATTCCAAATCTCAAAAAAAACTGATCCCAAATTGGCAAACTTCATCTTGTTTGATGTTTTTGGAGTAGCCTGTTAGTCAAGACTATGAATCCATAGCAGGAGACAGGTAACAGGCGGCAGAGTTAAAAGTCTTTTGCTGTTTGAGTTTTACACCAATGTCCTAACTAGCTTGGCTATTGCGATAATTGTTGCATAATAGCCACTGAAGATTAACTCATCTTCTGTAACACTAATTTACGGCAAGGTAGTGGCTCCAAAGTTTTCCTAGTTATTGCGATTTACAATAAAGTGGGCTATGGCTTTGAGTGGTTGTGCAAGACTACCATAAGGTTCTAATTCTGCACAAGCTGACTCAATTAGCTGTTGAGCTTTAGTGCGTGATTCCTCAATTCCCCACAGGCTAGGATAGGTGACTTTTTTCGCTATTAGGTCTTTACCAGCAGTTTTGCCTAATTGTTCTTGAGTCGCAGTCACATCCAAAATATCATCAATAATTTGGAATGCCAGACCAATGTTTTGTGAGTAGCGAGTTAGTCGTTGTATGTCTTCTGATGAGGCTCCTGCCAAGATACCGCCACAAACCACACAGGCTTCTAGCAGGGCCGCAGTTTTATGGTTGTGAATAAAATTCAGGGTTTCCAGAGAAATATCAGATTTCCCTTCTGATTCCAAATCTACTACTTGTCCACCGACTAAACCTGCTGCGCCCAGCGCTCTGCCTAAGCGGGCAATTACCTGTAAAACTTTGTCTCTAGGAACGTTCTCAGGTGTTTGAGTGGCAACAAGTTCAAAAGCGAAGGCGAGTAACCCATCTCCAGCCAAAATGGCAATATCGTCGCCATAGACTTTGTGATTCGTCAATCTACCACGACGATAATCATCATTGTCCATTGCTGGCAGGTCATCGTGAATTAATGACATTGTGTGAATCATTTCTACGGCACAAGCTGTAGGCATAGCCATTTCGATAGTGCCGCCCATCATTTCACAGGTAGCAAGGCAGAGAATGGGACGTACACGCTTACCTCCAGCGAGGAGAGAGTAGCGCATTGATTCGTAAATTTTTTCTGGATAAACAACAGGCATAGATGTATCCAGAGCAGTATCACAAAGCTTTTGGCGTTCTTTGAGATAGGCTACAAGGTTAAAGGTTGCTGTTTCTGGCATCTTCTGAAGGTTATCAGCTGCTACCATTCTTATAATTCCTTCAATTTTTGGCTTTTGGCTGTTTGTCTTATACGTCACAATTTTACGGGGCTTTGGCGCTGAAAAGTTATGCAGGATGAATCGGGAGTAAAAAATTCATAACTTATAACTTTTAACTAGCTTGTAGCGCGTAAATAGCTGGTAAAGGTGTTTTGCAACAATATGGCAACGGTCATGGGGCCCACACCACCGGGAACGGGGGTGAAATATTCTGCCAAACCAGCAATTGATTCCAAATCGACATCGCCGACTAAGCGACTATTGCCATTGGCATCAGTGACGCGGTTCATCCCCACATCTACCACGATCGCACCCTGTTTTACCATGTCGGCGGTAATGAGTCCTGGACGACCAACTGCGGCAATGAGTATATCGGCATTCTTGGTGATGTTAGCAAGATTGTGCGATCGCGAGTGGGCAACTGTGACAGTAGCATCCGCTTCCAGTAGCATCAAGGCCATTGGCTTGCCTACTAATATGCTACGTCCTACAACCACCGCATTTTTTCCCCGCAGCGGAATATTATATTCTGCCAGCAAGTGCATCACTCCCGCAGGGGTGCAACTACGTAATCCCTTTTCTCCTCGTACCAGTCGCCCTAAATTCACTGGATGCAGTCCATCTGCATCTTTATCGGGATGTATTTGATGTAACAAAGACACTGCATCTAAATGGTCGGGGAGGGGTAGCTGTACTAAAATTCCATCTACATTTTCATCTTCGTTGAGTGCGGCAATTACAGCCTCTAATTCTTGTTGGCTAGTATCTTGAGGAAAATGCTTACCAAAAGAAGCAATACCTACCTTGGCGCAGGCTTTTTCTTTATTGCGGACATAAGCAGCTGATGCGGGGTTATCGCCAACCATCAACACTGCTAAACCCGGAGGACGGCCAACTTTGGCTTGCAATTGGTTAATTTGTGTTTTTAGCTCTTGGTGTATTTTTGCGGCTAAGGCTTTACCATCAAGAAGTTTGGCAGTTGTTGTTTCCATGAGAATCCTCAGAAGATTCGCCTCTAATCCAAAATTTTAGTTGTCTGTAGCGAAGTTAACAGTTTGAAAAAATCCTTGTCTGTTGATTACTGTTGCGTTTCTCCTACCACAAGACCATACTTGTTCATCTTCTCAGATCCCTTGTCTCATCTTACGGATCAAACAATGAAATCTTCGAGAGAGGGGGTGGAGAACAGGTAACAGCTAAAAGGCAACAGGTAACAGTAGAAAAGTTTTCTCTTCTCAACTCCCGCTGAAACTTATGTACAAATCGCCAAATTATTACCGGATACTTTGCAATTTTTTCCTAGTGGTGGGAATTTCTAGCTGTGGTTCTTGGAGACTTCCAGAAATCAAAGGTAGCAATTTCATCTTTGGTAGTAATGTCACACCAATTGAAAAAATTCCCGCAAAACCCGACAAACCGACTACTGTTTATATTCAAGGTAAAGTCGAAAAGCAAGTACCACTAATGAAGCAGTGGGCATACCAAATTAACGACTCAACTGGCAAAATCTGGGTAATTACCAATCAAAAAAATTTGCAAAAGGGAACTCAAGTAGTGTTAAGGGGTAAAGTTAGCTACAAAAGTATTCCCATCGCTGGGAAAGATTTTGGTGAAGTATATATAACAGAAGAGTAATTTTTAAGTGTAAATTTTATGACTAACCAACTACCAGAAGTAGCGATCGCCATTCTCTACCAAGACCATAAGTATCTCATGCAACTGCGAGATAATATCCCCACGATTGCGGCTGCTGGTTGCTGGGGTTTGTTCGGTGGACATATCGAACCCGGCGAAACGCCAGAGGTAGCAGTTAAACGCGAACTTATCGAAGAAATTGGTTATAAATTACCGACATTTACCGAATTCGGCTACTATCCCGATGAAAAAGTTATCCGCCATGTTTTTCAGGCTCCCTTGTTAGTGGATATAAATCAACTAGAACTTAATGAAGGTTGGGACATGGGACTTTTAACACCGGAAGATATTCGCAATGGAAGTTGTTACTCAGCCATAGCCGGCGAAGTTCGACCATTAGGGTCGATGCACCAAAAAATTATGCTGGATTTTATCAATAAGGAAAATGCTGAGTGAAGAGAGGTGATAGGTGATAGGTAATAGGTGACAGGTGACAGGTGATAGAAAATTATCTGTAACCTATAACCTGCAACCCATAACCTGTAACCTGTAACCTCTAACCCCAGCCCCTTGAAAGAAATTAATCTAATGCCACAATAAACTAAAGAATTGTGGTGGAGTCACTCTCATGCAATCAGCAAACAAACTACCACGATGGTTAAGTTATGGCTTGGCGTTCCCGCTAGTCATTCTCAACGGTTGGTTATTAATCCAGGTTGTCAAGTATTTTCAACCCTTGGTTAGTGTAGTTGCGATCGCTATCCTACTAGCTTTTGTCTTAAACTACCCCATCCAGTTCTTTCACAGACGCGGTGTACCACGAAACTTGGCGATTATTGGAGTCTTGCTGTTAGCTGTGGTGATTTTAGCGGGTGTTGGTGTCACCTTAGTGCCAGTTATCTTGCAACAGCTAAATGAACTAGCTAATATTCTGCCTTCTTGGATAGATTCTGGCTTGCAACAATTAGAAGCCTTTCAAACTTGGGCAGCGACACAACAACTTCCTTTAAATTTAAGAGGTTTAGCTCTCCAACTTTTAGAAAGATTATCTAATCAATTTCAATCTTTTACCGGGAGAATTTTGGGTTTTGCTTTTGATACTATCGGTGTCGTAGTTAATATCTTAATTGCGGCTGTTTTGACTATTTATTTAATATTAAATGGGCAAAATTTGTGGGATGGAGTTTATCAATGGTTTCCTGAGCATATCGGCACAAAAGTTAGGCAATTGCTTCGAGAAGATTTTCAGAATTATTTTATTGGTCAGGCAACACTGGGAGCAATTTTAGCAGTGTTGGTCACATTAGCCTTTGTCGCTCTGAGAATTCCCCTAGCTTTATTGTTTGGCATTGCGATTGGCTTTTTCTCATTATTTCCCTTTGGTACAGGTATAGGAATTGGCCTAGTTAGTTTATTAGTCGCTTTAGAAAACTTCTGGTTAGGTGCAGAAGTTTTAGGTGTCGCTGTCGCCCTTGATCAAATAAATTCTAATATTGTCGCCCCCAGAATTTTAGGAAATTTAACTGGCTTAAATCCCGTGTGGGTGGTAATTTCCTTGCTTATAGGTGCAAAATTAGGCGGTGTTTTAGGATTGTTAATTGCTATTCCTCTTGCCAGTTTTATTAAGGATATTGCTGATAGTTGGCGAGCCGGAGAACTTACCCAAAAGATAGTGGCTCATGAGGATAGTATAAAAGTTGCACCAATGGAAATCAATCAAGAAAATTACATCAGCAAAAGTTAATTAAAACTTACTTTGATAGTTCAGATACCCGACTTCTTGAAGAAGTCGGGTATCTTTTAGTTTATACCATAATACTTTCTTAACTTTTAGATAACGCAATATTTACTTATAGGCTAGAGAGAATATGCTAAATACCTATTTTGGTTTATGGATAGCTAGTACAACAAGGCAAAAGTAAAAAGTCAAAAGGAAAAAGAAAGAATAGTGATACCACAAGCCTTTTAGCAATTCAAGATTATCTGTTTATTTACTCCTACCTGTACTAGTTTAATTTACTGCTCTACAGACATTTTCAAAACAACGCAATTTTATGGAATTTCATCAGCCATTAAAAGTAAATCGTCGTCAGTTTTTACTCCGTTCAGCGGTGACAGCAGGTGGAATTATTGGGACAAACCTTGTCTCTAAATCTCCTGTTTTTGCTCAAGCACCAGCCATTATTACTTCCGAAAAGATGCGTCCAGGTATACCTTTTGGTGTAGCTAGTGGCGATATTAGCGACAATAACGTTGTAATTTGGAGTCGGAGCGATCGCCCCGCTAGAATGATCGTAGAATATTCCACTAGCGAATCATTTCGCAATGTCCGGCGCATACCTGGGCCTGTGGCTTTAGAAACTAGCGACTTTACCGCCAGACTTAACTTGAGAAATCTACCCCCAAATCAACAGATATTTTATCGGGTAATTTTTCAAGATTTAAACTATCGCAACGTTTACAGCGCCCCAGTTAGAGGTACTTTCCGTACACCTCCTAAATTTGGGCGAGATATCTGCTTTGTTTGGGGAGGAGACACCGCCGGACAAGGATGGGGGATAAATCCTGACTTTGGCGGGATGAGAATTTATGAAACTATGCGCCAACTCCAGCCGGACTTTTTCATCCATTCTGGCGATAACATCTATGCTGATGGCCCCATTCAAGCAGAAGTAACGCTGGATGATGGCACAATTTGGCGCAACATCACCACACCAGAAAAATCCAAAGTCGCTGAAACTTTAACAGAGTTTCGGGGTAACTATCAATACAACTTGATGGATGAAAACATCAAGCGTTTTAATGCTGAAGTGCCTATTTTATCCCAGTGGGATGACCACGAAGTTACAAATAACTGGTATCCTGGCGAAATACTCAGTGATGCTCGCTACACAGTCAAGGATGTTAACTTGTTAGCCCAAAGAGCAAGACAAGCATTCTTGGAATATATGCCCATTCAGTATGATAATGACCCAGAAAAAACGAGAATTTATCGTTCCTTTGAGTATGGTTCATTGCTAGATATTTTCATGCTGGATGAACGCACTTATCGAGGGCCAAATTCGTCAAATAATCAGCCAGAACAAAGTCCAGCAACAGATTTCTTAAGTCGAAGACAAGTGCAATGGATAAAACGACAATTACTCACATCCAAAGCAACCTGGAAAGTCATTGCTAGTGATATGCCTTTAGGACTGATAGTTAGAGATGGTGCGACTGATTTTGAAGCTTGGGCAAACGGCGATGGCCCCGCTTTAGGTAGAGAATTAGAATTAGCCGACTTACTGCGGTTTATCAAAAATAAAAATATTCAGAATGTGGTGTGGTTCACTGCGGATGTTCATTACGCCGCCGCTCATTACTACGACCCGAATAAAGCCCAGTTTCAAGACTTCAAACCTTTCTGGGAGTTCGTCGCCGGGCCGCTGAATGCAGGTACATTTGGGCCTAATCAATTAGAAAATACCTTCGGCCCACAGTTAGTATTTCAAAGCCTTCCGGCTGGTACAAGAGCAAATCGACCCCCAAGTGAAGGGTTGCAATTTTTTGGTGCAGTCCAAATTAATGCTTATACCAAAGTGATGACAGTATCATTACGTAATTTAGCAGGACAAGTTGTTTACAGTGTAGATTTGCCACCAGAGCAACATTAACCGTAGGGTGGGCAAACTTGCCCACCCATATTTTAAAATTGACATCAAGCCAATCAAACTTTCTTTTACCAAAAAGTCTCAATGGTACAGACCCCATCTAAACGTATGACTTTGGCAGAGTTTCTCAAGCTACCCGAAACTGAACCTGCTAGTGAATATATTGATGGGCAAATTATTCAAAAGCCAATGCCACAAGGTAAACACAGTACAATTCAAACTGAGTTCTCTACTACTGTCAACATAGTTCTGAAACCGCAAAAGATTGCACGAGCATTTTCAGAATTACGTTGCTCATTTGGTGGGCGTTCAATAATTCCAGATGTATCTGTGTTTACTTGGAAGAGAATTCCCCGCGATGAAAAAGGCGAGGTTGCGAATACCTTTTTAATAGTTCCTGACTGGACAATTGAGATTTTATCACCCGATCAAAACCAAACAAAAGTCACTAAAAATATTTTGCATTGCCTCAACTTTGGTACTCAAATGGGTTGGTTAATTGACCCAGATGAGCAAACTGTCTTTGTTTATCTACCCAAGCAACAGCCAGAGGTTTTTGACCTAGCAGAACAAAAACTTCCAGTTCCGTCTTTTGCTAATGAGCTAAATTTACATCTGGGAACTTTGTTTGACTGGTTATTAGAATAAATAAAGAGGATTGTGATGCGTGGTATGAAAAAACAACCAGAATACACAAATTAATATAAATTAAGCCGAAACAAACATGGTAAAAATAACAAACATCGAAATTAATACGTCAAAAATCAAAATATCTAACGGTGAGTTACAAATTGATGCTTATTTAGCTGAACCAGTACAAGCAGGAGTCTTTGGTGCTGTTATAATTTTTCCCGAAATTTTTGGAGTTAATAGTAATATTCGGGATATTACCGAACTCATAGCCAAACAAGGATATGTAGCAGTAGCACCTGCAATGTATCAAAGAATTGCTCCAGGTTTTGAGATTGACTATAGCCCTAATGATGTTGGGTATAGCCCAGAAGCTTATCAGCTTGGGTTGCAATACTATCAACAAGTAAAGTATCAAGAAATTCTCAGCGATATTCAAGCCACGATCGCCTATCTTAAAACTTTACCCAATGTTAAAGATCGCAAAATTGGCGCTATTGGTTTTTGCTTTGGCGGTCATGTTGCTTATATGGCTGCAACTTTACCCGATATCAAAGCTACGGCTTCGTTCTATGGTGGTGGGATTACTACTTCTAGTTATGGTGAAAAAACTCCGACGATTAATCGCACCTCCGAAATTAAAGGTACTATTTATACATTTTTTGGTAACAGAGATACGCTCATTTCCCAACAAGAAAATGAGCAAATTGAGGCAGAATTAAAGAAACATCAAATCAATCATCGTGTATTTCGATACGATGCAGGACATGGATTTTTTCACGGATTTTTTAAAGATAAGTACCCATTAATAGAACAGCACCCCAGTTATCATCCCCAAGCGGCTACTGATGCTTGGCAAAATGTTGTGGAACTGTTTCAAAACCATTTAAACTGAATTTTACGATGTGCGATCGCTCAATGTAAAATTCAGAGCCTACAGTGAAGGTTGTTTCTTTGATGAGGTTATTTTGACTAGTAAATATTTCTGAATTTAAGAAATATTAATGCCTTGTCCAGGGTCAAACAAATTTGGATTTTAGATTGATTGCACCGAAAAGAGAACCTAACACAGCAAGTGTTTGAGACTTGTTCTACCTCTTATCGGCGGAAACAGAATTTAAAAACCAATCTAAAATCCAAAATCTCATTAATTAGCAATCAAAAAGGTGGTAATTCTTTAAGAATTGTAAAGCGAATATGATTTATTGCTAAATCACCTATGGGAATATCTTCTTTTGTCAGTCTGGCACCTTGACTACTTAAACTTTCAAAAGTGATACCTTTGCCAATTTCAATATGATACCAACACAAGCCCATAAAAAAGCGTGTCGGATAAGGGCCTCCGTACCCCAAATCATCAGGATTTGATTCCATTGGCAACCAGCCGAAATTTGGGATGTAAAATTCCAACCAAACATGATTAAAATCTGGTTGTAATGGTACACCTTGATGTTCGCTATAAGGAGGGCATTTGTATCTACCCACTGTCCGACAGGGGATACCATTTAAACGGCACAAAGCGAGTAAAACACCCACATACTCGCCACAAGAACCAACCCCACGTTCTAAAACGATATCTGGGGTGTCAATGTAGGGTTTAATGCCATAGGATAATTCATCGTAAACATAGTTACGGATACTATACATTTTCCGCAGCAAGTTGGTTTCCGAGCCAATAGCATCACGGGCTGCATTGCGAACAATCGACGTATCCATTGCCAAATCGTCATCATCTACTAGGTAACGACTTTGAAACTCGGCGGAAAGTTCTGGCAAATCTTCGACATCTTTAGGCGTAATCCGATACTTAATCCCCCGTACTTCTAACAGTGCCTTCCAGCCAAATACATGGCGTTCACCGGGAGTTAAAGCCTCAAATTTAAATACTGCTACCCGTTGTCCGTCAATTACTTCTTCTGTAAAAGGGACACCAATAGGTTCGATGTGTTTGAGTGTTTGGCGTTCAGTTTCTGAAGGTAACGCAATGCGCCATTCGACATCTGGGAGATAAACCTCTTCTAAGGGCGCAATTTCTTCGGCATAAGACATTTCGATGAGATAACCATTAGACAAGGCGTAGCGCTTATCCGGGTTGTAATAGTAATACAACGGGTGAATAAAAGTGCGATCGCGGTAAGTTAACTCATGATTTGGATCAGCATTGGGATTATCCCGGATATAAGGCTCTTCAGAGGCATAAGCAACGTAAAGCGTTTCCTTACCTGTCTCACCATCGTGATGTACCGCTATACCTGTTGGCGAATCAAACGGTGTCAGCACACTAAAATTTAGCTCACCCGTCGCCCGATCCATCGAGTAAACTGTTTGTTCAGTGCGATCGCAAATCCACAAAGTTTCTTGAGTCACTGCCAAATTTTCTACACCAACTCCAGGCGCGTAAAATTTGGTAATTTCTTTCCGTGTATTGCGGTCAAAAATCAAAATGTAACCTAGCTTTTGGCAGCTAATATAAACTGTTGAGTCCCATACAGCGACACCATCAGCCGTATAAGGCAATGTAGCAAAATGTTCTAGACCTAAAGATCCCAACTTCGATAAATAAACACTATTACCACGAGTTACCCAGAGGGTATCTTCCCAAACTGCTAAACCGGTGACATCATCAAATTCTTTCACCTGGTGCGGATTGATAATTTTGCTGTTGTCAGACTCAGGATCAATCTCTAGTAGATGCCCTTTTGTACTGTCAATCGCAATCAGTCTATCGTGAATAAAAGCAATGCCACATAGGGAGGCAGCCGTAAGCGGTCGAATTGTCCTTTGCCCAAACATCTGGCTTGCAGTCTAATGAGGGAGTGCAAAATTTATATTAAGCATATATATTCCCCGGTTTAGCACGCCTAGCAGAGATTTTGCTATGACCTCTAGACGGAACCGCACATTTTTTGGGGAACAGTTTTTAATCAAATGTTCTGAGAAAGACTATGAATTACATAAAAATACACACAAACATAACTTAAAAAAAGTTAGCGAATGTCAGGAAACACATTTAAACTTGTACAAGTTAGCAATAACCTAATGTAACTTTAGTGAATGGTTTTATTGCCATCACTAAATTATGATCGAATTTTGTAACCTTTTCCTGTAACCTACACAATGTCTGCTAATTCTCTGCCTGAAAGTACCCCGACTTGGCATACTTTGGAAGTTGATAAAGCTCTAGACCTGCTTGATAGTAAGGCAGACAGCGGCTTAACACCCCAAGAAGTTGAACAACGGTTGCAAAAATACGGCCCCAACGAATTAGAAGAACATGGTGGCCGCAGTGCTTGGGAAATTCTGCTCGATCAGTTCAAGAACATCATGTTGTTGATGCTGATTGCTGTGGCTTTGATCTCCGGATTTTTGGATTTTACCGCATGGCAAGCTGGCGCATTAAAGCCAGGAGAAGTGCCATTCAAAGATACAGTTGCAATTATGGCAATTGTGGTTCTCAATGGCATCCTGGGCTATGTGCAAGAAAGCCGCGCCGAAAAAGCCTTGGCTGCACTCAAACAAATGGCTTCTCCTTTAGTGCGAGTCATCCGCGACAGAAAACTGCTGGATGTCGCAGCTAAAGAAATCGTTCCAGGTGATGTCATGCTGCTGGAAGCTGGAGTGCAGATAGCCGCAGACGGACGCTTAATCGAACAATCAAGTTTACAAATACGGGAATCAGCACTTACAGGGGAAGCTGAAGCTGTCAACAAACAGGCAACTCTGAAATTACCTGAAGATACATCTTTAGGCGATCGCCTAAACTTAGTTTTTCAAGGCACCGAAGTTGTCCAAGGACGCGGTAAAGTTCTGGTGACAAACACGGGAATGACAACAGAACTAGGTAAAATTGCTACCATGTTGCAATCAGTGGAGAGTGAACCCACACCTTTGCAACAACGGATGACACAACTGGGTAACGTCCTAGTTTCGGGTTCCTTAATTCTGGTGGCGATCGTTGTGATTGGCGGTATCATCCAGTCCAGAGGTTTTAGCAATTTACAAGATTTGTTAGAAGTTTCCTTAAGTATGGCGGTGGCAGTAGTCCCAGAAGGTTTACCCGCCGTTATTACCGTTACCTTGGCATTGGGAACCCAGCGGATGGTACGCCGCAACGCCTTGATTCGCAAACTGCCAGCAGTCGAAACCTTGGGTTCTGTCACCACCATTTGTTCTGATAAAACAGGCACCCTGACACAAAACAAAATGGTGGTGCAATCAATTTTTACCAATAACAATACTTTTCGGGTCACAGGAGAAGGTTACGCACCAACTGGGGATTTTCAATTAGATAGTCAAAAAATCCCTGTGGAAGATTACCCGGAAATTCCCGCTTTACTCGTCGCTTGTGCCGTTTGCAATGACTCGGTACTACAAAAAGAACAAGGAGAGTGGGCCATTTTAGGCGACCCCACCGAAGGTGCATTAATCACCCTAGCTGGCAAAGCTGGCATTGAGAAAGACCAGTGGAACAGTAAATTACCCCGTGTGAGTGAATTTCCTTTTACCTCAGAACGCAAACGGATGAGCGTGATTTCTCAGGTAGAGGCCGTTGCGACTGGGGAACCATCTTTGACAAGTGTAGATCCGGCAATTTCTGGTTTTATCAACTCTGAACCTTACCTGATGTTTACCAAAGGTTCCCCAGAGTTAATTTTGGCTCGCTGCACGGAAATTCATTTAGGTACACACTCAGTCCCTTTGACAGAATCAGAACGCAGTCAAGTTTTGGCGGCAAATGACCAAATGGCCAGTCAAGGCTTGCGAGTTTTGGGTTTTGCTTACAAACCTCTGACAGAAGTTCCCCCCGAAGGCTCAGATGAAGCATCGGAGAACAGCTTGATTTGGCTGGGGTTAGTCGGAATGCTGGATGCACCCAGACCAGAAGTAAGAGCAGCCGTGGCAGAATGTCGCCAAGCCGGGATTCGCCCAGTGATGATTACAGGCGACCACCAGTTGACAGCCCGCGCCATTGCGATCGATTTGGGCATTGCTCAAGCAGGCGACAGAGTGCTAACTGGTCAAGAATTGCAACGTATGAACGACCAGGAACTAGAGCAACAAGTTGACTTAGTAAGCATCTATGCCAGAGTAGCCCCAGAACACAAACTGCGAATTGTCCAAGCATTGCAACGCCGGGGTAGATTTGTCGCCATGACTGGCGATGGTGTGAATGATGCCCCAGCCTTAAAACAAGCAGACATTGGCATTGCAATGGGCATCACCGGTACAGATGTGAGTAAAGAAGCCAGTGATATGGTGCTGCTAGATGACAACTTTGCCACCATCGTGGCGGCAACCAAAGAAGGTAGAGTTGTTTACACCAATATTCGCCGTTTTATTAAATACATCTTGGGTAGTAACATCGGCGAAGTATTAACTATTGCCGCTGCACCAATTTTAGGTTTAGGCGGTGTTCCCCTCACACCATTACAAATTCTTTGGATGAACTTGGTCACAGATGGTTTACCAGCCTTGGCCTTAGCGGTAGAACCACCAGAACCAGATGTAATGCAGCGTCCGCCCTTCAGCCCCCGCGAAAGCATTTTTGCTAGGGGTTTGGGTTCCTATATGATTCGCATTGGGATTGTTTTTGCAATTATTACGATCATTCTCATGGAGTGGGCATATCATCATGCTCACGCAGTCACAGGAAATGGACTCGACCCAGAGCGTTGGAAAACAATGGTATTTACTTCATTGTGTATTGCCCAAATGGGTCATGCGATCGCTATTCGTTCCAACAACCAACTTACCATTGAGATGAATCCTGTATCTAATCCTTTCGTGCTGGGTGCGGTTGTGGTAACAACAATTTTGCAACTCATGCTTGTTTACGTTCCACCCCTGCGCGATTTCTTCGGTACTCACTGGTTACCTCCCGAAGAGTTGGCAATTTGTATTGGTTTCAGCGCCTTAATGTTTGTCTGGATTGAAGGTGAGAAAATCTTCTTCCGCTTAATGGGTAAGAGAACTGTTTAATAAGTAAAAAGGTAAAAGTAAAAAGTAAAAAGAGAAGAGAGTGTATACTTTCAGCCTTTCTTCAAGAATATTGGTTTTTGCCTTTTACCTTTTGTCTTTTGCCTTTTACCTTTTGCCTTTTTACTTGAACCATGTATCTCAAAACTTTACACCTGAGACAATTTCGGAATTACCAAGAGCAAAAAGTTGATTTTCATGCTGCCAAAACGATTTTGGTAGGCAATAACGCTCAGGGTAAGTCTAATTTGTTGGAAGCTGTAGAGTTATTAGCCACATTGCGATCGCACCGAATGGCACGCGATCGCGATTTAATTAAGGATGGGGAAGCTTTCGCGCAAATCAACGCCAGCCTGGAACGCGAAATAGGTGTGAGTGATTTAAATTTGACTCTCCGTCGTAACGGTCGCCGTAGTGTGGCGATTAATGGTGAGACAGTCCGGCGACAAATGGATTTTTTGGGTGTTCTTAACGCCGTGCAGTTTTCCAGTTTAGATTTAGAACTAGTGCGCGGTAGTCCCGATGTCCGACGCAACTGGTTGGATACTTTATTAATCCAACTCGAACCAGTTTATGCCCACATTTTGCACCAGTACAACCAAGTATTACGCCAACGCAACGCCTTTTTAAAAAAAAATCAAGATTCCCCACTCAGCACTCAGCACGGGCTAAACGCACCACTAACAGCACGGGCTGAACGCCCCGCTACCGCTAACAGCAATCAAAACTCAGAACTCGCCCTCTGGGATGCACAATTAGCGACTACAGGTACCAGAGTAATTAGAAGACGCGATCGGGCTATTCAAAGATTAGCTCCCATTGCTGCCGCCTGGCACGCCAGTATCAGCGGCAGTACAGAAATTTTAGAAATTAAATATTCATCTCATATTCCTTTGGTGCAGAACCAACCAGAAGAAGTCCAGCAAGCTTTTTTAACCAAAATTCAGCAACGCGCTATGGCCGAACTCTACCGAGGCACTACCCTTGTCGGCCCTCATCGTGACGAAGTAGAATTGACTATTAATCAAACGCCTGCTCGGCAATATGGTTCTCAGGGTCAGCAACGCACCTTAGTCTTAGCCTTAAAACTCGCAGAATTACAGCTAATTGAAGAAGTGGTGAAAGAGCCGCCATTGCTGTTGCTTGATGATGTCCTAGCTGAATTAGATCCATATCGTCAAAATCAATTGCTTGATGCGATTCAAGACCGTTTTCAAACTTTAATCACCACAACTCACTTGAGTTCTTTTGATGCTCAGTGGTTAAATTCTTCTCAAATTCTGTTTGTCAAAGCAGGAGAGATATCAATGAATTAGTCAATAGTCAATAGTCAATAGTCAAGGCTCAAAATGACAAATGACAAATGACAAATGGCAAATGACAAATGACATTTCAATTATGCAAAAAACTAATCACAAATTAGACCCCCAGGAAATTGCCTCATTAGGTGCATCGTTACGAGCAATTGAGCAAAAGTTCTTAAAACAAAGACGCAAAGAGGGTTATAAGAAAATTTGGTTTCAAGGCGAAGAACCTTATTTTGATGTTTTTTTTGAATTTGAGTATGACAAATTAATTTGGTTTCAATTTACTTTGCGTGGTAAAACAGTTTCATGGGATATCAGAAGACCAGAATTACAAACAGGTAATACTAACGAGTTGTGTACTGATGATGTGAGTTTTTACGCAGCTAGTAAAACTATTGAAACTGACACACAAATAGATGGGGAATTTATATATTTAGTAAAATTAATATTAGAAACTAGAGCCGAAGAAGAGGTTTTTGCTAAAGCATTAGTGTTATTTAAGAAATTAAAAAATTAACTATTTTCTAATTTTTTAAACAGATTTAGCACTAAAATAGTCAATAAAGCAGCTATTAATCCCAATTGCCATAAACCACACCCAGCCACAATGCCTAAAGCAGATGAAACCCAAATCGCTGCGGCTGATGTCAGTCCATGAATTTCAGGCTGCTGTGATTTTTGGGAAGATTCACGAACAATTTCTCCAGCCCCAAGAAATCCTATACCTGCGGCAATTCCTTGAATTACCCGACTCAGAGCATCAGGGCTAGGGTCTGACGTACCTGTTTGCAAAGGGATAAGAGTAAACAAAGCTGAACCTAAACTCACCAGTATGTGAGTTCTTAAACCTGCTGGCTTACGTCTGATTTGACGCTCGATACCAATAACTGCGCCTAACAGCAAAGCTAGGCACAGTCTAAAAAGGGTATTCAGCCAATCATTTGGTGAAAAGTAGTAAGTATTTAACAATTCTGTTTCCAGATATATATAAAGTAATATATGTTACTGTAACTTAAAAAGAGCAGCATTGATTTGAGTAATTAAAGCTGAGTAAGAGATATTTTGATTTCCCAAGTTGATGATTATTGCTATCAGGTAATAGTGCTGAGTATAAGTTTTTTTGTGGCAATATTCTGACTTAGCTTGATTAATTTGACTGCCAAGCCTGGAGGTCTGGGAAATTTAAAGACATTTAAGGATTATGATTGATCCCCAACTAATTCTGGCAATTTTAGATGATTATTCCATTCAGAGCAGTGCTGTTTGAGGCAGATGATATAGAATTTCGAGGAAAATTTATGGCAATATTGATGATCTACACTAATGGCATAACTTTCAAACTGATGGACTAGCTATTTGAGTGTTAAAACTGATTAATCAGTAAAATTTTAACTCAATCTGCTCAGTTGAGTCCTAAACTCTATACTAGAAAGCTATATACCTTTCTAGAGTTTGATCTAGGACTATGGCACCAAAAATATTAATTAGCCAAGGGGTGAGATTATTGCCAGATACTGGGGAATAAGAAATTAACTCATAACTAAGTCAAACTAATCTTAAATAATCGACTAGGAAGAACTTCTCTCGGCAGATAATTTAGTCAATAGCCTTGGGTCATTTACCGGGAGAGAAAGCCTGTAGTAGCAAATTGAAAACCAATAGAAAACAACGTGAGTGGAAAAAGTCTACTGGCTTGACCAAATTAAACTGCAAGACCGCACCAAAGTAGGTGACAAAGCATTTTACTTAAGCAGAATCATGCAGCGTGGCTACCCTGTAGCATCTGGTTTTGTAGTTTCAGCAGAAGTTTTGCGGCAATTTTTAGAAACTATCAACAGTTCAGAATCCTTAGTTGCAGACTTACCTGATTCTTCATTACATTTAGATGTAGCTAATTGGCGACAACTTCAGCTAGTAGCTAGTCGCTTGCGTCAAGAAATTGTAGGCGCAACTGTACCACCACAGTGGGTGAGTACAATTTTGATGGCGGCGAGAGAATGGCAAACTAAATATTTGATTTTGCAACCAACATTATCAGTCTCGAATATTCCAAACACAGTAGGAAATATATCTGGGTTGTTGGAGCAAAGCTTTTGTTACTGTGATGAAAATGCGATCGCGTTGGGATTAAAACGCATCTGGAGTCAGTTATTCCGTGCTAGAAGCTTACTGTATTGGCAACGGATGGGAATTGATCTGCAAAATGTCAATTTGGCTGTGTTAGTCCAACCCATCCAAAATGCGATCGCCAGTGGTTCACTTCAGGCTAACTCTGCTGGCTGGACAATTGAAGCAACTTGGGGATTAGGAGTAGCACTCACTAGAGGGGAAGTTTTGCCAGATGTATATTACATCCAGCAAGAAACAGGTATTGTCTTAGAACGACATTTGGGTAATAAAATACTGGCTTATCGTCTGGATGATGGGACGACAGCAGCTGATCAATCTCTACTCCAGTCGGTAATTACTGATGAAAACACAGGTCTAGTGACTTACTTAGTGGCGGAGGATCTACAAAAACAATACGCCCTAACAGAATCAAATTTACAACAAGTAATAGCTTTAGGGAATCAACTAGTAAGTGAACTGGGTAATAGTTTTACTGTGCAGTGGAGGATGGCGGAGGTAGATTCAGTTTCGCAGATCCAAATCACAGAAGTTAATACGCCCCTATCCACAATTCCTAATTTACAGTTAATCAAAGGGCTAGGGGCAGCCACAGGAAGAGTCACAGCTACAGCTTATGTAATTAATTCCCTACAAAAACCTGAGCAGATCCCTCAAGGAATCATTCTTGTCGTCCCGGCGATCGCACCTGATTGGTTAGCTTTGATGCACAAAGTTGTGGCGATCGTTACAGTACAAGGGGGTTTGACTAGCCATGCGGCAATTTTATCCAGAGAATTGGGTATTCCCGCAGTTGTCAGCGCCAAAGATGCTACAGTCTTAATTCAAACCGGAGAACAATTGCTGGTAGATGGCGACAGAGGAGAAATTTATCGCCTGAGAGAAAGTAAAGCCGGAAATGGAGAAAATCAAGAAATTAATTCCCCGATTTCTGCTTTTTCATCAAACCATCCCCTTGTTAGCCCTCATCTACCCATGATTGCTACTCAACTATTGGTAAACCTGAGTCAGCCTAGCTTAATCGAGCGATCGCAAAACTTACCTGTCGATGGCGTGGGATTGTTACGCTCAGAATTAATGTTACTAAATATACTCGAAGGTCAACATCCTCATAGCTGGTTGCTGAGTGGTCGTCGGGCTGAATTACTGGAGATATGGACACAGCAGATTATCAACTTTGTGCGGGCTTTTACGCCCCGACCAGTGTTTTATCGCTCTCTTGATTGGCGATTTGCTGAGTTTTCCTCATCAACTCATACTCCAGCAGCTGCACCGCATTCTATCTTGGGCGATCGCGGCACATTAAGTTATGTCACTAATCCCGCTGTTTTTGAGTTAGAACTAACAGCCTTGCTCAATGTCCAAAAAGCTGGCTATAGCAATCTGCGGCTATTGTTACCCTTTGTGCGGAATGTCGCTGAATTTACCTTTTGTCGCCACAAAGTTGAGCAAGTTGGCTTAACTCAGGTGTCACAATTTCAATTGTGGATGATGGCAGAAGTACCTAGTGTATTATTTTTACTGCCAGAGTATGTCAAAGCTGGAGTCCAGGGAATCTCCATTGGCACAAATGACCTCACCCAACTTTTGCTAGGAGTAGATCGAGAACAAGGACAGCTAACAAAAATATTTGATGAACGCCATCCCGCGGTGATGGGTGCGATCGCTCAACTAATTCAAATGGCTAAAAATGCGGGAATCCCCTGTTCCATTTGTGGTCAAGCACCAGCATTGTATCCCGAAATTATCGACCAATTAGTGGAATGGGGTATCACATCTATTTCTGTAGAACCAGAAGCAGTAGAACGGACATATCAAGCAATCGCCCGTGCTGAACATCGCTTAATTTTGGCCGCCGCACGTCGTCACATCAGCCAGCCATAAAATTTTACTTAATATATCCAGTTTCCCGGAAAAACTTACGTATATCAGCAAAATATTGATTGCGGTCGCTTTTGGTATAAGCTTGTCGGACTCGCTTCCAGCCATCTTCTCCTTGACCGAGTAAATACTTATCTGCCAAATACGCAGCTAAAAATCCTTTACCGTCATCACCTTGTTGACGAATCTCGGTGTAAGTTTTCCATAACTCAGAAGCATGGCTATAAATTAACTTAGGATAGCGGCGAGTCACATCAACCATTTTGCCTTGACGATATTGCCAAATTTGCAGCGGATAGGCAGAAGCAGCATAAGCTGTAAATGCGTAAGCAAAGCGATCGTCTTGACTCTCAAGTTCTACGATGCCATCTTTATCTAAATCTTTGAGCCGATAAGCCCCATTACCCCAGTCATGGCGAATTGGAGTATACTTTTGGGATTTTTTGTCATAGCGATAAATCAAAGAATAAGTACAACAATGTGCGCCACCTGTAAAAAAATCGGCAACTACTTCTGGTTCTTTGTCACCGTCTAAATCTAGTATGGGTAACTTATCTTCTTTCTCATATATACCGCCTACAGGTCGGTCATATTCACTTTCTTGGGGCAGTTTTTGATCTAAAACAACTTTACCTGCGCGGCTAATCTGCAAACGGACGTTTTTATATTGATATTCCTCTGGTTTTTCGTAAGATATTTCTGCACTAACATTACCTAATTGCCCAGTAATAGTTTCTGCACTACTTGACTGGGCAAATACAGCCATCTGGCTGAAAACAGCTAGACCGATTAGAGATGGACTCAACAAAGCACGAAGATTATTCAGCATAAGTGTTGTATATAGCTTGTTCAACTGTATACAACACTACAAAAACCATCAATATCGGAAAATACCTGCTACTTGTACCTGACTTGGCATTTTTTCTGGTTCCACAGCATAAACCTTGCCACCGTTGAGAATCGTATGAATCGCGGCAAAATCTAGCATATCTTGATCATCTGGTTCTGGTTCTGAGTGAATATCAACATTCATGGTTTCTGGGTCAAACTTGCCCCAAATTTGTTGTCCTACAGGTACAAACAAAGAATCAACTCTTTGGTAATAAGCAGCAGCCACAATTTCTTTCAGATCACTAGAAGCTGTACCAGTACCTTCCCCGGCCAATTGTTGATAAAGCTCCATCGCTTGCTGTTCAGGCTCATGCAATAACGGCTCAACAATTTCCCAAGCATCTGCGTGTAATTCATCAGTTTGGAAAAGTTCTGGTCTGCGAGTAATACCTTGTTCGAGTAAATTGGTATAACTATTGGCTTGGCGGTAAATAGGGTGAAGATAATCTACCCCTGCCAAAATTAGTGGTGCTGTTTCTTCCCGCAGTTTTTCATGGAGTTCAGCATCAACTATGTGAAAGAATTGCAAAATTGCTTCTTGGTGTTGATCTCGGTCTGGACTTCCCTGTCCGTGAAATGCACCTGGCTGTGAACTTGAAAAAGAAGTTGCAGTGCTACCTTTTTTTGTGGCGATGCGAAATTGACCATCTTTAGCAGTTTCGTCATATAAAAGAGCTTCATCAAGACTCTTAGGCAGATTTTCTACTTCTACTTCATCCAAACCAGAGCGCGTACCTGCAAAAAATTTCAAATCCTGTTGACTCAAAGCCAGAACATAGAACTTCCCATCATTATTAATTAAATGTAGTAATGGTTTAATGTGAAAGCGATCGCTCACAACTACCAACTCTGCAAATTCCATTGGCAATTGATAATAGCGGAATATTCCCGGCGCAATAAAAATAGCTAAACTTTGGTCTTGATTTTCCCAAAATTCCCCTGTATCCAGTTCCATTGCTGGCTGAAGCAACTGATTCGCCTCATTTTGGCTGATTTCCATTGCTTCTAAGCGGGCTTGTGCTTCCCGGATTAAATTTTTAAAGCGAATCGGATTTTGCCGAATCTCTGGCCCTGCTTTTTGCATAGGCATATATAGAGAAATACAGGGTTTATCAGTATTTTCAGTTAAAGTTTTGAGTTCATCAATAGATAATAGTGTCATATTATAAAGCTCCTATTTACATCCATACAGATGGCATGATCTAGATTTATTTCAAAGCTAGATACTGAAAAATACATCTTTCTTTTGATAAAAAATACTCACCAACTCACCATTCTTTAGATGGATAAATTGGTAAGTATAAAAGTGGATTAAAAAAATACGCCCATTTTAGGCGTATTAATTCAAATTTTTATTCAACAATTTGAGCAAGAATTTGCATTTATTAAGCATTGGGTGTATCAGTATTGGCCGAATTTGACTGAACATTGATCCCTTGTGCTGATGGACTCACGAAACCTAAACTAACTCGTTTCATCATCCAATACAAACCGAGAAGAATCACAAACGTAATAGTTATTAGTACTAAAGGCTGTTTACCCAAAAGTTCCTCGACACCTTTAGTCAATAACGCATCCGGTTGAGTAATAAAATCCCAACTGTTGAAACGTAAAAATCTGCCCCAATAAATCCCAACTGCACAAAGAGCATGAGTAATTAATTCAATCCTAAAAATCCAGTGGCTTTTGCCGATGCGGTGTAAATAGTAACCTAAATTGATTAAAGATATAACATAAGCTTCAAAGCCAGCAAAAATTACCAGCAAATAAACTGGAATTAATACTAACGTGATCATTAATACTGATTGGATTGTCCGAATATCGTCGATCAGATGAATGACATCGGTTAATAGATACGGCGCATTTGGTAAGAAAGCATAAAATACACTAAATCCCAACCACCAAACCCAAGAACGTCCCCGTTTTGTGCGGAACAACCAAACACTCAAAGCCAAAGGTATAAAAGCCAAAAACAGGTTCCACGTCATCCAATTCATGTTGATCCGTAAGACCTGTAAAACTCTGGCTATCAATTCAATCAATTCCCCTTTCATAAATGCTCACTTGCAAGATGTGTGATTGATTTAATATCGTTCTTGAGTCTTAACTCTGTGGTTAACTGATAAGTTGGGAAAAAATTACTTTTAATATTTTTGGATATTTTCTACCCAGATCTGAAACTAGCTACTGCTTAATTAGTATAACCAGAAAATTATCAGAGATATATTTAGCAGAAATCTGGGAGTGTGAGTAGCAGTTTTGCTAGTCACACTCCCAGTATAATTTTTGCTCTAGGAGGTCGTATTTTTTTAGTCGTTTCTTAGATACAATCTGCCCTAAAGCAATTCCCGAAAAATTAAAAATTTGATATTTCCCAGTAGCTAACGCACTAAAACTCGACTGCGGGGGCCAATTGCTTGTTTAGCCGCAGTCACTTGTGGGCGACAATTGACAGACTCTTGGTCACAAATCTTAGGCGCGACGCTAGAAGCTTCTAAACTGACGGGATTAGCGCTGAGGGAATAGCCACTACTGAACTCTATATTAGATTCACTAGAGGGCGATGGGGAATTAGATTGACCAAATGTACTGCCATTATTAGATTGTGTCGGAGCCTTAGCGATCGCACCACTATCTACGGATACAGGCACAGGTGTAGACGGAGTTGGTGTTGAAGGAGAAGGATTACTGACAACAGGTGTAGTTGGAGTAGTCCCACCACTGGAATTAATCGGTGTCGCATCCGCAGGTACGGTAATTGTCAACCTTACCAAAGGAGTATTTTTCATCTCATAGGGGGTGGGATCTGGCGTAGTACCAGGAATATCCGATTTATAATCAAAGACTGTCGGACTTTCGCCACCATTGCGATCGCTATATCTTGGCCCTTGGCCATTTAACTGAAAAGTCCCTTGATATTGCTGACCAGTTTTGGGGTCGGTAACAACCCCTGTATAGTAAGCTTTAGCAAAGCCAAACTCATCTTGAACCACACCTTGAAAGGAAATATTAGGGATTTTTCCTTGATAAGTAAAGGGTGTTAATTTACCACCAGACAGCGCTGGCGAAGTCAAAACCCCGTTGAAAGAAATCACGGGGATGCCTTTAAAATCAACGACATAACGCAAACTACCATCAGCACGTGTTAGTACCTTCACGTAGTCTGACTTATAAACAGGCACATAATTCGGCCTACTCGCAGTACCTATATTTCGTTGGTACAATCCTTGAGAATCAGTATCGATGCGTGTGACCGAGTTATTAAAATTAGGATTAAAACTCGGCAGTTCCAAGGTACCTGAAATTGTCCCAGTACTTTCAATGATCAGTTGAGCCGAAGCACTGCTTCCGCCTAAACCAATAAAAACTGCGGCTAAACTACTACTACCCAAAACTGCACAGCCGATCTTTGTGACTGATGATTTGAATTGCATGAAAAATTTGCTCCTTATTTGTTCATGAAAAACAACACGCTGAGGAATCTCCTGCGTGATTAAAAAGTCGAAAATATAACTTGTGAATTCTCAAAGATTGCTGACAGTCAGGAGTATTAAGACAACACGGAGTAGGGGTTTCGCCCCCTGTGATTACATTTACATGATTACGGAATTAAAACCGGAAAGCTGCTCGCAATGCGCCTACTATCAAAGTGTCGTTAGCAGCATTATGATCGGGATTGAATACAACTAATAAGCCTGGTGTTAAAGATAAACGGTCATTGAGTTGAGCGCGATAAAAAAGTTCGACGTGCAATGATGTATCGTTGCGTCCCCCTGGCGTTCCCCCATTGGAAAAGTTCGGAAAATTAAAGCCATCGGGTAAGTTGCTAGAAGTGATTTTAGGGGGTTGTCCGACCAAAATCCCACCCAAGTTACCAGCCCTACCCAAATTAGGTAACGCTGCAAATAACATCCAGTTAGCAGTTTCTACACTACCAGAGAGATTAACTGGTTTAGAGCTAGAAAAACCACCCCAACCGCCCAACTGCAAATTATCATTGACACGCCAGGCGACGGTAGCACCAACAGCATGGGTATTAAAAGCTGTACTAGGTGCAAATGGTGAAATTAATTGCGCGTCACCAATCCCAGTACCGAGTAAATCATTGGGGGAGTGGGAATATATGTAATCTATACCGATATCTAGATTATTAGTGGGCGCGAGAGTGAGTTGTGCGCCGGCGCTATATCTACCACCAAATAATCCCGCAGAATTACTATTACCTGGAAAACTGGGAATTTCTGAACTATATACACCTTGGAGACTAATGCGATCGCTAATTTCCCAGTCAAAACCTATACCACCAGTACCACTGCCAATATTCAAAATTGGGTTACGCTGACCAAACTGGGAAATTGCGCCATCTCCCGAACCTTCTAAGGGGTTAATTCCCCGAAAGGTAGTAGCTGCATTCACACCAGCCGAACCCACCACAACTCCCAAGTTATCTGCTAGTAAAAACCGATAAGATAAGTCATTCAGAACTACTTGATTATCTGTATTCGACTCAAAACTCAATCGCCCCATATTGTGAGAGACTAACGAGGCATTAGAACCTAAATTTCCGGCTGATAGCCCTGTAATTAATAAATCTTTTCCAGTGAAGGAAGTTGCTAAGGTTAACTGTACGCTATTCGTAAAAGTGAGGCTTGTCTTACCTTGACGCTCTGGTATACCATCTCTAGGAAACAAATCAACATTAGTCGTATTTGTGCCTTGAAGACTAAAAATAGCTTGCCCAAATAATCTGGTTGTTGTGGAAAACTGATGAGACTTTAATTCCACATTTTTATTTTCTAAAACATCAATACGTTGTATTACTTCTTGTAATTCAGTCTGAAACTCAGTCTGTAATCTTTGTATTTGGTCTAATTCTGCTTGACTAACACTATTAGCTTGATTTTTATTAATTAATTCTTGAATGTGATTGAGACAAACATTTAAACTATAGGCAAATTCATAACGATTTACAGCACTGTTACCTATATAATTCTCGTTTTTTCCGGCTATACAACCGTAGCGTTCAACTAAAGACTGTAAAGCAGTAAAAGCCCAGTCAGTGGGTTGTACATCATCTAGTTGCGACACCGATGTCACTTGAGACATCTGATCATCCGACTCAGATGTCTCAGAAAACTCTGGTACGGCGGGAGATTCTGGAGCAATTAGTAGTTGCACAGATTGTGATAGTTGTGGTGTAGTTTCTGCTAGTGGTTGGGAGTCTTGGTTGACAGAATTTTGCCAACTATTATTTTTATGAATTTTATTAAGTAGATTTTGATACTTGTCATTTACAGGTGCAGCAATAGTTTCCGATGTGTTGTCAGGCTGCACGAATTCAGGCGGTGTGATTTCAGGCGATGGAGAATTTGGTGATAAATTCTCTTCTGTTAGCTGATACACCCCGCTACCTGAATGAATTACAGGCGGATCTGGTAAATTATGTGGTGGAGATGTTTGGCCGGCTGTCAATACACCCAGCATCAGTAGACTTAAGTCACTCATGGTATATCTGTTGACTAACACCAATATTTCTTTTGACAAAGTTTTTTGGTGTTCTTCAGGATATTTCTGTATAAAAAGTTATAAAAAATCTGAAGTATGTTCGCCAGGCATCCTACGGCAGACGTTCCCACAGAGTAGTCTGAAATTAGCCACGCCAGTCGGGTGGTACAAAGTAAAAATCAGGGATAAAGCGAATTTTCCGCATTACCCTTCTGACACTGAAAAAACACAGAGGTGGAAACGTATAGGATATTGGTAAGGTAGATTGCGTTAAGCAACAATAAACCCTACTGATGTAGGGTTTGGGCATTAGTACGAGAATTAAACTTCAGCCTGCACACTTTTACTCCGACTGGCTACAGTACTTATTCAGATCATTCATTAAAGTATCTGATTCTTTGCCAGCGGTTTTAGCGGCGGCGGTTAAGGCTGTATCAATTTCGGTTCTGGCTTTTTTGATTTTTTCTCTACCAGTAGGCGAAGCTTCGGCTGTTTTCGCAGCAGCCAAAGCGTTAGCTGCTTTAGCAATGGCATGACTGAGGTTATCAAACACCTTTTGAAAACGCCTTTGATATTCTTGGAGTTTGGGATCTGCCAATTTTAGTTCTTCTAAAGATGTATCAATAGCTTCTAAATCTTTAGATAATTGCAAGCTAGTGATTGCTTGCTTGCCTTTATTTTGATCAATGAGCGTATTTCCTTCATTCACGACTTGAATTAGCCGCTGACATTGGGAGGTTTTATTTTCACAACCAGTAACTAATAAAGCGAGACTCAGACTAATACTAGTAATAAAACTATATTTACACCACACAGAGATTCATACCCCACCAGCAGTAAAACCCAGACAATCGTAACCAATAATTTCATAAATTGTGGAAATTGTTACGTGAATTTCCGTAAAAAATTGGTGGATAGCTAGAAAAATCCTGAAACTTAGCAATTACCCACTATTTGCCATACAGCCTAAACCTGGATACGTAAGCTGAGTTTGGTGGTGTAGTAGTAAATTTTATACAAATAATTCTCTTGAAATTCGACTTTTAGCTATTATCTGGCAGAATTTAGGATGATTTAGGTTAAAGTAGCGCCAATGTTTGCATTCAAGTCATAAAATCTTATGCGGGTTTTTGTTTGTTCTTTTTTACTGGTTATCAGTTTATTATTATCGTTCACGCCACTGGTTAAATCGGCAACACCCCCTTCTGATATTGAGCAGTATCTGATCAATGCTCAATTTCAACAGGGAGAGGAAGCTTTTGTGGCCAAGCTTCAGGAAAACGCCAATGATGATCAGACGCGATTTAAGTTGGGAGTTGTGCAATTGATGGGTGCAACTCAACGGTTAACGCAATCACTCTACCGTTATGGTTTGCAGCAAAATTTTGTGACGCAATTCTTCCCGATTTTACGTCTGCCTGTGCCAACAAATCCAACACCGCAGCCAGTGACATATCAAGATACACGAAAAATTTTACAAGACTTACTCAATGATCTAACTCAAGTCAAAGATACTCTCGAACCTATCAAGGATAATCAAGTCAAGCTACCGTTGCGGATCGGTTTAACACGGCTCGATTTCAATGCTGATGGTAAGTTGGCAGAAGATGAATCTTTCTGGAAAACTTTCAGCTTATTGACAGGGATACCAGCTACAGAGAAAGCTGCTGAAAATTTAGCGATCGCTTTTGATGCGGGTGATGTCATTTGGCTGAAGGGATATTGCAATTTACTGTCGGCGATCGCTCAGGTGGTTTTGGCTTATGACGAAAGTAAATTGTTTGATTCCACTGCTCATCTAGTTTTTGCTCAACCAAAAACCGCTTATCCATTTTTGGTTGAGGGTAGAAGTGCATCCGGTGGGTTTGATTTTGATATTATTGCCGACATTGTTACGTTCGTTCATCTGATTAATTTTCCCCTCACAGAACCAGAGCGTTTAACAACTGCAATCCAAAATTTTCAAACAGTTACAGCTTTAAGTCGTCAATCTTGGAAATTGATTTTAGCGGAAACCGATAATGATCGCGAATGGCTACCCAACCCTCAACAAAAGGGAGTAATTCCCAATGCTGTAGTTACTCAACCGATGATTGATGGCTGGCTGACTTTCTTAGATGAAGCGGATACCTTACTGACAGGGAAAAAATTAATTCCCTTCTGGCGAAAACGTGAGGTTAGAGGTATTAATTTAAACAAAGTCTTCACTCAACCAAGTAACTTTGATTTGGTGCTGTGGGCGCAGGGAACTGGTGCTGCAACCTATTTAGAATTGGGAAGAGTCACAGATAAAAATACTTGGTTGCAGTTGTTAGAAGTTTTTCGGGGACAATTCTTTCAGTTTGCTGCTTGGTTTAATTAGCCACCAGTTCTGGAATTAATTTGATAACTCGTTAGGGGTGCAATGTCTTGCACCCCTATTTAATTTTGTGGGGATGCGATCGCCTTTTGGTGTCAACCCCTTATACAGCAGCGGCTAAGTAGCATTTGTTAAATTATTTAGCCTTTTTTTGTCAAGTCATGTTGACACTTCGTTACAAACTTGTTATATTTGTTTACATAAGTTAACAGCTAAGGAAAAACATTATGTATACCACAATCAACGAAGATGGCATTCTCAACAACTATGCAACTGAACCCCAGGTTTACTGCGCTGAATACCCAGCAATTTGGGAACAACGCCGTTATGTTTTACAAGGCGCAGTTGCAACTATGTTTGTTTCTGTTCTAGTTTTGTTTGCTTTTGCAGTCAGCTAATATTTTCTAATTTCGCTATTTGTATCACTCATCGTCATTTCTATTCTCCCCTTTACCTCGGTTAGTTTCGCCGAGGTTTTTTGTTGGCTAGGATTTAAATGAGAAGGGTGAAATGGGATAACTTCTAACCCATATTTTTAGCTATTTTTAACTTAATTCACATCAATTCTTAAATATCGGTTTTTATCCTGAATTGTGTTGATCATTCAGGGTGAAAACAAATGATTTGGAAAAAAGTTTTGCTGATGGCGATTGGAGTGAGCGTTGCGATCGCCCTTGGCATTTTGACAAATTTACCAGGAATTGCTCAAACTCCTACAGATATTGATTTAGCGGCTTATCATGCGCCAATTCACTATCAAGACACCGACAGTACTAAATACAGCGGTGACTATATTACGCGGTTTAACTATGATGGTGATTGGCAAGGTACAAATAATTGGGATAATCTTGGGCTATATTCACTCAGCGCCCATGCTTA
Organism: Nostoc sp. LEGE 06077; assembly: GCF_015207705.1. Taxonomy (GTDB): domain Bacteria; phylum Cyanobacteriota; class Cyanobacteriia; order Cyanobacteriales; family Nostocaceae; genus Nostoc_B. The sequence goes on from NZ_JADEWI010000030.1 coordinate 33,447, forward strand.
CTATTCTGTGGCTGAGACTTGTACTCACAGATTTATCACTTATTCTTTTTTCCATCCCCAAGATTGGACAGATATTCCCTTCGACCAAGAACATGAAAATGATTTAGAAGGTTTGCTGGCGATCGTTCGCAAAGATGGTACAACCTTTGGCAAACTCGAAGGAGTTGTGACGGTATTTCACACCGACTTTTACTCTTTTACTCCGAGTGGTAGTCCTTTAACAAATGGTGCAGAAAGTATTGATGGAACCCTGACAATGAGTAGTTATAGCGGTTCCATGCACCCATTGACAACTCAGGAAGCCAAAGGTCATGGCTTAAAAGCTTGGCCTTACGCGGGCAATTTTAATGGAGACAGCAGTGCAGACGGAATTATCTACTATCCTTCTAAAACTACTGCGGAAGTACCCGCATCGGGGAACGATCGCAATGTATTGTATTCGTTAATTGATGTATTTGCTTCTAGTGGTTTGTGGCAACGTCAATTAGATGAAGCATCTAGTTCTACAGGGATAACTTATGCTGGCTGGGGAACATTCAGGGGAGATTCTAGCGGTAGTTGTGGTGCTGGTACACCAACTTGTAGTAACAATTCAGCAAATACACCTTGGGGCTGGGATGACTCGAATGATGGGTCAGTTTACAGAGGTGAAATGGCTTTAGATCCGGCTCATCTCACTGATGTTTATTTTAACGGTCTGGGTAACTTTGATACAACCTATATTCGTAATCGATATATCCAAGATTTGCGCGATCGGGGATACAATTCCAGCAACCTTCCGTTAGGCTGGCCTACCCAAATCAATCTGAATACCTTGATTGGTAAGCTAAAAAACCAGTGTTAATTTGACAAAATGAAACCCAACAAATTTTTGATTATGTTGGGTTTCCCTATAATTACAGCCACCCTACATACCTACATCTTTTGATGACATAGGAATTTCGATCCACATCTCGCAACCTTTTCCAGATGAAGAAATACACTTGATTTGACCGCCGTGTTTATCAACAACAATTTGGTAGCTGATCGATAAACCTAACCCAGTACCTTGTCCTGGCTGTTTGGTGGTAAAAAATGGTTCAAAAATACGCGATCGCAAATTATCAGGAATTCCACAACCATTGTCAGCAATCTTAATTTGAATCGTATTCTCTGCTGTAACTTTTGTTTGAATCCAAATTTTTGGCTGGTAAGTGATTTTCTCCTGAGTCACACAGTCTTCTAGAGCATCAATAGCATTATTGAGAATATTCATAAACACCTGATTCATCTGGGCTGCATAGCAGACTACACGAGGTAAGTCACCATATTCCTTAATAACTTCAATAGCTAGAGAATTATTCTTTGCTTGCAGCCGGTGTTGCAGAATTAACAAAGTACTTTCAATGCCCTCATGTAAATCAACAGGTTTCTTTTCTGCTTCATCCAATCGGGCAAAGGTGCGTAAAGACAAAACTAATTGGGAAATTCGGTCTGCTCCTATCGTCATAGAATTGAGCATATTCGGTAAATCACTAGTAATAAAATCTACATCTATTTGTTCGGAAAACTCTCGAATTTCTGCTTTAGCTTTGGGATAAGATTTCTGATACATCCGCAGCAATGTCAGCAAATCATCTGTGTAGTCATTTAAATAAGTAATATTCCCAAAAATAAAACTAATTGGGTTGTTAATTTCGTGGGCTATACCTGCAACTAACTGTCCTAAACCAGCCATTTTCTCACTTTGAATTAACTGACTTTGAGTTTGCTGCAATTCTTTGAGAGTTTGTGTAAGTTCTTCTTTTTGTCTTTGAGTTTGTTCGAGTAATTCTGCTTGTTGAAGCCCTACCCCTAATTGATTACCAATCTGCACCAATAAATCTACTTCATCTTCTTGCCAATTACGGGCGGCTGTGTTGTGATACGCAGCGAGTAATCCCCAAAGTTTATCTCCCTGAAAAATTGGCACAATCATATATGATCGCGCTTCCATCAACTGGCTCAAAGATATATATTTGTGAGCATCTTGATTGCTATAAATATCTCTAACTACAAGGGTATACCCTTTAGCAAAGTCGCCTCCTTGGGTTTGTTGCAAGTAGTCATTAGCAATAACATTCAAAAGTTTGCGTACTGATACCCAACCAGGGGCTGCTGACTCAGCAACAAATTCGCCACTCCAATCGGGACGAAAACGATAGATTGTCACCTGATCTACTTCCAACAACCGCTGAACTTCTTGGGTACTAGTGACAAAAATTGTGTTCAAGTCTAGGGATTGACGAATTTTTTCGACAGTAACGGCTAACGCCTTTTCTCTTTCGGCGGCTTTGCGTTCTCGTTCAGCGGCTTTTGCTAGTTGTTCAGCTTGCAACTGCACTTGTTTCAATGCTTCTGCTTGCTGTAATGCTACTCCTAGCTGAATGCCTACTTGCGCGAGTAAGTTGATTTCTTCATCTTGCCAGTAACGGGGCTGGGAGTTTTTATAAGCTACTAACAATCCCCACAACTTTTCACCTTGGGAAATTGGCACAAACACTTCATGACGGGGATATTTACCAGCTTGTGTTTCTTTCAGGAATACGCGTTCTGTCACAGGCTGGGGTTTTACAATTGGATTCCAACCATCGACAATGGAATCAGCGACAAATTCACCACTCCAGTCAGGATAAAAGCGATAAATTGCCACTCGTTCGACATCCAAAAGTCTTCTAACTTCTTGGGTAGTGGTGTTAAAAATAGCGTCAATATCTAGGGATTGGCGGATTTTTTCTACAGTATTTGCCAGCGCCCTTTGGCGTTCAGCAGCTTTGCTAATTTCTGCGGCTTGGTGCTGCATTTGCTGTAAAAATTCTGCTTGCTGCAAAGCTACACCTAGTTGGGTACTAACTTGGGTGAGCAAGTAGACTTCATCTTCTTGCCAATCGCGGCTGCCAGAGTTTTGATAAACTGCTAGTAAGCCCCAGAGTTTTTGACCGTGATAAATGGCAATAATGACGTAAGCTCTGGCCTGATAGCTTTCTAATAGTTTGATGTAGCAGTCTGTAAAACCATAATCATAGATATCATTACAAATCCGGTATACTTCACTTCTGGTAAAGTCACCACCCTCTGTATCTTGTAAATAAGTATCCATGATGGGAGTTTCAGCTAAGTCTTTAACGCTACACTCGCTGACATTTTCTTTTAACTGTGGTTGCGTTGACTGTTCATCAATGAGTGAAATCCAACCATCTGCGACTGATTCAAAAATAAACTCACCACTCCAATCAGGATTGAAGCGATAAATAGCGACGCGATCGGCATTCAGCAACTGCCGGATTTCTGCTGTACTAGTGCGGAAAATACTTTCTATATCTAGAGACTGCCGAATTTTCTCAACGGTGATGGCAATTATTCTCTGCCATTCAGCGGCTTTTGCTCTTGCTTGTGCTTGTGCTAGTTGTGTCGATTGGATTTTTACTTGTTCGAGGTAATCTGCTTGTTGGAGGGCTACGCCTAAATGTGCGGCGATGAGTTGCACAAACTCAATTTCTGATTCTTCCCATTGCCGAGAGTCACTACATTGATGAATACATAACAATCCCCATAAATTTTTGCCTTTCATTAAGGAGACTGCTATGTTAGCTCGGACTTGAAATCGTTCTAAAATCTGGACGTGGCAATCGCTGACACCAGCTTGATATATATCTGCCATTGCATGAATCCGTCCTTCCTGGTACAGTTCAGCAAATTCTTTGGCAAAGCAGTGATCCCGCAGTTTGACAGTTAGTGCCGAAACCCATTCGGAGCCTACATCTTCATAGATAAATTCTCCTTCCCATCCCAACTCAGGATAAAAACGAAACACACCAACACGATCAGTTTTGAGTAACTGTCGGACTTCTGTAACGGTGATTTTAAAGATGGTATCTATATCTAAAGTTTCTCGAATCCGAGAAATTACTCCAGACAAGGCTTTTTGTTTCTCACTCTGATACAAGGAGAATGGATTATCTGACTGGTATTCTGGTTGTTGTGAATTCGATTTTATGGTAGAAGAGTTTTCCATTCCTGATAGGACTTTAAATATTGAAAGTCTTCTATTATAGGATTCCCTAATTCATTGGAAAGATAACAGTAGATGATTTGATATCTAGCTATATTGATTTATTTCGCTTCACGTAAATTAAAAATTACTCAGTGAGATTAAGATTTTTTGTCTTCACTTTTATTGTTAAATCTGGATTCATAAAGGAAATTATGCTTTTTTGCCTCTAACTCACATCTATCGTTTATTTATACCTACGTCTTCATCCCCAAAATCTATGAATTACTAGTTTTTATGTCAATTTTAACCATTTATTCATGAATAATGTTATCTGCACAATCATAAAGATTAACACTTGTATTAGTTTCTGTTGGGGCTAGTACAAAAATTTTGGCATCAAAAAATAGCGCAAAAAAGTTTTGTTTGGGGTATTTGTTTAATTTTAGGTAATTGCAAACAATACAGGAATGCGATCGCTAATATCGCATTCCTGCAAAAAAATCATTCAACGGCGATCGCATTATCGCTTTTTGGCAGATGTGCGTCGCTGTTCGCGTTTTTCGGCTTCTCGAAGACGGCGATCGCGCCATTCTGCCAATGTTAAGTAGCCAACGCCACCAGTAACAGTGATTAACAGCACAAAAGCAAGTAATGCCAGAATACTCAGAAATGGGCTTTCCACAATACCTCTACAGTCCGTTGCGTCCCCAAACTACCATTGCGATCGACCAAGTGAACACAACCAGTAGTGATACCCAACCCAATGTCAAAATTCCCATAGTTCTAAATTTTGCAAATAATTACAAAAGGTCTCTAATATTTATCATACCTGGAACTGGACACTAGAAAGTCTGAAGTCTGAACCAGATTTTTCGTACTGTCTATTATCTATTTCCTATTTTGACAATGAAGAGAATTTCGGATATGCAATTGATGACAGAACGCATCGAGTCACTCAAAGCTGGGATAATTGGGGGTTTTGCGCTAGGTTTTACCTGCTTGCTCACGAATTTGCTCAATACGCTTCTGTTGGCAAAGTACTTTGAGATACTGATCAGTCTGCAAGTTACGGTATATTGGCACTGGTTGGTAAGTTGGGCGATCGCTAGTTTCTCTGGTTTACTCTTTGGTGTCACTTACCGCTATATCATCCGCCAAGATCAAAATCCTCAACTAAAGGCTGGTGGGGTGCTGGCTTTTGGTTTGGTGCGGGGGTTAGCGCAGGTAGAATTTGACTGGAGTTTACCTTGTGCGGTGTTGGCTAGTGAGAGTGTGCTGTGGTTTATTGTAACGGCGATCACTCTTGATCGAGCGATTCAAGTTGGTTGGGTTAAACCTTTTCAGGATATCGAACTGTAAACAACACAGTACAAGCCAATTAACCAACAACTAAAGAAAACCTCAACATATATTTAGTCATATTGAGGCAAATTTTGTTCATACATTCTCCGTCAGCATTTACCAGGAAGAATATCCTAAGTTTATAAACTTTTTATGTAACTCAATCGCCATAATAGCTCAAAAGTAGATGCCTTTACTTCCTGCTAGTAAAAAATAAAATATACGGTTATTAACTAGTTATATTTTTCGAGAGAATAATTAGATTTTTTGGATACAGCAGCCTATGTTTTTATAACTATTGCTGGCAATAAATTTTGCAACCATTTAATAGCCACCATTTTCGTTAAACTACGTAGAAAAATAAGCTGTTCTTTAGAGAATCATAGCAAATTTTAGCTGTTTTTACTATTGTTTTATTTAAAAGGTATCTCTGATTACTAATTTATTTTAATGATATATTCAAGTATTTTTATTTACTTGCTTTGCTTACAACATCAAGCAAGATATTTTATTCGTAAAATACCAGCATTATTTATAACTCTCAGTATATTGTAGTTGATATTAAATAACTTGTGTATAAAAGCCAGTGATTAGAATCTAATGAAGATTTTTCGAGAGTATTGACTATTTACCTTGAATTATTTACGCTCAAAAAATATTTGTATTGATCTGCTGTATTTCCAAGTATCAATTTAATGATACTTGTGATTCAAAAGATCTAAAGAATATACCGGATTAGATTTGGTCGAGTTATGAAATTTCTAAAATAAGTTTTGTGATTGCTAAAAATATTCCTGGATTTAATTCTAGTGAATTGTTTAACTAATTAAAAATTTCATAGAGGCTAAGATGATTTTTAAGCAACAGCAAATAATATTAAACAAAGTTAGTATTAAACAAGTATCTGCTATTTTGCGGCGGCGGCGCTTTTTAGTACTAGGTGTTTCTTGTGCAGTGATGTCAGTTGTTGGCTTAATTGCGCTAAATACAAAATCTAATTACCAAAGTTCTATGCAATTGCTTGTGAGTGCTGATTCCCATCCAGGAACCACAACCACTAATATTCTGAATGGAACTGATAGCGAACTTGGGAAATTTAATTTACCAGTTGTAGATTCCACAGCGCAGATGAACATGGTTTTAAACCCCAAACTCATAGAACAAGCTGTATCTTTACTGCGATCTGATTACCCAAATATTACAATAGAAGACATCAACGGAAAACAAGCTAAACTGACAGTAGCAAAGTTAGATGAAAGAATTATCGCTAATCATGTTCCGTCCCAAATATTGAAAATTTCTTTTAGGGATGACAATCCAGTTAAAACTAAGAAAGTACTGCAAGCACTACAACAAGTTTATCAAAATTATAATATTCAACAACAACAAGAACGTTTAAATAAAGGTCTAGCTTTTATTAATGTTCGCATACCTCATCTAAAAAAGGAGTTGAATCAAGCAGAAAAAAACTTAGAGCATTTTCGTCGTAAATATAATCTGCTTGATCCAGAAGTACAAAGCAAAATTTTGATTGAATCTTTGGCTGAGGTGCAACAGCAACTACAAATAACTCGCGCCCAGATGCAAGATGTCCAAGCTCGCTATAATAACTTACAGCAAGAAATAGCTAGTTCATCTCATAAAGCCATAATTACGTCTCGGTTAAATCAATCAAGTAGCTACCAAACATTATTGAATGACTTTAAAAATACAGAATTAACTTTAGCCAAAGAACAAAAGCGCTATACCGATGAGTCACCTATCATAGGACAACTCAAAGAGCAACGCCAGAATCAGTTATGGCTCTTAAAAAGAGAAGTTAATCAATTATTAGGCAATATCAAACAACCTACTGCTGATCCAGCACAAACCGAAGGAGTTGATCCAAGATTATTACAAGAATTAGTTCAAGTTCAAACTACAGCTTTAGGACTATCTGCTAATGAAAAAAGTTTGGCAGACACAGAACAAAAGCTCCGCTTTGAATTCAGTAGGTATCCAAGTTTAATTGCTCAATATAACCGTTTATTACCAGAAGCCAAAGCTAAACGCCAACAACTTGAACAAATGCTTCAAGCGCAACAGTCTTTAGGATTAAAAATTGCCCAAGGGGGTTTAGAATGGCAGGTATTAGAAGAACCAAGTTTAGGCAAGCTAACAGGAATTAACAGATTATCACTGTTGTTAGGAGGTATGGTAGTTAGTCCAATTTTAGGAATTGCCATAGCTTTAAGTTGGGGAATGTTTACCCGCACTATTTACTCAACAAAAGAATTACAGCAATCGACAAATTTACGATTACTAGGTTCTGTGCCAAAACTAGCACCAAGAGGATTGCAAAAATGGCTACCGAACATTTCTGGAAATAAACAACGCCATCTAAATTCTGCTTTTGCAGAAACTGATAATTGGTTGCCATGCCATGAGACGTTAGATATCCTCTACCAAAATCTTCAAATATCTAAGCATCCTTTACCTTGCAAATCTTTGATGTTTACTTCAGCTTTATCTGGAGAAGGTAAGACTACTTTGTTATTAGGACTGGCGGCTAGTGCAGCGCGAATGCATCGCCGCATTCTTTTAATTGATGCGAACTTTCGCTATCCTAGCTTACATAAAATTCTGCAATTATCAAATGATTGGGGTTTATCCTTACTATTACTGGATGAAACAAATACCCACATTCATAATTATATCCAGCCTGTTCACCCGCTAATTGATGTTTTAACTGCTGGGCCTAAACCTGAAGATACAATCAGGTTACTCAGTTCTCAGCGAATGAAAGAACTGATCAAACGATTTGAGCAAACTTACGATTTAGTATTAGTTGATGCGCCGCCGATTTTAGGTACAGCCGATGCCAGAATTTTAGCTGGATATTGCCATGAAATTGCTATGGTAGGGCGTATGGGTCAGCTAACTCAAAATGATTTAATTCAAGCTCAAGAAATTTTGAGCCATTTAAATTTAATTGGGATTATCGCTAATGGCGTAAGAAGTCACCAACAGGTTTAATTTGGTCAATCCTCCGTCAATTTCTTTGCCTTCTTGTCGCCCATTTCTACTTTTTTCTTTGCCTCTTTTTCTAATCTCTACTAAAAATCCGATGCATAATTGATAGGAGACGGCAACCTCCTGTATTGGAGAACTGTCTCATCTTGAGTGGCAGATACCATAGTCCAAGGCATCAAGCAGATACTAGTGTGATTAGATGATCAGCATGAAATTCCAACTGTTTTTAGGCTCTTTATTTTCTCAGTTTAAATTCCGGCATTGGTGGATGGGTATCCTCTTGTGGATTGCTTTGGTTGCTCCAGCTCAAGCATCGGTAATTTTACGTGTGGCTATTGAGAGGGGAGTTAATCAAGTAAAGGTCGGTAGTTCTACATCTGCTTTAGTCAAAGATAGTACTGGGCGTACTTTGGGGCAATTACCTGCGATGAGTGCATATTATGCCCAAGCAATTTCTGGCGGAGTTGCGTTAGATAAGTGGCAATCTGGGTTATTTTGGATTGAACCCACAGGTAAAGGATTTGTTTACATTGGCGATCGCTGGTATCGTGGTAGAACTTTGGTTGTCCCCACAGAAAAAGGCTTAACGGCGGTTAACTGGGTTGATGCTGAAGAATACCTCTACAGCGTCCTAGGTGGCGAAATGGATACTAGTTGGCCCCAAGAAGCCCTCAAAGCCCAAGCGATCGCAGCGCGTACCTACGCCCTCTACGAACGGGAAAAACAACGCAATAATCCCATTTACGATTTAGGTGATAGTCCCGATCGCTGGCAAATTTATAAAGGAGTCGTTAGTGAATCTCCTTCTACTTATGCCGCGGTTGATGGTACGGCTGGACAGGTACTAACTTATAACAACAAAATTATTCTCTCTGTTTTCCATGCTTGTTCCGGTGGACATACCGAAAATGTGGAAGATGTCTGGGGAAATACTTTGCCTTACCTGCGGGCTGTTCAAGACTACGATCAAAATGTCAGCGAGTGTAATTGGGTGAAAACCTTCTCTCCGGCGGAAATTAGTGCCAGAATTTCTGGTGTCGGCAATGTCAAGGAAATAATTCCCGAACAGTACTCGCCTTTTCGGAGTGTTAAAACCTTAAAAATTGTTGGAGACAGAGGTACAAAAGTTCTCCAAGGTGAGGCAGTACGTACCGCGCTCAAATTGAAAAGTACCCGCTTTAATGTTAGTAAAAGTGCAGATGGTAGTTTTGTCCTGCAAGGTTTGGGCTTTGGTCATGGATTAGGAATGAGCCAATGGGGTGCATACAACTTAGCTCGACGCGGTATCAATCACTTACAAATTTTGGGTCATTATTATCAAGGTGTAGCTTTAACACCGATTAAAGCTAAGTGATAAAAAAGTTTGAAGTGTGAAGTCTAAAGGAATAAAATATGTAAGAATTCAGCACCCAGGAGTCAGAAGCCAGAATTTAGAAATATCTAGAGGATTAGCAAATTAATTCATCAAATATTTCTCTTGATTCTTTAAACCTTCTGACTCCTGAATTTTGACTCCTGAATACTTACGAAAATATATCCTTTAGACTTCATATTTGATTTTTCTTATTCTCCACTTTGTAGGCGCTTTTGCCATTCAGCTTCAATTTGGGCAGAATGCTCGATTTCTTGGTCTAATAAGTCGGTTTCGGTGGAGTAAACCAAATCTTTGTTGTCAATCACATTTTCTGCGGCAAATTGTTGAGCGTAGGCAATTTTTTGTTGTAAATTAGCATTTGGATTAGTTAATACTCTGGCGCGAGACAAGCGATCGCGATTACGTGCCACAATTTTTTGATTACGCCACTGAATCCAGAAATAACGTACTAGTGGTACACCCAAGAACCCTGTACCGTAAGCCAACAGAAGCCAATAAATTCCTTGGACAAAAGCGACTAATCCGCCTAATTGTGCCGCAACGATGCCATCTCTTAACAAATTTCCTAATACTAAAGCCCCAACAAAATTGAGAACTCCTAAGCCAGCACTCAACATAATTTGTCCAGAATCAGCCTGGCTAAAACGCCAAGGTAATTCTTCTAAGTAAACTGGTACTGATTGACGACCTTTATTGCTGGCTTTAACTTGTAATTCGGGAAAAGAATAAACTATTTGTCCCTCAGAACTAACTTTGGGTTGCCCGTTGAACCGGATCAATACAGGCAGCATATAATCTTCGTATTCTTGTGTATAGCCTGGGCCAAGGTCATCTAAATAAGGCGCAATTTGTTCTGCTACCACGGCACCACGTTGATTGCGAATTACCGTCGCTATTTCTTGCCAACGGCGTTCTTCTAATTTGGCATTAGGATTACCATCGCCAAACAAAAATGAAAACACCGCCTCAAAGAAATTCAACTCGTGGCCTTGACGGCTTTCCTGTCGCCTTTGCTGGTAGCGAGTCTCGTAATTAGGGCTAAAATACCAAAATAAATCTGGGAAAAACCAGAAACCGCCACCACGATAACTACTACCTCTATTGTCATTATCGCGATCGGAATTAGCCGCAGTAATAATAATAACGATGCTAATAGTAATTAAGGCGATTGAAAGAACTAAAAAGATGCCGAAAGAAATGCGAATTAAGTAGAAAAGAACTCGCCAAACCTTTTGCCACCATTCTCGCAAACGTAACTGCAAATATTTATTACGTAAAATTGCTCTAAAGTTCTGCGGAAACAGGTAAACAATGTCACCTGTTTCTGCAACTTGTAAATGCCCACCAGCATCGGCAGCTAAAGCTAATAACCCTTGCCCAGCCTCTGCAACATTTAATCCTGCTTGGGTCGCCACATCACCTATGGTAACTCGATAACCAAGTTGTTCCACAGCGTTCATGATAGTGGGATTGGGAGCCATTGCTCTCCCCTCCTGTTTAAATTGACTCTATCTGTATCTAGTATAAAGTTTTATTTTCAGTAGCTTGAGAGGCTGCTGATGAATTCCCTGTGGATTAACAAAATAAGTAAAATTAATACTGTATATATGTTAAAATCGTTTGCCTTGGTTTGGTTAACCAGCAAATTTTTTCTCCTCAAATATGGTTCAGTATACTCTCGCCCAAAGCCCAGAAATTATCCTTAATGTTCCTGGCAAAGATTCAGCTAAAGCCCGTGATAAAGCAATGGATCAGTTGATGGAACTGATGGATGCAGGTAAACTCCCTACGGAATTAGAAGAAGGATTTGGCCCTCAACAATTAATTGAAGTCAAGGAATCAACTATTGATACTGCTAATAACGGTGAGGATGCCATTACTCAAGCAGTTCAATTGTTAAGTAACTTGGCTACGCTGAAGTTGAAAGTGCAAGAATCACGCACTGAAGCATTAGAAATTCGCCAAGCTGTTGATGTGCTGTTTTCTGATAACTCTGTCACCGAAGAGGAAATTATTCGCCTGAAGGAAGGTTTTAAGGTTCTGAAAAATTTTGCCCAAGCAAATCTGCGTTACCAAGAAGCGCGAACAAAAGCAGAACAAGCTCGGAAAGTTTTAGATCAAGCTTTAAAATCGCCCGAAACGTAATAATTTAGTAGTCATGATTGAAAATCATGACTACTAAATTAGAATCTAACGTCTTCTGATCCCTCTAAAAACAGAGTTAGCTTGGTCGTCGTTATTTTCTGTTTCTACTTCGACTATTTCAGCACTGATACTCTTTTTGTAATATTGCTGATAGTAGTTATGAGAAACAGGTGTCGCATCTTTTGATTTGTTAGCGATCATCCCTAATAGGGGTGTACCGGATATTTGAATTTCTTCCAATACTTGCTGTAGGGCGGTACGCTGTAAATGGCCTAAGCCAGCTACCATCACAATACCATTAGTGTTAGATGCTAAGAGGTAAGCATCAGCAAATCCTAGTAGTGGTGGGGTGTCATAAATAACTAAATCGAAACTGCTTTGCAGCTCGTTCATTAAATCCTGCATTTTCTTAGAAGCCAGTAACCGTATGGAGTCTGGAGGTGTTGGCCCCGCAGTCATCACAAATAGGTTCTCTTCAATAGGCGATCGCTCAATCACATTTTCCCAATCTAGATCTTGGGCAATCACATCAGTCAAACCTTGAACATTCAATATCCCCAGGCGCTGATGTACGCTAGGACAACGGAGGTTAGAATCTACCAGCAAGACTCGTTGCCCCATTGCGGCGGCGGCTTGTGCTAAATGTACAGCCACAGTAGATTTCCCATCTCCCTGTCCGGCAGAACTAATTACCAAAGAGCGAATCTGATCGTCTGAACCCAACAGCAGAATATTGGTATAAAGAGAGCGGAAAATCTCAAAGAAAGAAGCGCGATTATTTTGTTGTAACCCTCTGGATAAATTGGATTGCGGTGCTGCTTCTAATTCTTTTCTTAGCGGCACAATCCCTAGTAATGGCAGCTTCGTACTGTTCTTCAACTCTTGAACAGTGTAGAAAATATTACTCAACTTATCGACAATTAAAGCTGCCCCTATACCCAACACTAATCCTAAAACACCACCAATTGCTAAGTTCAGTTTGGCATTGTTAGAAATCGCACTTGGTTTATTAACTGTAGCTAATTTTGGATCAAGTAAGCGCCAAGGCTGTTGTTTTTGGGCTTTTTCAATTTCTAAGGCTTGTTGTTTAGTCGTAAATTGAGTCAGACTGCTGTTGGCAATTCCTAATTCTTGTTGAATGTTGCTGTAATCACGACTCAGGGTGGCTAAATATCTTACGTCATTATTCAGATTTTTTATTTTGTCATATAAAAACTGATCGCGTGCTGAAACAGAACGAATTTGGCTTTGCAATTCTTTTTGCAGACGCATTTCCTCTCCAGCCAGCAAAGGAAGTAAATAAGCTTTTCTGTCTCTTAGCGTCAGCATTGCTGGATTTTCTTCACTATATATGGCTGACTTTTGGGCAATTTCAATATCAACTGCTTGAATCTGATCCAATATCCTTTGATAACGCCCATTTTCACTGAGTAAAGAATTACCCGCACGTTCGCCAGAACTTCGAGATAATTCCCTTTGCAAATCCTGATATCTTGCGACTAATTGTTCTAGTTGTAACCGATTCTCTATCCGCTGTTGTCGCAACCCAGCTAGTTGACCAGCTAATTCTTGCGCTCTCTGGGCTGGATCAATTAAATTATTTTCTACTTGTAAATTTCGGAGTTGATTTTGCCAATATTTCACCCGTGCTTCTATGGGTTTTCTTTGTTTATCAACAAACTCAATTGCTTGATCAACATCTAACTGACGTTCTTGTAAACTATACCCTAAATAAGCATCAGCTAGTAGCTTAGAAACATCACTGACTAATTTTGGGTCTGGGTGTGTATATTGGACAGTTAAAATATCTGGCGATTGTGAGCCGATACTTAAGCCAGCAGCTAACAAATTATAAGTAATGTATGGATATTTTGGCTTCAGCTTCTCCACAATCGGATCAAGTATGCGCGGACTACGTAAGACTTGAATAGTTGTATTACCACCGCCATCCCCTCTGGTTGACGAAGCTACGACTCTAGGGGTCGCATCTTCATCAGAAATGGTCTGGGGGACACTAGCTATAACTTTTGTCTCTCCAGTTACTTGCTTGGTTAAAATATCAAAGGAGCCTAAATATACTGGAGGATCAGTTTCTGCCTTTAACACCGCTACTGTAGCTACTAAAGCAGTGATCCCAGAAATTAACAATAATCGACGACGCAGAATAGCGAAAATCTGCCCTATGTGCAATTCATCGTCATCATTGTTGTTGAACTGAGCAGATTTAGCTTGTGACAGGTAAGGGTGTTTTTCTGACTTCAGCATAGTGATTGTAAATTAAACGACTGGGTTATGATGCAGAAAAGACTGCGATCTAAATTTTGGTGTAGATGCTTAGAATGCTTGTAAGTTACCTTGTCTGTTGCTATGCCCTGGCAAATTCGGCAATTGACTAGCTAACCAATACGTTAGACAATTTTCAGTACGCAGGTATTGTGGAAAACTTAGTCATACACTTATCATTATGGTTACAGTTTTACAAATACAGCTTAGTAAAGGGTAACGTAATACCAATACAGTAACATTGCGTAGCACAAATTTGTTAACTCTATTGAATAATCCTTGTTTGCTATACGAAATTTTTACTTAAACAGCAAGAAATTTTTAACTTCCTATCGGTGGAAGTTATGTATTAGATTAAATCAATTAAAAAAATCCAGAAGTCAGTAGTAAGAATCAATACTCAGACTATGCTCAGTACAAATTCAGCAACCATTATTAGGGAATTCTGACCACATACATAATGGGATACTGCTAAATTTTTAATTTAGTGGGGGTCTTACACTCACTTCCTCATTCGCCACTGACACAGAATTCAACTCTGAATTTGGGTAGTTATATATTCTGGGGAAAAAAGCTAAGTTATAAATTCTCAAAAAAAAAGGTAGATTAGTTATCTACCTTTTTCAATACTGGGGCGCTAGGATTCGAACCTAGGGATGGCGGGACCAAAACCCGCTGCCTTACCACTTGGCTACGCCCCATCGCTTCACCTCTGTTAATATAGCAGTCCTTGGTAGGTTAGTGTCAAGTACTTTGATAGTAAATTTTGGAAAGACATGAAGATGCCATAGCAGTAGTCACTTAAGTGAGAAAAGTGTTAATTGTCGAAAGCTGTGTAGATATAGTGTTGATATTTAGCACTTTGCTATATTAACTCCATATCACATAGAATTTATGGCTAGGGATGGTTTTAGGCATTTTTAGTAGTTATTTAACACGGTCTGCTGGAGGAAAACTGTACCAGCTATACCAGTGACGCACAGCTAACCAAATAGCTGAAAGTAAACTAGCTCCACTCAAAGTCAGGCCACTAAATGGAACCAATAATCCAAACACTGGTAGCACAGCCCCAGCAATAGAACAGATAATCACAGCAAAAGAAGAACTACGATTTGCACCTAACCCCCAACTTAATGTCAGAAAAATGAGGGAAATCATTGTCCAGGCTAATTCAGCATTCAAGAAGCGAGCCAGGTAAGTCAAAGTCAAAATACACGCAAAGAACATACCAGATGCGATCGCTACATTTTTCAAACTCATTGGGACTGACAAATACAGTAGCAATATCCACCAGAGAAATAATGCTGGTGCTAGTAATAACAACCGAGGTATGATCCCCATGTTACGGATAGGTGCAGTGTTGGTAAAAACTCCAAAGGGATTTTTGACAGAAACATTGTCATTAAATATCCAAGTATATTGAGTGCTGCGGCCATCAGCTTTAATTTCGTTAGGAATAATACCACTAGCAAAATCAACAGGTGCAAAGTTAGCTGTGGCTGTCAGACGGAAATTACTCAGGATTTGTCCCGCAGCATTATAAACCCAGCGCGACCCTGCTTGCGCTTGATAGGTGACACGAAAGGTGGCTGTTTCTCCGGGTTGTAAACTAAAGGGAAACCCATAGTCTCCGGGATTGAGAAGTTCGAGTCGAGTTCCTGAACGTTCGACTTTGTAGTTAGCCAGCAGTGAGTAGCCATCGGGTGGTGATGCTTCAAAGAAAAAACGCTGCACATCCTTGAGCCGATTGACGACTTTGTAATCTGCACTGTAATCTATGCGATAAATGGCACTGCGACCTTGAATATCGGTGGTTTGCTCCAGTTTTACCTGAATCTGCGATCCTGCTAAGGCGAGATAACGAGTAAGTTCGCGCGTATCATTGACTTTGACTATTTTGCCGTTGACTTGGTTGTTATAAGTGAATGGCTCTTGAATCACATAGCGAACTTGGGGTGCTGTCTGTTCTAATTTATCCCCAGCGACGGTTTGAGCAACTTGCACAACCTTTGCTTGTTCCCAGTGGTGATAGCGATTACCTAAAGTGGAAGAGAGAAAAAATCCGACCACCAACAGAGCTAATACCAGGGTGAGATGCTGTAATCCCCGTAAAATTTGGGAGTAACGCAAAACCCATTCACCAAGAAAAATCTCATTTTCTTCCTGATAGCGACGCAATGCGAAACTCATCAGTGCGATCGCTACACCCAAAGCTATAACCAAAAATACTAATAAAATTGAAGCTTTGAGTAATTGGTTCCCAAACTGGATTAGTTCTATTGGATGGGTCAGATCAGGTAATCCAGGAATACCTTGATTAGAAGAAGGCATGGATACTTTTTTTACATAATTTAAAAATTCAGACTGATGAAATCTCGCAAAAGTTTCGCCAACAATGTCTAAGTAGTTTACTGATGTACTGATTAACTAACTAGGCAGAAACTTTTCCCTAATCCATATTTCACAAATGCTTACTGATTACCTTCGTTGTTAGCTGTGTGACAAACAATTTCCATTGAGTTAGCTTCTGGGGTTCCAGGTTGAGGAGTAATTTCTTGATTGGTTTGCTTTTTACTAACTAATTTACCATCTGCACTATAGAGAGAAGATGTTTGCGAAAATAAACGACCTTCAGCACATGAAGCACGAAAAGTAGTTTTTGTGATGCCATTACCTTGTTTTTGCAAGATAGTATACTCACTTCCTTGCACAGATCCTGCATCTAAAATAATCGGATTACCATCATTATCAGAGCCTACTTGTACATGAAATGCTAAATGTTCATTAGTAGTTTGAGCTAAGGCTGTATTACCTACTAACAATGTCAATGCGACTACAACGCTACTAAAGCTCTTTAAAAACATATGCTTTAAATGTATCTATCGGACTATATATTCTTTTGTATTCATATTTCCTTAATTTTTGGTGCGGTAAAATCACTGGAAAATTTAATAATACAGATCTAGTTTTATGAAGAATTGCGCTGATTTTCACAATTAAATCTGCTTTTTTATTACATCTGAAGTTGAGTAAAGTTAAGTCTTTCTACGTAATTTTTGGCACAAAAAAAAACCGTAGGGGAACTTCTACGGTTTTTTATGTAGATTACTGAACTCTAACCCTATATGAAAAGCTGATATCTTACAACTTCAGCTCTTTACCTAATCTCTAATCTCTTGGGAAACAGTTTAACTGCTTTAAATTCATTCGTCATCATAGTCTTTACAGAACTAGCTTGGTGAAATCTTCATCTAGAAATACCGTAAATTTATATTGATTATGTGAAGTTTATGCTTTTAGAATTGAATATTTTAAGTATTAATACTGGAAAATATAAAATTAACTATACTTTTTTAACTGAAAAATATTTAAAAGTGTTAAAATAAGCACTAGTAGGCTGTGGGAAAAATTCCGTAAGCAGCTATGAAATCCACTTAATTATTGAAATTACTCGCGTAGACAGGGAACAGGAAAAGACGTAACAGAGGTGTACTGAGTTTTTTCTCCAAATCAAATATGATTCCTATATATAGATTTGCATAAAAAAACCCCGACGAATTGGCGGGGTAATAGTTGCGACAATTTTGTAGTAATTTCACTGCTTGAGATTCTCAGAACACAGCAAGGCGATCGCGTTGGCTAGACCTTTGCTTCCAAAGATTTGAGCAACTCAGTATTCACACCCGATTCACGAATCAAGGCGATTTTGCCAGTCCGGGCTATTTCCCTGAGACCAAACTTCTGTAGCACCTGCACAATCGCTACCATCTTTCCAGGGTCTCCCACCACTTCTAGAGTGAGGGAATCTTCTGCTACATCTACCACTCGCGCCCGGAAAATCTGAGCTAGTTCAATTACTTCTGAGCGGTTACTGCTAGTAGCATTCACCTTCAAAAGCATTAACTCTCGCTCAACACAGGGAGTTTCGGTAATATCCTGAACTTTGAGGACGTTAACCAGCTTATATAGTTGTTTGGTGATTTGCTCGATTATGCGATCGTCACCAGCTACAACCATCGTAATGCGGGAAACTCCTCCCTGTTCAGCTTGGCCAACAGCAAGGCTTTCTATGTTATAGCCACGACGGGCAAACAAACTAGAAATGCGGGAAAGAACACCCGCTTCGTCTTCTACCAGAACAGAAAGGGTATGTTTCATCTTTGCCAACACAGGCTCAGGTAGCATATTACTAACGCAAACACTAGTTAAGGGCTACCTTACACGTACTGTAAATTAAATGTTTTGATAAGTGTGATTTTCTATTTTAAACTTATAGCTGCACTCATTACACTCTCTACCAAAAGTTCTAGAAAAATCATACCGAAAGCAGTAAACTTCATCAGTGCAGATCTTTTCCTTGACAGATGAAAAGGATCACCAAAAACCTTTATCTTCAAACTGTTATGGAATTTTCATGGGAGATCAGCGTTTATGAGTTGGTTAAAAAGATTATTCGGTTTAGAAAAACCACAAAATGCCCAAGTAAATCCCGCTCCACAAGCAGTACCGCAAGCAGCTAATACTGCGCCTGCGTCTACAGCAACTCAATCTATCCCCCCAGAAAGGATCGGATTGAATGGGGAATATGATCAAAGTGGTTTAGCCAAGCGAGTAGCTTTGGCCTTTGATCAAGATCAGCAGCTTGATGATGTAGATACACTGTGGGTGGCTCAGACCGGTGGTACTGTAGTACTTAAAGGCAAAGTTCCCAGTCAGGAAATTCTCAACAAGATGGTTTCTGTAGCCCGCTCTGTGAATGGTGCTACAGCAGTGGATACCGCCCAAGTACAAATAGGGTAGATATACAATTCTGATTTTATTGGGGGCGATCGCCAAAACAGCGCACCATCCAATCTAAAATGGCTTGGTTAACTTGATCTGGACACTCATCATGAGGACAATGCCCGACATTCTCTAGGTTGAGTAGTTCTAATTTTTCGTTGTATTGGGCAAATCGAGTAGCCAATATAGGCGGCACAAATCGGTCTTTTTGTCCCCAAATTAACAGTATGGGAATTGTTAATTTGGGCAATACAGCTTTGACACTAGGACTAAAATTCACACCGATCGCCGCTTTAAATAAGGCACTAAAAGCCCGCGCCGAGCCTCGGTCTTGGGGAGGGCCAGCCAAAATTTCTATCAGTTCATCGGTAATAGCTTCAGGATTTGCATAAGCCAAACTCGCCCAGCGCCTTAAGACGCTGGGTTGACGCACAAACTTAAACACTGGCTGCAATACCAACGGGGAAGCCACAATATTTTTGATAGTTTTGACAATTGGTCGCAAGGGAGCAGGTATCGCTTCTTGTTCTAATGATGGGTCAGGCAAACTCATCATCACAATACCTTGCACCATATCAGGATGAGCCGCCGCCGCCGCTAAGGAAATCAATGACCCATTAGAATTGCCAATTAATACAGCGGGTTGGCGAATAAATGCTCGCCAGAATTCGTACACCTGCTCCACCCATAGTTCAATGCTGTAATTTGCTGGGGCTTTTTCGGAAGCGCCAAAACCCAGCATATCTAGGGCATAAACTGTATGATATTCACCCAAAACTTCTAAGTTATGCCGCCAATGCCCAATAGAAGCACCAAACCCGTGGAGCAAAATTAAGGGCGTTGAGTTATGATAATTTGCACTAGGGCGGATGTAGGTATAACGAGTCTGCCAGCCGCGCCAAACCCAGTCCCTTTGATTGCCAACTCGTTGCTGCCAGTGTAACGTTGTGGTCAAGCTTACCTCCAATGCCCAAGGATTTGCATAATATATTCCAATATAAAAGCTGCAACTAAAGTCTGAAGTCTAAACTTTTCCACCTAAACTTTCTGGACAATGATTTTGTGGAACTCAAGCTTTAGGTTTTCTTTACCCATTACCTGTCTGGGCAAATCAGGTCAGAAATCACAGCTAATTCCTATAGCAAAGAATTGTTACAATGCGTAATGCTGCGCCTGGTTGTGTAATGTAAATTAACTATTGCAAAGAAATTCTCTTCATTATGAGTAAAATGACAAATACTAGCTATTGGTAACTAAGGTCTAGATTAGTTACTCTAGAATCAGATACTCATAACATTAAGTCCTCAGTTATTTAAGTATTGTGCTTCTGAGGCATCCTAAGCAAAATCAAACTATATTCTAAAAAGAGAGTTGCCACAAATCATAATGCCTGTGATTGAAAAAAAGAGAACTCGCGATCTGCCCCAAATTAACGAACGCATCCGCTTCCCGAAAATTAGAGTCATTGACACTGATGGCTCCCAACTAGGGATTATTACCCCTCAGGAAGCACTGCAACTAGCAGAAGAAAAAGAGCTAGATTTGGTGCTGCTGAGTGATAAGGCTGACCCGCCAGTTTGCCGAATTATGGACTACGGGAAATACAAATTTGAACAGGAGAAGAAGGCGCGGGAAGCCCGGAAAAAGCAGCATACGGCTGATGTCAAAGAAGTCAAGATGCGCTACAAAATCGAAGAACACGACTATAACGTGCGTGTGAAACAAGCAGAGCGCTTCTTGAAAGACGGTGATAAAGTCAAAGCTACTGTCATGTTTCGGGGTCGAGAAATTCAACACAGTGACTTAGCAGAACATTTGCTCAAGCGCATGGCGACAGATCTTGAACCCTTTGGAGAAGTGCAACAGGCACCGAAAAAAGAGGGGAGAAATATGATGATGCTGATTTCGCCCAAAAAGTAAGCTTTAACTTTTCTCAACACAACGCATAGTTCACAGCTAGAAATAGCACAGCGGCCATAAATCGCAGAAGTTTATCAAAAACTGATAGTCCTGAGAGCTGAGTGGGAAACATAATACTCAGTTGCTCAGGACTCTTGCTTTTTAAGTGCTGAGTGCTATTTTTGCTCAAACTGTTGCAGGGTGATATCAGAAAGTTAAACTGCATGGAACTGAAAAATTACTCGTTGGTTGTCAATAAAGGTGTTCTCTCACGATTGCTACAGTGGGTAAATCTGCGACCAGAGGAAGGTGAACGTACTTGGATTATGTTTGCCTTTTATACAACTGTATCTATCGGGTTGCGATGGGCAGAAGATAGTACAGTAGCACTGTTTTTAGATCAATATGGGGCTGGCCCGTTGCCTTGGATGTACATTGCTAGTGCTGTAACAGGTGCAGGGCTGGTTTTTGTGTATTCTTGGCTGCAAAAGATTTTTCCTTTGCGTTGGGTAGTGGTGGCGATCGCACCTTGTATGGTTGTGCCACTCATATTCTTGGTATTATTGCGTGAGGGATTACATCTTTCCTACATAGCAGTGATTTTGGTATTTATCCTCCGACTGTGGGTAGATGGACTCTATGTAGTTAACGACCTTAACACTTCAATTATTGCCAATCAAATATTTAACATCCGGGAAATTAAACGCACATACCCATTAGTTAGCAGTGGATTATTAGTAGCGGATGTGATCAGCGGTTTTAGTTTGCCGTGGATTTTGCAATTTGTCAAACTTGAGAAAGTCATCCTGATTGCTTGTGTATTGATTGTTTTAGGGTCAGCAATCTTAGCTTATTTAAGCAATAAATATCGCGCGGCCTTTCCTGATGCACCACAAAGACAAATTCCCCATGAACAGGCTTCTCGATATCGGCGGATTCAAGCGCCACTGCGTCGTTATACATGGCAGTTATTTGCGTTTGTTGGGCTTTTACAAGTTATTGGATTATTAGTCGATTTTCAATATCTCCGCGAACTAAAATCTAATTTAGGCGATCGCGACCTTGCTAGTTTTTTAGGTATATTTGGCGGGATTGTCGGGCTGTGTGAGTTAGCAACTCAATGGTTTGTTTCCAGTCGGCTCATTGAACGAATTGGGGTGTTTTTCACCGCCGCGCTGTTACCCATTAGTGTTGGTTTTGTTGTCCCAGCGGCGATCGCTTTATTAAATTTATTCCCCGCTTTGCATTCTTATGGCATTTTTTGGGGATTAGTCGGGTTAAAATTTTGTGATGAATTGCTGCGCTACACCTTTGTTGTTAGTAGTGGGCCAGTGCTTTATCAACCCATTCCCGAACGGCTCCGCAGCCACATGCAAGCATTATCTGGCGGAACAGCCGAAGCGATCGCGACAGGCGGGTCTGGATTACTGATTTTGGCGACTTTGTTTGTTTGTAACCGAATTGTTCCCACAGCATTACAAGAATGGGTCTTTGTGGGCGAAACCGTATTGGCGGCTGCTACCTGTTTAAGAGTTGTTTGGGTACTGCGATCGCGTTATGTTGACTTGTTAGTTTTGAGTGCGGAACGGGGAGAATTAAGTGCTTCTACCGTCGGCTTGCGTGTCTTTAAACAGGGGGTAGTCAAAGCTTTAGGGGAAAAAGGCAGTACCGCCGATAAACACTCTTGTATTGAACTTTTAGCCCAAATTGATTCGCATGGAGCCGCCGAAGTTTTAGCCCCGTTGTTGCTGAAGTTACCACCAGAATTACAGCGCCAAAGTTTGGAAGTCATGTTTATGGGCGGCGCAAATCCTGCTTATATCTCAGATGTGCGCCGATTAATTGAACAACCCCCAGAAAAAATTGATCCAGAAGTATTAGCTTTAGCATTACGCTACGTTTGGCTGGCTGAAGAAAATCCTAATTTGAGTCAATTAGAAGAATATTTGCAAGCACGACACCATTCTTTAATTCGCGCCACCGCCGCCGCTTTGATTTTGCGTCAGGGAACGCCAATACAAAAAGTAGCAGCTACCAAAACTCTGCAAAGGATGTTGACTCATCAACAAGAACGAGAACGCATTAATGGAGTTAAAGCTTTAAGAGAAACCGTATACCTCCAAGCACTGCGAATTCATATCCCAAATTTGTTGCAAGATGAATCTTTGCGTGTACGTTGCGCTGTCTTGGAAATGATTGCAGCAACTCGTTTAGAAGATTATTATTCAGCCTTGATTGCTGCACTTTACTATAAATCAACCCGCAGCACGGCGATGCGTGCCTTAGCCAAACTGGAGAATGAAGCTCTTGATATGCTGTTGCAGTTGGCTACCAATACTTATAAGCCAGAAATAGTACGGATGTATGCGTGGCGGACTATTGCCCAAATTCCTACCCTGGAAGCGATTGAAGCTCTCTGGCTACACTTAGAAAAATCTTGGGGTGCGACTAGATATCAAATTCTGCGTAGTTTACTCAAAGTGCAGAAACAACCAGAAACCAGCAATCGAGTAGATCGCTTTCATCAAACTAGGGTAGAAAGTTTAATTGAGCAAGAATTAAAGTTTTTAGGCGAAATTTACGCAGCTTATATTGACTTGCAAAAACCACCAACTCTAGACAATCATTCTTCATCCCAAAGAGCAGTGGTTGTCTGCGAATTGTTGCAACGATCTCTGCTAGAACTAGAAATAGATGGACGAGAACGGTTACTTTTGCTATTGAAGCTGCTGTATTCACCCGAAAAAATGCAAGCAGCCGCCTTTAACTTGCGATCGCCCTCTGGAACAAACATCGCCAGGGGTTTAGAAATTTTAGAGCATACAGTCACTCTGCCTGTAAAATCTCTGTTGTTGAATATTTTAGACAAGCGATCGCACCAAGAAAAACTGCATTATTTAGTCGAAGCTGAATTAGTCGAATATCAACCAAAGCCAGTCAGTGAAAGATTAAAGAGAATGCTGAGTTTAGATAATTTCCTGTCTGATTGGTGTTTAGCCTGCTGTTTTCATCTGGCGCAAATTAGCCGTATCCGCCTAACTAGTCACGAAATTTTACTAGCTTTACGTCATCCTACAGGCTTTGTGCGAGAAGCTGCGATCGCCTATTTAAATGCAGTTTCTCATCGGGTGCTTTTAGAACTCCTGCCAAAATTACAACAAGATACACATCCATTAGTAGCCACCCAAGTCAAAGAATTAATGAGAAAATACGCGCCTCGCCGTCCCTCGGCTAGTAACAAGGATGCGACTGTAATGAGAAATTGAGCAATTTCCGTAACAATATGATTAGCCTGGGTGGTGCGCCAAGCCCAGCACATATATTTGACTTTATCATCGCTACTGCTAGATTTTGCCGCAGGATAAACACTGGCTAACCCACCAAATGCCTGACAATCTGCGGATCTATCGCTGCGAGTTTTTATTGATAGAATCGCTATGGTGATATTTAAATCTATCTCAGCCTGATGAAAAGCGATCGCACACACAACCCACAAACTTCTTTTCAACGTCCTGAACTACTTGCGCCAGCAGGTAACTGGGAATGTGCTAAAGCTGCCGTCGAAAATGGGGCTGATGCGATTTATTTTGGGTTGGATAGATTTAACGCCAGAATGCGGGCGCAAAATTTTACAGAAGCAGATTTACCACAATTGATGGAGTTTTTACACCTGCGGGGTGTAAAGGGCTATGTTACTGTAAATACCCTCGTTTTTCCGCAAGAATTAGCCGCAGCCCAGCAATATCTCCGCACCATTATTGCGGCTGGCGTAGATGCGGTGATTGTGCAAGATGTCGGGATTTGTCGTCTGATTCGTCACCTCTCGCCAGATTTTCCTATCCACGCTTCCACGCAGATGACTATCACCAGCGCGGCTGGGGTAGAATTTGCTAAATCTCTCGGTTGTCAGTTGGTGGTTTTGGCGCGGGAATGTTCTATTCAAGAAATTCAGAAAATTCAACAAGCCACAACTTTACCATTAGAAGTTTTTGTTCACGGCGCTTTGTGTGTCGCCTATTCTGGTCAGTGTTTGACGAGTGAAGCTTTAGGTGGACGTTCGGCAAACCGGGGTGAATGCGCCCAAGCTTGTCGGATGCCTTATGATTTAATCGTTGATGGTGAAATTGTTGATTTGCAGGAACGCAAATATTTACTCAGTCCCCAAGATTTAGCAGGGTTAGAAGTATTACCCGATTTGGTGAAGGCTGGGGTAACTAGTTTGAAGATTGAAGGGCGGTTGAAAGCACCGGAATATGTTGCTAATGTCACCCGTGTTTATCGAGAAGCTTTAAATAAAGTGATGGCGGAGTTGGAAAGACCTAACCCCCTAACCCCCTGCCCTACGAGGGAAGGGGGAAATAAGACTCCCCTCTCCGCAGCGGAGAGGGTTTGGGGGAGAGGTCAAGAACAATACAACTTAGAAATGGCGTTTTCTCGCGGACTTTACACTGGCTGGTTTAATGGAATTAATAATCAAGAATTAGTTCATGCGCGGTTTGGGAAGAAACGCGGGGTTTATTTGGGTGAAGTTACCCGCATTCGGAACGAACAGGTGACAATTAGCTTAGAAGCACCAGTCAAACCAGGAGACGGAATTGTGTTTGACTGCGGTCATCCAGAGGGTAAGGAAGAAGGCGGTCGAATTTATACAGTCACACCAAAAGGTCAGGAAGTAGTACTCACTTTTGGCAAAGATAACCTCAACTTCCGGCGGGTGCATATCGGTGATAAAGTTTGGAAAACCAGTGACCCAGAACTAGATAAACAACTGCGTCAGAGTTTTGCTGGTGAGAACCCCCAATTTCAGCGTCCGATATCGTTGGAAATTCATGGTGAAGTTGGGGAATTATTGAGTGCGATCGCCCGTGATGAACTGGGTAACATTGTCCAAGTAGAATCTGCGATCGCACTTGCTGAGGCGCACACTAAACCTTTAGATACAGACCGTTTACAAGAACAGTTCGGTCGTTTGGGTAACACTCCCTTTTGTTTAGGAACTTTAATCAATCATCTCAAAGGTGCTGTAATGGTTCCCGTGAGTGAGTTAAACCGAATGCGGCGAAAAATTGTCACCCAGTTAGAAGCTTTACGCAGTCAACCCAAACGCTGGGAATTACGTTCTAATATTTCCTTGCAAGACTTACTTCCTGCGGTATCTCCTCCATCTCCCACACCTCCCGCACTCATTGTTCTAGTACGCAACCTCAAGCAACTCCAAGCCGCCCTAAATACTGGTGTGGAAATTCTCTACTGTGAATTTGAAGACCCCCGCACTTACCGCCAAGCCGTACAACTAGTAGGGGCGAACGGCCGTTCGCCCCTCCCTCAGATATGGGTTGCACCTCCTCGCATTACCAAACCTGGAGAAAACTGGATTTTACAGCAAGTTCGGGCGGCAAATGCTGATGGGTATTTAGTACGGAATTATGATCAGTTACAATTTTTTGGTGCAGATAAATGTGTCGCTGATTTCTCTCTTAACGTTGCAAATGCGTTAACCGCAGATTACTTTCAGCAGCACTTTGGTTTAGAAAGACTCACCGCATCCTACGATTTAAATATTGCTCAATTAGAAGATTTGCTTACCAGTTGTCCACCCCAATGGTTTGAAGTGACAATTCATCAGCATATCCCCATGTTTCACATGGAACATTGTGTGTTTTGCGCTTTTCTTTCAGAGGGTATAGATTACACCAACTGTGGCAGACCTTGTGAGAAACATGAAGTCAAATTACGTGACCGTGTTGGTAGTGAACACGTCCTGCAAGCTGATGCAGGTTGTCGTAATACTGTATTTAATGGCACAGCCCAAACCGGAGCCGAATACGTACAGCGTCTCATAGAACTAGGGTTACGCCATTTCCGCATTGAATTTGTCAATGAAACACCAGAACAGGTGACAAAAACTATACAGCATTACCGTCAGCTACTCCAAGGTGAAATTTCTGGTTCGCAACTTTGGCGAGAGTTGAAGTTACAGAACCAGTTAGGTGTCACTCGCGGCCCCTTGGGGGTATCTAATGTTGGTAACGGAAGAAAGTTGTAATGCTGACTTTCAATGGACGAGAGTGGGAATTAAAATGCCCACCCTAATCAGCACTTTGCTATAGCTTTTTTGATAAAAAATACCGCTGATGACCAACAGGAAAATCTTCTAGAACACCAAAAATTTGATATCCGAGATGTTGATAAAAGCCCAAGGCTTGAAAACTGAAGGTATCTAGGTATACGTGTCCACAGCCGCGTTGTTTAGCTGTTTTTTCCGCTTCTAGCATCATTTTGCTGCCATATCCTTGGCCTCGCAATTTCTCAGATACCCAGAGATGCGAAATATACAGCCATTCCCAATTTGTTTGACCAACTAAACCAGCAACAATGGTACTATCAATATCCCGCACCCAAATAGCTAGAGGATCGTTTACATCTGGTTGTGTTTGACTATTGTTGTATTCCACCAGATGGCTGATGACAGTACGAATATCTTTTGCATTGGGTTGATCATCTACTGTAATTTTTAGATTTGTCATCTTAGTCATTTGCACTAAATGGCGCTAAAATAACACGGAATCGCACGGCCACAACGTTGTCTTTCCGATCATAAAATAGGAGCGAAGCCTCTGTAAATCCTTCAACTATCTCAAGGTAGAGGTTTTGTAGCGGATTTGACATTATATCCAGATTAGGCTTGTAGCATCTATAACGCTAGTAAGATTTTTATGAATTCCCGGATTCGCTTTTTAATGTGTCCTCCTGACCACTATGATGTGGACTATGTGATTAATCCTTGGATGGAAGGGAATATTCACAAATCCTCACGCGATCGCGCCGTCGAACAGTGGCAGGGTTTATATCAAGTTCTCAAAGAACACGCCATTGTAAATTTAGTCACACCCCAAAAAGGTTGGCCTGATTTAGTTTTTACAGCCAACGCGGGTTTAGTTCTCGGAGATAACGTAGTTTTAAGTCGGTTTTTACACAAAGAACGCCAGGGCGAAGAACCGTACTTCAAGCAATGGTTTGAAGAAAATGGTTATACAGTATATGAACTACCCAAAGATTTACCCTTTGAAGGCGCTGGCGATGCACTTCTAGATAGAGAAGGGCGTTGGTTATGGGCGGGTTATGGTTTCCGTTCCGAGTTAGATTCTCACCCCTATCTTGCCAAATGGCTGGATATTGAAGTGTTATCTCTGCGTTTAATTGATGAACGCTTCTATCATTTAGATACTTGCTTTTGTCCTTTAGCTAACGGCTATTTACTTTATTATCCTGGCGCGTTTGATTCTTACTCCAACCGCTTAATTGAAATGCGCGTCGCCGCAGAAAAGCGCATAGCCATAGCTGAAGCTGATGCAGTCAACTTCGCTTGTAATGCAGTGAATGTTGAAAGCATCGTGATTATGAATAAAGCCAGCGAAGCTTTAAAGTCGCGTTTGGCGGAAGTTGGTTTTCAAGTCCTGGAAACACAGTTAACCGAATTTCTCAAAGCTGGTGGTGCAGCTAAATGTCTCACATTACGGGTAACTGAACCAGTCCGAGATGAAGTTCATGCAAATGTTTCTGTCGAAAGTCGGATTATTCGTCTAGAAGGACATTTGCTAGATTCTGGTTTAATTAACCGCGCCTTAGATTTGATAGTTGATACAGGTGGAAGCTTCCAAGTCTTGAATTTCAACTTGGGAGAACAACGCCAAAGTACCTCGGCGGCTGAAGTGAAGGTATCTGCACCATCCCACGAGGTGATGGAAGAAATCATCTCCTTGTTGATTGATTTAGGTGCAGTAGACTTACCGCAAGATGAACGGGATGCCAAACTGGAACCTGTGATTATGGCGGGTGTAGCACCTGATGATTTCTACGTCAGTACAATTTATCCCACAGAGGTGCGAATTAATGGCCAATGGGTGAAGGTAGAAAATCAGCGGATGGATGGTGCGATCGCCATTATTCAAAATGCTAATGGTATAGTTGCACGGTGTAAAATTCTCCGTGATTTAGAAGTTGGCGAACAGGTAGTTGTAGACGTACTTGGTATTCGCACCATCCGCAAAACCGAATCGCGGGAACAACGCAACTCCCAAGAATTCAGCTTTATGTCGGCGGGTGTTTCCAGTGAACGCCGTGTTGAATTAGTCGTGGAACAAGTCGCTTGGGAATTACGTAAAATCCGCGATGCTGGCGGTAAAGTAGTTGTCACGGCTGGGCCTGTGGTGATTCATACAGGTGGCGGCGAACACCTCTCACAGCTGATTCGGGAAGGTTATGTGCAAGCCCTACTAGGCGGAAATGCGATCGCAGTCCACGACATCGAACAAAATCTCATGGGAACATCCCTCGGTGTAGACATGAAACGGGGTGTCGCCGTGCGGGGTGGACACCGCCATCACCTCAAGGTAATTAATAGCATCCGTCGTCATGGCAGCATTGCCAAGGCTGTCGAGGCGGGGGTAATTAAAAGCGGCGTGATGTATGAGTGCGTCCACAATAATGTGCCGTTTGTCCTGGCTGGTTCTATTCGAGATGATGGGCCTTTACCTGATACCCAAATGGACTTGATTAAAGCCCAGGAAGAATACGCCAAACATCTCGAAGGTGCGGAGATGATTTTGATGCTGTCATCCATGCTGCACTCAATTGGTGTGGGGAATATGACCCCGGCTGGTGTGAAAATGGTTTGTGTGGATATTAATCCAGCTGTGGTGACTAAACTGAGCGATCGCGGTTCGGTTGAATCAGTGGGTGTAGTTACAGATGTAGGGTTATTCCTGAGTTTGTTAATTCAACAGCTTGATAAGTTGACAAGTCCTTATCGTGCAGTGGTAGGTTAAGAAAATAACCGCAAAGAACGCAAAGGCGCAAAGAAAGGAAATGGCAAGAGTCGCTTTCACAAGAGAGTTGCAAGTTAATTGGGTGAGTTTCATTGCTGACTTTCTCCTGGCAGGAATGGTTTTTGGCCCGCCTGTTGCTCCTTTTCTCGCTGCGTCTGGAGTATGGTTACTTGGGGGTATTGCGGACATTATTTATTTCATGGGGAATCATGTGTGTCCGCAACCAGATATGGGCTTAGATTTAGCACCCCCATTTATCATGGCTGTTTGTATGCGGTGTTATGGCACTGTCACAGGTTTGTTGCTGACCCGTATGCTATATGCTGTAACTGGTGGTAAAGGTTCTTACTGGTTGAGTCAATATGGTTGGAATGGCGCTGCTTTTGCCAGTGTTTTCATGATGGTTTACCCGCTAGAATTAGCAGCGCAAATTTTTGGCTTGTGGGATTTTAATAATTATCTGGTTATACCTTTTGGGTTAGTTACTGGTTTGGCTTGGGGTTTGTTTACAATGCCGATTTTGCATGGTGGACAGCGTAGTCAGCTTGATGTTTGACATTGATCAAATATGCTACTCCACGCTTCTAAACCACTCTACAATTCCTTCTGCTAAAGTTTTAGCTAACTTTTGCTGTTCTTGGGGATTTGTCACCCAATCAAATTCATTAGGATTACTCATAAAACCCAACTCCATCAGTATTGATGGTGCCGCGGCTGGACGAGTTAAAGCGAGGTTATTCCAAAACACACCGTAAGAAGGTCGATTGAGTTTTTTAACTAGATAGTTGTGCATGAATACCGCTAGGTTATGGGCTTGGGGATTATACCAAAACATCCCAACTCCCTGAGTATTTTCCGCATCGCCGTCATCGGGTAAAGAGTTGTAATGGATGGAAAGAGCGATCGCTGGTTTTTCTTGACTGATAATTGCTTGACGCTCTGGTAAAGAAACATCTTTGTCAGAGTCTCTTGTCATCACCACTGTTGCCCCAAGTTCGAGCAAATTCTCGCGCAGTAGCTTCGATACAGCCAAATTCACATCTTTTTCCAGATATCCCGTTGGCCCAGATGCACCAGATTCTTTACCTCCATGCCCCGGATCAAGTAGAATCTTGATACCAGATAAAGGCTTGCGTCGTCGATTTTCAATAGCAGGCGGATGGCGCAAAGCTAAAACCAGGGTCGTGCCTTCATATCTCAGCTGATATCCCCACTGTTGCGCTTTTTTGAGGTTAAAGGTGTATTGCACCTGTCCCGGAGTCAGCTGCTGCCAATCCAGACGAGAAATCACAGGATCATCATCTAAACGAATAATGTCTGTTTGGGCAGTGGTATTGTAAAGTGTCAGAGTGAAAGTTTGATCACTTTGCTGTACACTCACTGGAACAGGAAACTGTAAGGGAAAAACCATCTCTGTTGCACCAGGAAGCCGACGATAGCCGACACTGCGAATAATTGTGCGTGGCGGAATTGCCCCTGGTATGATCCGAGTTTCCTTACTATTAATCCAAGCACCGTAGTCCAAACGCAACCACTCACCTTCTTTGCCTGTCACTGTAGCCTGTGTTCCTTGAGGCAGGGGAGTAAGCCGGGAATAATCGGTACTAGGCCCAGTGCGGGTTACGCCTGCATCTACTATCACCTCGGCAACGGGTAACTGTGCAGGAGAGAGAATTGCTATTTTGCCAGTTCCTGGTTGAGTAATTGTCTTACCATTCAACGTCAGTTTAAACTGAGGTTGACCTAAATCTATCTCTTGATTGGCATCTGGGACAACAGCACCAGAAATGATGTTGTTACCGTAAATTAGGCTGAAGGATTGAGAATCAGGTTGTTGCACCGTCGTGCAACCCGCATACTTGCCAGCAGACTGGGCTGTAGGTTGGTTTCTTCCCGTGAGGGCTGCCAAATTGCTTGGCAGTTGGACTTGTTGGGGTTGTGGTGCTAGAGCAACAGTTTGATTAGCGAGGTTTACGGAGACGTTAGCATTAGATGGTGCAACTGCACTAAAACAAATTAGTTCCCCTGGTAGTCTGGCAATATTCACGGTTGGAGTGAGAGAACCTGGAGCAAATTCTAACCCTCGTGGGATAACAGCCTCGGTTGCCAGCCTAGTCACTTTAATCTGAATGGTTTGATTTTTGTGACTTACTGTAAAAACATTTTCTCCCAACTGTAAAGGGAAACTAGGAGAAAAATGACCCGATTGACTGCGGTTAACGACCTGACTATTAATTAGCACCTGACCATTAGTTGGTGCTGTACCCAGAAAAAATATTTTTTCCGTACTGGTTTGGTAGTTAGGTGGTGGAAAAACAACAATAAGAGATGAATCTGCCAATGCGACAGAGGAGGTGGCAATCAAACTGAATACGACTAATCCGAAAATTCTTTTCACAACAAATCACAGAAGATTTCATGACAGTGCCTGTGGCACAATTACGGGATGTATTTTGAGAAGGCGCAAGAGAGAAATACAAAATTACTATGACTAAATTTATCTTCGTAACTGGAGGTGTAGTTTCCAGTATCGGCAAAGGAATTGTAGCAGCAAGTCTAGGACGTTTACTAAAATCACGCGATTATTCGGTGTCGATTTTAAAACTAGACCCCTATATTAATATCGACCCAGGTACAATGAGTCCCTTTCAGCATGGGGAAGTTTTTGTTACCCAAGATGGGGCTGAGACAGATTTAGATTTGGGTCATTACGAACGCTTCACTGATACCTTAATGTCACGCCTTAACAGTGTGACTACAGGCTCAATTTATCAAGCCGTGATTAATAGAGAACGACGTGGTGACTACAATGGTGGCACAGTCCAAGTAATTCCGCACATTACCAACGAAATTAAAGACAGAATTCTGTTGGTTGCCAAAGACACGAATCCTGATGTATTAATTACGGAAATTGGTGGCACGGTGGGAGATATTGAATCACTGCCGTTTATGGAAGCAATTCGCCAGTTACGTAAGCAAGTGGGACGGCAGAATGTTTTGTATATGCACGTTACCCTATTGCCTTATATTGCTTCGGCTGGGGAAATGAAAACTAAGCCGACACAGCATTCTGTCAAGGAACTGAGATCTATTGGCATTCAACCAGATATCTTAGTGTGTCGGAGCGATCGCCCGATACCCACAGGATTAAAGCATAAATTGTCTGAGTTCTGTGATGTACCGGAAAAATGTGTGATTACTTCCCAAGATGCCCTGAGTATCTATGAAGTACCGCTGATTTTAGAACGGGAAGGTTTGGCAGAGCAAGCACTCGCATTGCTGCAAATGGAACAGCGCCCACCCAATTTAACCCAGTGGCAAACAATGGTGGACAGGCTTTACAGTCCTAAGCGCACTTTGGAGATTGCGATTGTTGGTAAATATGTCCGTTTAAGTGATGCTTATTTATCCGTAGTTGAAGCATTACGCCATGCAGCAATTGCTACTCATGCTGATATGCGCTTACGATGGATAAATTCCGAAGTCTTAGAAACTGAAGCCGTCGAAAATTATCTCGAAGGCGTGGACGGTGTACTTGTACCCGGTGGCTTTGGAACGCGCGGGGTAGATGGTAAAATTGCTGCTATCAAATATGCCCGCGATCGCCATATTCCCTTTTTGGGTTTATGCTTGGGAATGCAATGTGCTGTCATTGAATGGGCTAGAGATATCTGTGGTTTATCAGATGCTAATAGTGCTGAATTTGACCCTGATACCACTAATCCAGTCATTAACCTCTTGCCAGAACAGCAGGACGTAGTTGATTTAGGCGGAACAATGCGCTTGGGTGTATATCCCTGCCAAATTCTGCCCAATACTTTGGCTGCGAAGCTTTATCAAGATGAAATGATTTATGAACGGCATCGACATAGATACGAATTCAACAATACTTATCGTCAGCTATTGTTAGAATCTGGCTATGTTATAAGTGGGACTTCACCCGATGGCCGCTTAGTGGAAATTGTCGAATTTCCGCAACACCCGTTCTTTATCGCTTGTCAATTTCATCCAGAGTTTCAATCGCGTCCTAGCAATCCCCATCCTTTATTTAAAGGATTTATGCAAGCTGCGATCGCTCTTAATTATCCTAATTCTAATCTACAAACACCTGTAGAAGTTTCTTAACCAATCCAAAACCAAGCTTGAGTCTTGAACTCAACTAAATCAACATTGACTTAGGACTGACATATTTTGTTATACAGGGTTAGCATCATTTTTCCACATTGGACTTAAGGAGATGTTGTGCCGTACTGGATGAAAATCTTTTACGAGAGGAAAGAATATGTGATTAATTTTGACCGTGTTAACGCTTTTTGCTATGAAAAAAACGGCAGAGTTACCTTTTGGTTGCCTGATAGTGCAATTCCAATTGTAATTAATCCTCAAAATAACTTAGAAGACTATCAAAAAGTTCTCAAATATCTTGAACAAGTCACCGATGTAGAACTAGACAGTGGTCATTGGGTAAAAATTATTGACGGCAAAAATGAATATGTAGTTAACCTCCATTGCATCAGTTCTTTTTGTCAAGAACCCAATGGCAGGATAACTTTTTGGTTGCCGGATGGTACTATTCCTATAATTATCAACCCTTCAAATAACCCAGATTCTTATCAAAAAGTTTTGCAGTTTGTCAAAAATACAACAGGATATTCTTTATCGTAAACTTGATTCCCAATAAGATAGCTTCTAAATGTTCATCACAAATTACTGCATCTTGTTCTAAAATTTAGCCTGATTTGTATCATTCTATATTATGAGATATTCGGATGATATTGGCTGTAGTGAAAATTGAGTAGTTATGCTTATGGATTGCGTTAGACTTTAGCTTTGCCAAACTACTAGATATTTACTTTATAAATAAGATAGAGACCATAATTTTCTGTGAAAGCTACGCCAACGACTCCCTTCAGTAACCATTGGGAATTGCTAAAAGGCTTGTGGTATAACTCTTCTTTGTTTTGACTTTTGACTTTTGCCTGATTGCACTAGTAACAGTATGGATAAGGTTCTGTAATCAACCTAAACAGCAGAACCCGTAGACACCCTCAAGACAGCTTTTCAGAATTAGGATAATCTTCCTGTATGTAGTTAATACTCCAACTTTCTCAAGACTGAAGTTGTGAAGCAATTATCAAGCTGATATTTATTATTCTGACACTAAGGAAAAAATAATTAATAAATATAGAGATGAGATTTCTGAAGTTAGCACAAACGAAATCTTGATCTCATAAAATTCATCAACCCAGTTTAAAAGTGGTAATGATCAAGTGAATGATTGGATAAATCGTAAATCCCAAAAGATTCCTAAACCGCAGGTTGCTGGTAGTCATATTCTCGTCACTAGTAATCAAGCTTATATACCTTCATACTTGACACAAAATTCTCAGCAGTCTAATGCTGAAGAAAAACAAATATATCAACATTTACTTCATTTAGTGCAAGTCAAATCTCCTAGTGAGATGATTGAACGCTGTCGAGTTTTATTTATTGAAGGTGCAGATTATCCTGAACCAGAAATCTTATTAATATTAGATAAAATTACAGCGTCTAAAACTGCTATACATGAGTTTAAATTTTTTCTTAACCGTTGCTGTCATATTTTGATTAATCGCTGGCAGATGCAACCACAATTCCATTATGCTATTCCCGAATTAATAAAATTATTTGAGTTATCACCTACTAGATCCAGAACCACAAGTTTTCGTTATCGCAATATTCGACGCTTGCGTGAATTAATTCAGATGTTTATTGTCAGTGAACAGTACTTAATTTTACGCCGATTTATCCAGGTAATGACGAAAACGACTGAGGAAAATATTGATCATGAATCTCAGCCTTTAATTACTTTAATTCGCCGCTATCCTTATTTATATGAACATTGTTTAATAAGTGATGATGCTACCTTTGAACACCAGTGGCAAGTTAAACAAATACAAGCACAGGTGCAAAAACAATTTGAAATTGATTTATCTAAATATGTGACTTACCAAGTGCGGCGTACTCAGATAATCAAAAAAGTATCAGCAGATGAAGCAGATAGGATTCTACGTCCTGTAAAAAATCCGACATTATTGAGCGATCGCCAGCTTCATGCTACTCTCCAACATTTTATTGGTAAGGTCGAGGGTAATTATACATACCCAGAATTAGCACAAAAATTTTTACACTCTAGTCAAAATGTAAATTGCTTTCGTGATTTCAAAGATGATTTGTATGAATATCTGATATCTTCAATTACTGGAGGTTCGGGAAAACGTCAGTTGCAGCAAAAGTTATCTACACAGTTTAAAAAAACACTCCCACAAGCTGATCACCAAAAACCTGATGAATTCTTAATTATGAGAACCTGTAATCAGTTATTAAATTTTTTAATTGTCGAAAGTCATTTATCGATACAACACTTAAATTTTCTCGATCTGATTACTAATCAAGGTACAATAGTCACTACCGAATTATTGCTAAAAATAGTTTTGATTTGCCGCAAAGCTAAACCACATCTCGAAAAGCGATTAGCAATTTTATTTCATAACTATGAGTCTGCTAATACTAGCGATATCAAGTGGCTAGTGCAAATTTTAGAACAAATTAATATTGCTATGGTGCTTTATTTTGGCAATATTGATATATCTTATTTTAAAGAGATTAGTTGATTCTTAAACTGGGATAATTGTGTGAGCAGAAGTAGTAACACTGGCAAATTCACAAATAGAATTAAAGGGGCAGAAACGGCAGTGGTAGCCAGGGTTAGGGGGGAATATTTGACTGAAATTACTATTTTGCTCTTGATATTTGTGCAAGTCTTCTTGATGTTTATGAGCAATGTTGGCTAATTCATCTTTTAAATTTTCAAATTCATGATTAGTGATTTTAATTAAATCAGATTTCTTACCAAGCTCTAAATTATAAAATGACGCGACTGCTTGTCTACCAGGATAAAGATAACGCGCAGCTAGTAAATAAACGAGTGCTTGTCTTTGATCAAAGGCAGATTTGCCAGTTTTGAAATCTAAAATATGTAAAGTGCGATCGCCATCAATAAAAATGCAGTCCATAGCTGCATATAAGCGGAAGCAAGAATCGCCTTGTCCAATTAAAATTGGCTTGGGAAAACCTTCATCACCTGGAGTCAATTGCAGAATATTTTTTCCCCGCAACAACGGCGCATCTTGATATTTTTTCAAAATTTGGATGACGCGCTCTTGAACTTGGTAGCTAGTATTGCTTAGTTTTAATAACTGTGCGACTTTTTCGACACCATCGGATTTGTTTAACAAATGTCTATTATGATGAAACTCATAAACGCCTTTTTGGGCGAGTATACCAATCCGCTGGGGTGCCGTAGCCTTTGTTAACAGTGCTTTAACTTCGGGTTCATGTTGACGTGCTTTAATAAACCCACGTCGCATCTGACAATGCCAGCGTTCTTGTCCTATGGCTGGGGCAATTAAAGACCAAAGGTGATAACTGGCAAAAGGTCGGTCGGGGGTTGACATCGCTAACAAGCAGTGAGAAGAAATACAGTGGGAAGAAACTTGAGCATGAGTTTTGGCTGCTCACAACTTCTTTTGATACTTGCGGCTAGGCACGCTTTGCGGGAAGCTTCCTAATAGAGTACTGAAGATGGACGGGAGAAATTGGCAACAATGAGCGTTACTAGCAATTCCGGTAAAATCAAGTTTGGGACTGATGGATGGAGAGGAATTATTGCCGATGATTTTACTTTCCCCAATGTGCGGAAAGTAACTAGAGCGATCGCAAGTTACCTCGAAACAGCCTACTCTAAAGACAGACCAGTTCTCATTGCTTACGATACGCGGTTTTTAGCTGATGAGTTTGCCCGTACGGCCGCGCAAGTCTTAGCAGACTTGGGTTGGACGGTCAAAATTACTGATCGGGATTGTCCTACACCAGTAATTGCCTACAACGCCCGCCACTTAAATTCAGCAGGGGCGTTGATGTTTACAGCCAGCCATAATCCTGCACCATATTGTGGAATTAAATATATCCCCGATTATGCCGGGCCTGCCACTCCAGAAATCACTGATACTATTGTGGCAAATATTGAAAGTGCCTCGGATGATCTGCCTAGTAACAACCCTAGCGGGTCAATTTCTATTTTTGATCCCAAACCCGATTATTTGCAATTTATCTACACATTGCTCGATGTCGAACGCATTAAAAGCGCCCATTTAAAAGTTAAATATGATGCGCTATATTCTACATCTCGCGGCTATTTAGATGAAGTTTTGCAACAAAGTGGCGTGGAATTAGAAAGTTTCCACACTTGGCGAGATGTATTATTTGGTGGCGGAATGCCAGAACCCAAAGGGGAACAACTAGAAGAGTTAGTTGCAGCTGTGCGCCGAGACCACGCTGATTTGGGTTTGGCGACAGATGGCGATAGCGATCGCTTTGGCATCGTAGATGAGCAAGGCAACGTCCTCACCCCCAATACTGTATTGTTAGTGTTAGCTAGGCATTTAATTAAAAACAAAGGTAAAAGTGGTGCAATTGTTCGCACTGTAGCGACAACTCACCTACTGGATAATTTCGCAGCTAAATATGGTTTGCCAATTTATGAAACACCAGTAGGCTTTAAATATATTGGTGAAAAAATGCGGGAAACTACCGTCCTGATTGGGGGTGAAGAATCAGGCGGTTTAAGTATCGTTGGGCATATCCCCGAAAAAGATGGCGTTTTAGCCGATATGTTAGTGGCAGAAGCGATCTCCTACGAAGGTAAACCCCTCAGTCAACTCGTCAAAGAAGCGATCGCCGAAGCTGATGGCCCCTTGTATAACCATCGTCTGGACTTACACCTCACCGAAGCCCACAAAATTGCCGTTATCGACTCCTTTACCAAAAATCCGCCCTCAGAAGTTGCGGGTATAAAAGTCAAAGAAGCCGGGCGTAAAGACGGGATTAAACTTTACCTAGAAGATGGTAGTTGGGTACTACTGCGCCCTTCAGGAACAGAACCACTGGTGCGTGTTTACATGGAAACCCATAGCCCAGAAAAACTCTCCCAAATTTCCCAAGAAATGGAGAGCATAATTGCTAAGTTAGGATAAGAGTTTAAAGCGCAGATGCACACAGATGAATATTGATAAATATCTGTGTTCATCTGTTTTAAGTTGTAATTTTTTATGAAGACAATTGCTAATTTATTAATATCTGTCGTTGTAGCTGTTTGGATAATGGCGATCGCCATTATCTCCGTCCAAAATGCCACACCAGTAGCGTTAAAGTTTTTAAGTTTTCAATCAATTCAAATACCAGTCGGTTTAGTGCTGGCTTTTAGTGCAGCTTTCGGCGTAATTGGGATAGCAGTGCTGCAACCTCTCTGGGGGCTGGCTGGTTCTGGGGATAATCGATTGGAAGAGGATGCGGAGTTTTTTGTGGATGATGAAGATTTTTGAAGATTGAAGCATCATAACTACAGCAGATGTGCTGGCCATATATATTTTCCTCGCACATTTGATTATTCTGCTCTAAATAAATTTGTGTTATGAATTGAGGTTATGAAACTTGAGTGGGATGAGCGTAAAAACCAAAGCAATATAATAAAGCATGGTTTTGACTTTGCTGACGCTTATCGGATCTTTAATTTACCAATACTTATAGACCTTGATGAGAGAAACGAGTATGGAGAAGATAGGTATATTGGTATTGGCTTACTTGATGGACGAGTTGTAGTAGTTGTTTACACTGAACCTGATGAAGAAAAAATTCGGATCATCTCATTAAGAAAAGCACTGTCTTACGAACGAAAACGCTATGAACAATACCTCAAAAACCGACTGGAATAGAATCGATGCAATGAACGACGAAGACATTGACACTTCAGATATTCCACCTTTGTCAGATGAGTTCTTCGCTAAAGCACAATTGCGGATGCCTAAGTCAAATGTAAAAATTACAGTTCAGATAGATCCTGAAACTTTTACTTGGTTCCAATCACAAGGTGAAACAGCTGAACAGCAGATGGCTGTGGCTTTAAAGATTTATGCAGAAGCACACAAAGCTTATCCAACATTTGAGAAGGAATAAGTTTTTAAAACCTCTTTTCCAGAGGAAGAGAGGTTTTTAGATGAACTTTACGACTTTCCAAAAACTTCTAAATATTTAATAATTTTTGTTAGTCTGAGATGGTGGTAAACCTCTTATATTAGAATTTAACATTCCTGGGCTGAAGCGTTGCTTTTTGAAATTAATCGACTTTATGAATGATTTTCGCGCTTCTCCCCTGAGTTTCCCTGTTGCTACTAGTTGAATCTCTTGTCAGTTTTTATCTTTTTAAAGTAACAAAAGAGGGTTATTAATGCCAATCAAGATTGATGGCGATCGCAATCATCACCCTCAAACATCACAGTATAAAAGACAAGCGATCGCACTCGTCATACTTCACCGCAACAGAAAGGCAATCGCACTCTACTTACCAAAACTGCTGTAAGACGCTCAAATATCAATCTCTCTGAAGATATGAGACTGATGTCATGGTAACTTGATTAAAGTTGCCCAGTAGTAGTCAGCTGCATACTGACTACTATTGGGAATTCCTCCGTAATTGATTAGGCCAACTAAGGAGGCACAGCTTATCATGGCAAATAATTATGAAGATTCACATCTCCAAGATGATATAGACCATTACCAATCTTTAGATGGTTTGCAAATTCTTGTAGTAGATGATAACGAAGATAGCCTTTTTTTGACTACTTTTATTTTAGAAAGCTACGGTGTGCAAGTCACAAAAGCAACATCAGCTTTAGAAGCACTGGAAGTAATCAAAAATTGCCGATTTGATATTTTGATTTTTGATATTGCTATGCCAAAAGTAGATGGATATTCCTTAATTCGCAAAGTTAGACAAATGTTACTGTTACAAAAACAGCATACACCTGCCATTGCTTTAACGGCGCTGACGTCAGAAGACAATTATAATCTGGCCTTTTTATCTGGTTTTCAAGGCTATATTCATAAACCCGTAGAAGCTAGTGTATTAATAGCTGAAATTACGAAACTTTTGATATTGCCTCAAGGGGAACATGGTGAATAATTCAGTGCGATCGCTAAAATACATACAGACAACCCAGGTAAATTCGGCAGGCGATCGATGATTAATCAACTCCAAGACTATAATCCGAGTGGCGTAGGTGAAATTAATGGCAACCTCTTCGGCTTACCATTTGATTACGAGTCCGCCAACTTAATTGTCTTTGCCGTACCTTGGGAAGTTACCGTTTCCTATGGTGCAGGTACAGCAAACGCCCCGCAACGAATCCTAGATGCTTCAACTCAACTGGATTTATTTGACTTTGACAACCCAGATGGCTGGAAACAGGGAATTTTTTTGGTTGAAATTCCCCAAGATATATTAGAAAAAAATCATTACTACCGCACCTTAGCTGCCCAAATTATTGAAAGACTAGCACAAGGTAAACCCCTAACAGATACACCCGATTTAACACCCATCCTGACAGAAATTAATCAAGCTTCTCAACAGGTGAACCAATGGTTATTTAACCAGTGTCAAGCAGCCATAAATCAAGGTAAGCAAGTTGCAGTCATTGGTGGAGATCACAGTTCTCCATTAGGTTATTTTCAGGCATTAGCAACTAAATATCCCAACTACGGCATTCTGCACATTGACGCACACGCAGATTTACGCGATGCCTATGAGGGATTTGAATTTTCTCATGCTTCTATCATGTTTAATGCTGTAAAACTACCACAAATCGCTAAGTTAGTTCAGGTAGGTTTACGTGATATTAGTCATGATGAAGTGCAAATGATTGACCAATCAGATGGTCGTATTATTGCCTACTATGACCCAACGATAAAGCAAAAACTTTATGCTGGCATCACCTGGATTGATATATGCCGCGAAATTATCAATCATTTGCCAGAAAATGTTTATATCAGCTTCGATATCGATGGTTTAGATCCGAAACTTTGCCCTAATACAGGTACTCCTGTTGCTGGTGGATTAGAATTAGAGCAAACATTCTGCCTATTGCGTGAACTAGTGAATAGCGGTAGAAAAATTATTGGCTTTGATGTTTGTGAAGTGGGTGATGCAGAGTGGGATGGTAATGTGGGTGCTAGAGTTATGTATAAGTTGGCGAATTTTATGGAATTATCCCAGCGATGAGCGCATATTACCATCAAACTTCAGCCAACATCCTCTAAGATGCTTTTGGTTGATACCACAGGGATAAATTCAACGTTGAACAGAAGTAATCTCCAGCAATAATTTGCTGCTTGTGGTCAACTATCCAATCATACAGTTGTGCGGCTCTTGCTAGTGCAACCCGTTCAGAACGGTAAAGTCGCGGACTAGGAAAGAAGACTTCGCCATTGATGTGTATCCCTGCAATCAACCAATAGTCACTGCTTTCACCCTCTGGTAAAATTTCTAGAAACCCGCTACAGTAAGGCTCGATTATTCCTATATTCATTGGTAAGCATGACAACAATCATCCTATTTAATTTACCGAGGGTTTTCCGAAATAAAAGTAGTGTAAGCTCTATTTGTTATGCTTCAGGTATTTGATCTATGATGAATCGTATATGAAGTATATCTAGTACAGTAACTTTGATGACAGCGAGCAGAAAGTAACGACTAGATTTTCCTTTCCTAGTATATTGCCGTCTCAGTTTGACTAGATGATTTATCCCAAGTTTTATAACTAATCTAAACCTGCGGCTTCTATTCCTAGCCGCAAGTATTCAAGTAATTAAAAATATTGTAACGAGAGGATAGATAACATTGACTGTTAACACACTTCTACAACGAATCAACCAACATCAATATCTGCGTGATTTACGCAATAAATTATTACATCTTCACCGGATGTTGCTAGAAACCGAACGCATTAACTATGAACAAGTTCGTGGACGAGTATCTAACACTGAACTCTTTCAACTTGTTGTCGCTGATGAGCAATTTGCTTGGCTACATCGTATTTCTGAACTAGTAGTACAAATTGATGAGATGCTCTCATCTGATCAACCCATATCGTTGGAAGATGTACAGAATTTAACTACCAATACTCGCATTTTAATTGCACCTTCAGAAGTAGGTAATGAATTTGCCAGAAAATACTATGCTGCACTTCAGAGTGAACCTAGCGTAGTATTAGCACACGCAGCAGTTTCTGAACTTTTAGCCATTAAGTAAATCAAGCACAGTGAAGGATATGTAACGTGAGTCATTTTACGAGACATATCCTTTTTATTATCAGATATGTTAAGACAGGAATGACATTAAAATCGTCATTCTATGCAGCAGCAAAAAAATCAATTCAGCCATCTCACAGCAATAGAAAGAACATACCTGTCATTTCCAGCAAAGTTATTATTGAATCAAAACCTACTTCAAGGCAAAATATTAGATTTTGGCTGCGGTTTTGGTAACGATGTTAAATTATTGCGCGAAAAAGGTTGTGACATTACAGGTTATGATCCCTATTATGTGCCTGATTACCCACATGGTAAATTTGATACAATAATTTGTTTTTATGTTTTGAATGTATTGTTTGCTGA
Organism: Nostoc sp. LEGE 06077; assembly: GCF_015207705.1. Classification (GTDB taxonomy): domain Bacteria; phylum Cyanobacteriota; class Cyanobacteriia; order Cyanobacteriales; family Nostocaceae; genus Nostoc_B. The sequence goes on from NZ_JADEWI010000030.1 coordinate 76,672, forward strand.
AGAACAAACCAAAGTTTTAATGGACGTTTCCCACCTATTAAAACCAGGTGGTAAAGCTTATTATGTTGTGAGGAGAGATATTAAAAAGCAAGGATTCAGAGAACATTATGTTCATAAAAAGCCTACTTATCAATGTATTGTAAAGCTACCATTCCATTCAATTTATTTGGATGATAGCCGCGAGATATATGAATATACTCACTATAATTATCAGCGAAACTCATCGAATAACTGTATATTTTGCAACCCTTATAGAAATTTGCAACTATTAACTGAATCAGCAACAGCTTATGCAATGTTTGATGGTTATCCTGTAAGTAAAGGTCATGTTTTAGTCATTCCTAAACGTCATTTGAGTAATTATTTTGAACTACCCTTGAAAGAACAATCTGCTTGCTGGTTAATGGTGAATAAAGTTCAAGCAATTCTCAAAACAGAATTTGCACCTGATGGCTTTAATGTAGGAATGAATATCAATCGAGAAGCTGGACAAAATATTATGCACGCTAGTATTCATATTATCCCTCGTTACAAAGGTGATAATATGGCTGTTAAAAGTGGTATTAGGTATGTGATCCCAAAAACAAAATAAATATATTTTCTTTTTGGTTGTTATTACTCAAATATAGCAATCTGCTTTGATTCCTGAAATGATTTGCGTAGGAAGGGAACAGGTAAGAAGGAATAAAACTGTACTGAGTTTTTTCATAAATCAAATATGAGTCCTATAGCAGTACTATAATAAATAGCTATACTGGATATTCTTGCCAAAAAAGACATTGTTTTTGTCGCACAGAAAGATTTTGTGAAAGTTTAACTAAATCCTGATAGGGCAGAGAATTATTAATATAAAATAACTCTTTTTTTCTTCTAGAAGTGTAATCAAAAAAAATAGTAAATCTGTCTGATATTTGAGGTATTTTGCCTCGATGGAAAATGCTACCTGTGCCAGCAAAAATTACTGTACCAGAACTACCGATACAAGATTTGTAATTAGTTGATGAAATAACCTTTTGCATAGTTTGATTGGGAATATAGCCATAACTATATTTTAAAGATTGAACTATATTCGAGGTTAAAGGCAGAGGTATATATTGAAAAGGCCCCTGATTTTCGGTAACATCATTGACATAAATTATTATTTTCAATACTTTGCGGTCTTCAGGGTCTAAATGCCAAAGTCGAGAACCTTTTTCTAGTTTATTTGCCAAGTCTCTGCGAAAATATGTACCATGATATGCTATTGGTAGACCAAGATAATGCTCGATAATATTTAGTAAACGTTGTTCTAATCCCCACAAAAAAATTTCGGGGTATTCCATTATTTGCTGTGAACTAGCATGAATAACGTATTGATTATCATCACTGCTAATATCTGATTTAATCTGAGATGCAAGATGCTTGGCTTTCTGAAGAATTTGAGGATTAGCTGCAATACCCAAATTATCTAATGAAGTGATTACAACACCTTCATGATTAATTTGTTCAACTAATTCTAGGTCATCTTTTGAGATAATAGGTAAATGGGGTTTATGCTTATTAACTGCTATTTGATAAGCGATATCATTTTGATGTCTTACAAAGGGTATTTGATAAATTTGCTTCAAAATTCTTTTTTGTATTTTTGGTAACAACAAATCCATATTATTTCCTTGTATTTAATGTTTGCTAATATACTTTTACTCATGTAAATATAAGAAGTGTAATGATACACAAAAGATGTATCATTATGAAGATACATGGGGGAGCATCCACTTTTGGAAGATATACAAGTTCTGGGAGAAGATAACAACAGATAAAACAGTGTGTATGACTCGCCATGAACCAAGATAAACAAGAACGAATCAAAGCCTGCTTACAAGAATTGTCA